>NZ_JBHXSY010000031.1:0-58487 GCF_042715295.1 Streptomyces sp. NPDC058701 | reverse complement strand
GGGGTCATCAGGGGCGGTCCGTCCTTCTGACCAGCTCGCCGGCAGCACGGGCCGTCCCCTGCTCCATCAGCACCGGCAGCGTCCTGGCCCGGCAGGACGGGCGCGCCCGGCGTCGGCCTCCGGGGTCACCCGGGGCGGCCCCTCCCCCCCGGCGGCACGGGCCGCTGCCGGAGCCGACCTCCGAGGGGGCACCCAGGGGGCCCGCCGCCCGGCCGCCCCCGGCAGCACCGCCCCCGCGGCCCGCCACGGCCGCGCGCCCGCCGCCGCCGGTTTCACCCGAGCCCCGGGCCGGCGCTGTCGCGGGGCCCTGCTGTCGCGCGGCCCCTGCTGTCGCGCGGCCCCGCAGTGCACGCGGCCCCGCAGGCCCCCGGGCCGACCGCCCCACCCGCCCCCCGCCTCGCCCGACGGCCGGACGTCACCGCTCGCGTCGCGTCCGCGTCGGGTGAGTCGAACGCCTGCTCCGGATAGGCTCAGCCCGGGTACGACAGGCACCACAGGCACCACAGGGCACCACATGCACGCCAGGGCAGTGGCGGCGACGACCGCGGGAGGCCACGGGATGACAGTCCCGGGACGCAGGAGCAGCACCTTCATCCGGCTGCTGCGCAGCGGCTTCACCGACCCCTCCACCGCGGCCCGGCTCCTCGACGCCGACGCGCTGGCCTCCGTACGGACCGACCCGGTCCTCCTCGACGCCCTCGGGGCGACCGCTGACCCCGACCTCGCCCTCCTCGGACTGGTCCGGCTCGCGGAGGCGCAGACCGAGGAGGACCGGCCCGTCCTCCTCGACACCCTCGTCAGCGCCAAGCCGCTCCGCGACCGCCTCCTCGGCGTGCTCGGTGCCTCCGAGGCGCTCGGCGACCACCTCGCCCGCCACCCCCGCGACTGGCGGTCCCTCGTCACGTACGAGGCCGCCGACCTGCACCCCGGGCTGCCCGAGTTCGAGAAGGGGCTGGCCGACGCCCACGACCCCGTCCAGCTGCGCGTCTCCTACCGCCGCTGTCTGCTGTCCATCGCCGCCCGGGACGTCTGCGGCACCACCGACGTCGCCCAGACCGCCGCGGAGCTCGCCGACCTCGCCACCGCCACGCTCCGCGCGGCCCTGCGCATCGCCTCCGCGGCCGCCCCCGAGGACGCGGCACGGTGCCGGCTCGCCGTCATCGCGATGGGCAAGTGCGGCGGCAACGAGCTCAACTACGTCTCCGACGTCGACGTGATCTTCGTCGGGGACGGCGGCGACGGCACCGACGGCGCCGA
Source organism: Streptomyces sp. NPDC058701 (assembly GCF_042715295.1). NCBI lineage: Bacteria > Bacillati > Actinomycetota > Actinomycetes > Kitasatosporales > Streptomycetaceae > Streptomyces > Streptomyces sp. NPDC058701. Next base: position 57,230 of record NZ_JBHXSY010000031.1, on the reverse strand, counting down.
CGAGGGCAAGGCCGTCCAGGCCGCCACCCGCCTCGCCTCCCACCTCATGCGGATCTGCTCCGAGACCACCGTCGAGGGCACCATCTGGCCCGTCGACGCCAACCTCCGCCCCGAGGGCAGGAACGGTCCGCTCGTCCGGACGCTCGCCTCCCACCTCGCCTACTACCAGCGCTGGGCCAAGACCTGGGAGTTCCAGGCCCTCCTCAAGGCCCGTGCCGTCGCGGGCGACGAGGCGCTCGGCGCCGAGTACATCGAGGCCATAAGCCCCCTCGTCTGGCAGGCCGCCGAGCGCGAGAACTTCGTCCCCGACGTCCAGAAGATGCGCCGCCGCGTCGTCGACAACATCCCCGCCGCCCAGGTCGACCGCGAACTCAAGCTCGGCCCGGGCGGCCTGCGCGACGTCGAGTTCGCCGTCCAGCTGCTCCAGCTCGTGCACGGCCGCAGCGACGCCACCCTGCACTCCGGCTCGACCCTCGACGCCCTGCACGCCCTCGCCGCCGGCGGCTACGTCGGCCGCGCCGACGCCGCCCAGCTGAACGACGCGTACCGCTTCCTGCGCGCCATGGAGCACCGCATCCAGCTCTACCGGCTGCGCCGCACCCACCTCGTCCCCGAGGACGAGGCCGACCTGCGGCGCCTCGGCCGCTCCATGGGCCTGCGCACCGAACCCGTCGCCGAGCTCAACAAGGCCTGGCGCCGGCACGCCTCCGTGGTCCGCCGCCTGCACGAGAAGCTGTTCTACCGGCCGCTCCTCGACGCCGTCGCCCAGCTCACCCCCGGCGAGACCCGGCTCTCCCCGCGCGCCGCCGGCCAGCGCCTCGAAGCCCTCGGGTACGCCGACCCGGTCGCGGCCCTGCGCCACCTGGAGGCCCTCGCCTCCGGCGTCACCCGCAAGGCCGCCATCCAGCGCACCCTGCTGCCCGTGATGCTGGGCTGGTTCGCCGACTCCGCCGACCCGGACGCGGGCCTGCTGAACTTCCGCAAGGTCTCCGACGCCCTCGGCAAGACCCCCTGGTACCTGCGGCTCCTGCGCGACGAGGGCGCCGCCGCCGAGAACCTCGCCCGCGTCCTGTCCGCCGGCCGCCTCGCCCCCGACCTGCTGCTGCGCGCCCCCGAGGCCGTCGCGCTGCTCGGCGACCCCGAGGGCCTCCAGCCCCGTACGCACGAGGCCCTGGAGCAGGAGGTGCTCGCCGCCGTCGGCCGGGCCGCGACCCCCGAGGCCGGGGTCGCCGCCGCCCGCGGGGTCCGGCGCCGCGAGCTGTTCCGCACCACGGCCGCCGACATCATCGGCTCGTACGGTACGGAGGACAACCCGGCCGAGGAGGACCACGGAGCCCTCGTCGACCGGGTCGGCGGAGCCGTCTCCGACCTGACGGCCGCGACCATCGCGGGCGCCCTGCGCGCCGCCGTCCAGGACCACTGGGGCGACACCCTCCCCACCCGCTTCGCCGTCATCGGCGTCGGCCGCTTCGGTGGCCACGAGCTCGGCTACGGCTCCGACGCCGACGTCCTGTTCGTCCACGAGCCCCGCGAGGGCGTCGACGAGCAGGAGGCCGCGAAGGCCGCCCAGACCGTCATCTCCGAGATGCGCAGACTGCTCCAGCTGCCCTCCGCCGACCCGCCGCTGCTCATCGACGCCGACCTGCGCCCCGAGGGCCGCTCCGGTCCGCTGGTCCGCACGATCGCCTCGTACGCCGCCTACTACCGCCGCTGGTCCCTGACCTGGGAGAGCCAGGCCCTGCTGCGCGCCCAGCCCGTCGCCGGTGACGAGGAACTGGGCCGCCGCTTCATCGAGCTGATCGACCCGCTGCGCTACCCGGTGGAGGGGCTCGGGGAGGACGCCGTACGGGAGATCCGCCGGCTCAAGGCCCGCATGGAGTCGGAGCGGATGCCGCGCGGCGCCGACTCGACCCTGCACACCAAGCTCGGCCGGGGCGGCCTCAGCGACGTCGAGTGGACCGTCCAGCTGATCCAGATGCGGCACGCCTGGGCCGAACCGGGCCTGCGCACCACCCGGACCCGGGACGCCCTGGCCGCCGCCCACGCGGCCGGGCTGATCCCCACCGAGGAGGCGCAGATCCTCGACGAGGCCTGGGTGCTGGCCACCCGCGTCCGCAACGCCGTGATGCTGGTGCGCGGCCGTGCGGGGGACACGTTCCCCACCGAGGCCCGCGAACTGGGCGCGGTGGGCCGCTACCTGGGCTACGCCGAGGGCACGGCCGGCGAGATGCTGGACGACTACCGGCGCATCACCCGCCGCGCGCGGGCGGTCGTGGACGAGCTGTTCTACAGCGGCTGACGGGCCGGGGCGGCGGCGGCCGGGCCCGCGGCGGGCCGGGTCGCGGCCACGGCCTCCGGAACGGGAACCAGGGCCGGTGGCGGCGGGGACGGGGGCGCACTCGGCGCCGACTCCCGGCCGGGGCCCCGGCCGGGGGCGGCCTCCAGCTTCTCCAGCCGCATGGCGGGCGGGTTGTCGCCGAACGGCGGCTCCCCGCACGCCGCGTACGCGAGGACCGAACCCAGCGCGAACACGTCGGTGGCGCCGCTCAGCCGCCGCTTGCCCGAGGCCTGCTCCGGGGCCATGTAGGCGGGGGTGCCCACGACCATGCCGGTCCGGGTCAGCTGGCTCTGCTCGGCGCGTGCACCGCCGCCAGGCTCGCCGCGGCCTCCCGCAGCAGCAGCCAGAGGGAGTGGGCGGGCAGCGGGCCGCGGTGCAGCTCGACGGCCTCCTTCAGCGTGACCCCGGGGACGTACGCGGTGGCGAACCACGGCGGCCGGGCCGTGCGGTCGCCGGCGAGCAGCGGCGCCGTCGCCCCCTCGGGCAGGCGCGCCAGATGGTCCAGCTCGTGCCCGAAGCGGCGCACGAAGTCCTCGTCCTCGCCGACGACCGAGGCCAGCAGCTGCTTGACGGCGACGTACCGGCCGTCCTTGACGCCGAGGTACACCCGCCCCATCCCGCCGGCTCCGAGCCGCCCCGCCAGCGGGATCGACCCGATCCGGCGCGGATCCCCCGCCTCCAGCGGCCCGGCCCCGCTCCCCGTCAGCTCTAACACGTCCGCCCCGTCAGCATCGGAAACAGTCTCCAGAACCTACCCGATGGCCCTCACGGCAACGAGGCCTGTCCGAGGCGGACTTGACGCCGAGGCCGGGAAACGGTTGCGGCTTCCGCACGCTGCTCCCGGGGGCCGGTGCGCCGCCCGACCGGGGGCCCGGGGGGTCTCGTCAAAGTCGTTCCGTACGCCCGGGGGGCGGGCCGTGCGTGCCCGGGCCGCACGGCAGGAGCGAGTTTGACGACACCCCCTAAGCTCCGGGCATGACTGCTGAGTGGTACGTCCTCATCGAGGAGGACACCCGTGTGACGCGAGCCGCCGACGGCGTCAAGCTGCAACTGCACCGCTGGGCACTGGTGGCCAGGCACCCCGTCGGTGCTTCGCAGGAGCAAGCCCTCGCCGTGGCCGAGGACGCCGCCCTGCACTACGTACCGGCCCTCATCGCCCGCCACGCCCGCCCGGGCGACACCCCGGCCCGCAGCGCCTTCCTCACCGCCGGTGGCGCGTGGCTGGTCTGGCTCAGGCAGCGCGACCGGGAGTGCCACGTCCGCGTGACCGCTGCCCGCCTCGTGCACACGCAGGAGGAGGCGCAGAGCCCGCCGAAGACCCTCAAGGAGAAGGTCCGCCACGCGCTGGACGGCCCGGAGCCCTCGGCGCCCGCCTGGGCCCCCAGGACCTAGACCGTCCCTTCCGGGCCGGGGCCGGGGGCCGAATCGCCGTCGCCGTCCCGTCCCCGGCCCCGCCCAAGGAGAAGAACCGCCGTGCCCGCTGCCGACACCGTCCTCACCGGAGCCCGCGTCCGCACCCTCGACCCCGAGCGCCCCGAAGCCCGTGCGGTAGCCGTCCGCGGCGGCGAGATCACGGCCGTCGGCGACGAAACCGACGTACGCGACTGGCTCGGCCCCGCCACCGAGGTGATCGACCTCCGCGGCGCCACCCTCACCCCCGGCCTCACCGACTCCCACAGCCACCCCGTCTGGGGCATCGAGATGGCGGGGGGCACCGACCTCTCCGCCGTCCGCGACCCCGACCAGCTGCGGGCCGCCCTGCGCACCGCCGGCCGGGGCCCCGGCGGCTGGGTCACCGGCCACGGGCTCGACCACAACGCCTTCGGCGGGCGTCCCGTCGACCGGGCGCTGATCGAGGAGGCGCTCGCCGGAGCCCCCGCCTTCCTGCGCCTCTACGACGGCCACTCCGCCCTCGTCTCCGGCGCCGCCCTGGCAGCCGCCGGGATCACCGGCCCCCGCACCTTCGCCCAGCGCTCCGAGATCGTCTGCGACGGCGACGGCCGCCCCACCGGCCACCTCCTCGAGCACGCCGCGATGGCCCTCGTCGGCAACCTCGTCCCCAAGCCCTCGTACACCGAGCGCCGGACCCGCCTCGTCGAGCTCCTCGGCTCCATGGCCGCCACCGGCCTCACCGGCGCACACGTCATGGACCTCGGCGACGGCGACGTACCGGCCCTCCTCGCCACCGTCGAGTACGAGGGTGAGCTGCCGCTGCGCCTCAACCTGGCCCCCTGGTGCATGCCCGGCGCGGACGAGGCCGGGCTGGCGGAACTGATCGCCCTCCAGGGCACCGGCGGCCGCCACTGGCGGATCGGCGGCGTGAAGTTCTTCATGGACGGCACCGTCGAGGGCGGCACCGCATGGCTGGAGCACGCCGACTGCCACGGCCAGGGCAGCGACGCCTTCTGGCCCGACCCCGACGCCTACGCCCGCGCCGTACGGGTCCTGGACGCGGCCGGCGTCCGCACCGCGACCCACGCCATCGGCGACGCGGCCGTCCGGCACGTCCTGGACACCGTGGCCGCCCTGGGCGCACCGGCCCGGATGCGGCACCGGATCGAGCACATCGAGACGGTCCCCGACGAACAGGTGACGAGGTTCGCGGAGCTCGGCGTGATCGCCTCGATGCAACCGCCGCACACCGCCTACACCCGGGCCGACCACACCGACGAGTGGTCGAAGCGGCTCGGGGAGGAACGGGCCTCGCACGCCTGGCGCTGCCGCGACCTGCGCGACGCCGGAGCGGTCCTCGCGCTCGGCTCGGACTGGCCCGTCGCCCACTACGACGCCCGGCAGATCCTGGTGACCGCCCGCAGCCCCCTCGGCGCGGCCGCCGCGGGTCCCGCCCTGACCGGGCTCATGGCGCTGGAGGGACTGACCTCGCACGCCGCGCTCGCGGCGGGGGAGCAGCAGGTGGCGGGACGGATCGCGCCCGGCTACCGGGCCGACCTGACGGCCTTCGCCCTCGACCCGGTCACCGCCGGGGTGGACGAACTGGCCGAGGCCCCCGTACGCCTCACGATGTCCGGAGGCCGGACCACCCACCGCGACCCGGGGCCCTCCCGCTCGTGACCGGCGGCGCACCTTTCGTTACGTCCTCCCCACCGGAATCCGACTGCTGTTCGCCTCGTGTACCCGCCGCCGTCACACCCGGCTCCCTCTCCGGTACTCCGGACCCGCTGTTCTTGGGGAAGGTCAAGCACCCTCGAACAAAGCAGAGGTCCCTCTCGCCATGGCAGAACTCAACCGCCGCCGCTTTCTCCAGCTCACCGGCGGAGCCGCCGCCCTGAGCCTGCTGGGCGAGAGCATCGCGCGCGCCGCCGCCATCCCCGCGCAGGGGACGACCGGAACCATCGCCGATGTCGAGCACATCGTGGTCCTGATGCAGGAGAACCGTTCCTTCGATCACTACTACGGTGCGCTGCGCGGCGTCCGCGGCTTCGGCGATCCGCGCCCCGTGACCCTGCCCAGCGGCAAGTCGGTCTGGCACCAGGCCGACAACGCGGGCAAGGAGACGCTGCCCTTCCGTCCGCCGTCCGACGACCTCGGCATGGAGTTCCTCCAGGGCCTGAACCACGACTGGGCCGGAGGCCAGAGCGCCTTCAACCAGGGCAAGTACGACAATTGGGTGCCCGCCAAGACGCCGGCCACCATGGCCCACCTGACGCGCGAGGACATCCCCTTCCACTACGCCCTCGCCGACGCGTTCACCGTCTGCGATGCCTACCACTGCTCGTTCATCGGCTCGACCGACCCCAATCGGTACTACCTCTGGTCGGGCCACACCGGCAACGACGGCAAGGGCGGCGGCCCGGTCCTCAACAACGCCGAGGCCGGTTACGGCTGGACCACCTACCCCGAGCGCCTGGAGGCGGCCGGGATCTCCTGGAAGGTCTACCAGGACATCGGCGACGGCCTGAACGCGGCCGGATCCTGGGGCTGGATCGACGACGCCTACCGCGGCAACTACGGAGACAACTCGCTCCTCTACTTCAACAACTACCGGAGTGCCCAGCCCGGCGACCCGCTCCACGACAAGGCCCGCACCGGAACCGACGCCAAGGCCGGCGAGGGCTACTTCGACCGGCTGCGCGCGGACGTCGCCGCCGGCACCCTGCCCCAGGTCTCCTGGATCGCGGCCCCCGAGGCCTTCAGCGAGCACTCGAACTGGCCCTCCAACTACGGCGCGTGGTACATCGCGCAGGTGCTGGACGCCCTGACCTCCAACCCGGACGTCTGGGCCCGCACCGCGCTGTTCATCACCTACGACGAGAACGACGGCTTCTTCGACCACGTGGTCCCGCCGTACGCCCCGGCCGACGCCCGCCAGGGCCTGTCGACCGTGCCGACCGCACTCGACGTCTTCCCCGGAAAGGCCGGTTACGTCGCCGGACCGTACGGGCTGGGGCCGCGCGTTCCCATGCTCGTCGTCTCACCGTGGAGCACCGGCGGCTACTCCTGCTCCGAGACCTTCGACCACACCTCCGTCGTCCGCTTCATGGAGCAGCGCTTCGGTGTGCACGAACCCAACATCTCGCCCTGGCGCCGCGCCGTCTGCGGTGACCTGACGTCGGCCTTCGACTTCGCGCGCAAGGACACCGCCACCGTGTCACTGCCCGACACCGGCGCGTGGCAGCCGCAGGACCGGGAGCGCCACCCCGACTTCCGGGCCACCCCGCCGGCCGTGGCGAGCATGCCGCGCCAGGAGAAGGGTTCGTGCCGTACCCGCCCGCTGGGCTACGCCCCGTACGTGGACGGTGCGGCGCTCACCGCGGCGGGAACGTTCCGGCTGACCTTCAGCGGCGGACCGGACCTGGGCGCGCAGTTCTACGTCACCGCGGGCAACCGCACCGATGCCCCCTGGACGTACACCACCGAGGCCGGCAAGTCGATCTCGGACACCTGGAACACGCGCTACTCGGCCGGCGTCACCGACCTGACCGTCCACGGCCCCAACGGCTTCCTGCGCGGCTTCCGCAACCCCGGCACCACCCCCGGCCCCGAGGTGACCGCACGGCACAACGCCACGACCGGCAACCTGGACCTCACCCTCGGTAACGCCGGGGCGGCCGCGGTGACGCTCACGGTCACCAACGCCTACGGCGGCGGGCCCAGGCGCATTACCGTCGCCAAGGGCGCCACCGTCACCCACAGCGTCTCCCTGAAGAACACCAAACGCTGGTACGACGTGACGGTCACCGCATCCGGGGTCGCGGACTTCGGCCGCCGCTTCGCCGGCAAGGTCGAAACCGGCGCGGCCGGCCAGTCCGACCCGGCGATCCTCACGGAGCAGTCCTCCTGACGCGTGCGCCCGCCCCCGGATTCCTCCCGGGGGCGGGCGCGTGCGTGGTCCGGAGGCCTTGCTCAGGCCCGGGCGCGGAAGCGGTTCAGCAGCGCCGCCGCCGGGTGCCGGTCGGTGTGCTCGGGGTGGCGGGGCAGGCGGTGCGGCATCGCGCCGTACCAGGACCGCGAGACGGCGTAGCCGAAGGCCAGGCAGATCATGCCGCCCACGGCGTCGAGCCAGAAGTGGTTGGCGGTGGCCACGATCACGACCAGGGTCGCCGTCGGGTACAGCAGGCCCAGGATCCGGGCCCAGGGGGCGGAGGCGACCGCGAAGATCGTCAGCCCGCACCAGAGCGACCAGCCTATGTGCATGGACGGCATCGCCGCGTACTGGTTCGACATGTTCTTGAGGTTCCCCGAGGCCATCGACCCCCAGGTGTGGTGGACCAGCACGGTGTCGATGAAGTCCTGCCCGTTCATCAGGCGGGGCGGCGCGAGCGGGTAGAAGAAGTAGCCGACCAGGGCCACGCCCGTGGTGGCGAAGATGACCAGGCGGGTGGCCGCGTACCGCCCGGGGTGGAAGCGGTAGATCCACACCAGCACGCCGATGGTCACCACGAAGTGCAGCGTCGCGTAGTAGTAGTTCATGCCCACGATCAGCCACGTCACTGAGTTCACGGCGTGGTTGACGGTCTGCTCCACCGCGATGCCGAGGTCCCGCTCGACGTTCCAGATCCAGTCGGCGTTGGCCAGGGCCGCCGCCTTCTGCTCGGGCACCGCGTTGCGGATCAGCGAGTACGTCCAGTAGCTGATCGCGATGAGCAGGATCTCGAACCAGATCCTGGGGCGGCGCGGGCTCCGCAGCCGCTCCAGCAGGGTGCGCTCCGGTACCGGGCGGGCCTCCACCCCGGCAGTGCTGGGCGCCGGGACATCCGTCCGGGTTTCCAGTGTCGTCACGCTCGCTTCACCCATGGGCCAAGAGTCTGCCAGATGCCCTCTCGCCTCCGATCATCCCTCGGGACGGTCTTCGGCGCAGCGGGTCCGCCCCGGGGACTACGAGGCCCCTACGGCCTGCGGTGCTGCCCCGGACCGGAGGCCGTGGAACCGCGCACCACCAGTTCCGGGAGGAAGACGAATTCGCTGTGCGGGGCGGGCGTACCGCCGATCTCCTCCAGCAGCGTCCGCACCGCCGCCTGCCCCATCGCCAGCACGGGCTGCCGGATCGTGGTCAGCGGCGGATCGGTGAAGGCTATGAGGGGGGAGTCGTCGAAACCGACCACCGACACGTCCTGCGGCACCCGAAGCCCCTGCTGCCGGGCCGCCCGGATCGCGCCGAGCGCCATCATGTCGCTCGCGCACACCACCGCCGTGCAGCCGCGGGAGATCAGCGCGGCCGCGGCGGCCTGGCCGCCCTCCAGCGTGTAGAGGGAGTGCTGGACCAGTTCCTCGACCTCCGCCTCGTCGAGCCCGAGGCGCTCCTTCATCCCCAGCCGGAAGCCCTCGATCTTGCGGAGCACCGGCACGAACCGCTTCGGCCCCACCGCCAGCCCGATCCGGGTGTGGCCGAGAGCGGCCAGGTGCGTCACCGCCAGCTGCATCGCGGCCCGGTCGTCGGGCGATACGAAGGGGGCCCGCACCTTGTCGGAGAACCCGTTGATGAGGACGTACGGGACGCCCTGCCCGCGGAGTTGGTCGTAGCGGCCCATGTCCGCCGTGGTGTCGGCGTGCAGCCCCGAGACGAAGATGATCCCGGATACCCCCCGGTCGACCAGCATCTCGGTCAGCTCGTCCTCGGTGGACCCGCCGGGCGTCTGCGTGGCCAGCACCGGCGTGTACCCCTGCCGCGTCAGCGCCTGCCCGATGACCTGGGCGAGCGCCGGAAAGATGGGGTTGTCCAGCTCCGGAGTTATCAGGCCGACGAGCCCCGCGCTGCGCTGTCGCAGCCGTACGGGCCGTTCGTAGCCGAGGACGTCGAGCGCGGCCAGCACGGACTCGCGGGTGCCTGCGGCCACACCGGGCTTGCCGTTGAGCACGCGGCTGACTGTGGCTTCGCTGACCCCCGCCTGGGCTGCGATGTCGGCTAGCCGTGCGGTCACGGGATTGGACTGTACCGGTCCCGCGTCACAATGCCCACCACGTGCACGAGTCCGGGGGCAGCACCACCGTACGGCTGTCCGTACACACCGGAGAGCTGGAGAGCACGGGCCGCCCCGGCGCCGGCAGCTCGACCGGAACGGGCCGGCTGTTGAGGGTGCAGGCGAAGCCGGGCCGGGTGAAGAGGAGGACCCCCTCGGGCGCCGGCAGCCACCGCATCCCCGTGGCCGGACCGTCCCAGTCCCCGGCGGGCCCCGACCGCCCGCCCTCCGGCGCCCCCAGCCCCGGCAGGGCCCGGCGCAGCTCCAGGGCCGCGCGGTACAGCTCCAGCGTCGAGTGCGGATCACCGGTCTGGGCGGCGACGCTGAGCCCGCCCCACCCGGCGGGCTGCGGCAGCCAGCTCCCGGCCGGTCCGAAGCCGTAGGGCGGCTCCGTGCCGGACCACGGGATCGGCACCCGGCAGCCGTCGCGGAGCCCGTCCTGCCCCGCGCCCCGCTGGAAGGCCGGGTCCCGGCGGGCCGCGTCGGGCAGGTCGAGGACCTCGGGCAGGCCCAGCTCCTCGCCCTGGTACACGTACGCCGAACCCGGCAGGGCCAGCATCAGCAGGGCGGCCGCCCGCGCCCGGGCCAGCCCCTGATCGCCGCCCCCGTACCGGGTCACGTGCCGCACCACGTCGTGGTTGGACAGCACCCACGTCGTCGGCGCCCCCACCGAGGCGGTGGCGGCCAGGGACTCGTCGATGACGGCGCGCATCGCGGTGGAGTCCCAGGGACAGTTCAGGAAGCGGAAGTTGAAGGCCTGGTGCAGCTCGTCGGACCGGACGTACAGCGCCAGCCGCTCGGAGGTGGGGGCCCACGCCTCGGCGACCCCGATGCGGTCGCCCGCGTAGGAGTCCAGGAGCCGGCGCCAGGAACGGTGGATCTCGTGGACCCCGTCCTGGTCGAAGAAGGGGAGCGGCTCGGTGCCGATCAGGGTGGCCTGGGCGCCGCGGCCGATGTCCGGCAGGTCGGCGGCCTTCACCATCCCGTGGGCGACGTCCACGCGGAAGCCGTCGACGCCGAGGTCGAGCCAGAACCGCAGGACGGAGGCGAACTCGGCGGGGACCTCCGGATGCGCCCAGTCCAGGTCGGGCTGCTCGGGGGCGAAGAGGTGCAGGTACCACTCCCCGTCCGCGACCCGGGTCCAGGCGGGTCCGCCGAAGACGGACTCCCAGTCGTTCGGCGGCTCCGCGCCGTCCGCGCCCCGCCCCGGGCGGAAGAGGTACCGGGCCCGGGCGTCCCGGTCCCCGGCGAGGGCGGCCCGGAACCACGGGTGCTCCTCGGAGGTGTGGTTCGGCACCACGTCCACGATGACCCGCAGCCCGAGCGCGTGGGCGCCCCGGACGAGGTCGTCGGCGTCGGCGAGGTCCCCGAAGAGGGGGTCGACGGCCCGGTAGTCGGCGACGTCGTAGCCGCCGTCGGCCTGGGGGGAGACGTAGAACGGGGTGAGCCACACGGCGTCGACGCCCAGCCGGGCCAGGTGCGGGAGGCGCTCGCGCACCCCGCGCAGGTCCCCGACGCCGTCGCCGCCGCTGTCGGCGAAGGACCGGACGTACACCTGATAGATGACGGCATCGCGCCACCAGCCGCCGCGTGCGTCGGCGTTGCTGGAAGCGCTTGCAAGCGGGACGGCCGTCAGCTCGTGGGTCATATCGGGGTCAACGCGTACACGTGCCCCCTGGTTGCGGGCCCGGAAGGTCGAAGGTCGCTCGAACTAACAGCAAGCTGCGGCAACCGTACGGACACACGGATGTAACGATCACCTCGTCTTGCAGAAAATTTCCGCAAGCTCTTTCGGACTTCTTTCGGGCTTGTTACGTTCCTGGCAACTCGGGACCGCGAGGATGCGGCCGGGATCATCGAAGGAGTTCATATGCGGCGTGGCATAGCGGCCACCGCGCTGGTCGCGGCCCTGGCACTCGCGGCGACGGCTTGCGGTGGGGACGCGTCGGACGGCAAGAAGGCGTCCGGCGACAACGCGGGCGGGGAGCTCTCCGGCACGGTCACGTGGTGGGACACCTCGAACGAAGCCGAGAAGGCCAGCTTCCAGAAGATCGCCGAGGCGTTCACGGCGAAGCACCCCAAGGTCACCGTCAAGTACGTCAACATCCCGTACGGCGACGCGCAGAACAAGGTCAAGAACGCCTTCAGCAGCGGCTCCGACGCCCCGGACGTGATCCGCGCCGACGTCGGCTGGGTCGCCGACTTCGCCTCCCTCCAGTACCTGGACGAGGTCCCGGCCGAGACCGTCAAGAAGGTCGACGCCGAGTTCCTGCCGGCCGCCGCGGCCAGCGGCAAGTTCGAGGGCAAGACCTACGCCGTACCGCAGGTCATCGACACCCTGGGCCTCTTCTACAACAAGAAGATGCTCGCCGACGCCGGCGTCCAGCCCCCCACCACGCTGGAGGAGGTCAAGACCGCCGCCGCGGCCATCAAGGCCAAGACCGGCAAGGCCGGCCTCTACCTGCGCGGCGACGACTCGTACTGGTTCCTCCCGCTGATCTACGGCGAGGGCGGCGACCTGGTCGACGCCAAGAACAAGACGGTCACCGTCGACAACGAGGCGGGCGTCAAGGCCTTCAAGACCGCACGTGACCTGGTCACCTCGGGCGCGGCGCTCACCAACGCCACCGACGGCTGGGTCAACATGCAGACCGCCTTCAAGTCCGGGGAGGTCGCCATGATGATCAACGGTCCCTGGGCCGTCGCCGACACCTACGCGGGCGACCAGTTCAAGGACAAGGCCAACCTCGGCGTCGCCGCCGTCCCGGCCGGGTCCGTCAAGGCCGGGGCCCCGCAGGGCGGCCACGACCTCGCGGTCTACGCCGGCTCCAAGAACACCGCCGCCGCGCACGCCTTCGTGGAGTACATGACCTCCCAGGAGGTCCAGGTCCAGTCCGCCAAGGAGCTGAGCCTGCTCCCCACCCGCACGGCCGCCTACGAGCAGGCGGACGTCAAGGGCAGCGAGATGGTCCAGTTCTTCAAGCCGGCCGTGGACAAGGCCGTCGAGCGCGCCTGGATCCCGGAGAACGGCTCCCTCTTCGAGCCGCTGAAGGTTGAGTACACCAAGGCGATCACCGGGGCCTCGACCCCGGAGGAAGCGGCCAAGACGGCCGGCGCCGAGTTCCGCAAGATCCTCAAGGGCTGGAAGTAACGAAACATGGCTGCTCACACCAGCCAGTCGGTGGCGAAGGCCGCGGGCGACGACGTCGAGGACAACGACGTCGCCCGCGGCCTGAGCCGCAGGACTGACAGCGGCAACAGGACCGGCGGCCGGGGCGGGCTGCGTCGCGCCCTCGCCACCCACTGGTACGCCTGGGCGATGGTCACCCCGGTGGTGCTCGTGCTCGGCGTGATCATCGGCTGGCCCCTGGTCCGCGGCGTGTACCTGTCGCTGACCGACGCCAACGAGCGCAACGTCTCCCGTACGATCGGCGTCCGCCACATCGAGGCCACGTACGAGTTCGTCGGGCTCGACAACTACGCGGCCGTGCTCAGCGACCCGGTGTTCCTGCAGCGGCTGGTGTGGACGGTGGTGTGGACCGTCGCCTGCGTGTCCATCACCTTCACGCTCGGCCTGGCCCTGGCCAACATGCTCAACCGGGACTTCAAGGGACGCGCCGTCTACCGGATGGCGCTCATCCTGCCGTGGGCGGTACCCGGCTTCGTCTCCGTCTTCGCCTGGCGGTTCCTCTTCAACCGCGACAACGGCATCCTCAACAAGATCCTCGACGGCGGGGGGATCTCCGCCGTCCCGTGGCTCGACGACCCGACCTGGGCCAAGTTCGCGGTCGTCACCGTCAACGTCTGGCTCGGCGTCCCCTTCATGATGGTCGCCCTGCTCGGCGGCCTCCAGTCCATCCCCGGCGAGCTCTACGAGGCCGCCGAGATGGACGGCGCCAGCGCCTGGCAGCGGTTCCGGCACATCACGCTGCCCGGCCTGCGCGCCGTGAGCATGACGGTGATCCTGCTCTCCACCATCTGGACCTTCAACATGTTCCCGGTGATCTTCCTGCTCACCCGGGGCGGACCGGGAGACTCCACCGAGATCCTGGTCACCCAGGCCTTCCGCGAGGCCTTCATCACCAGCCCGCGCGACTTCGCCGTCTCCGCGACGTGGGGCGTGCTGATCCTGGCCCTGCTCATGATCTTCGCGCTGGTCTACCGGCGCTCGCTGCGCAAGCAGGGAGAGGTGTGGTGACCATGACCACCCGCACTCGGGGCCGCCGCGCCCCGCTCGCCTCCGTCGGCCTCCACGCGACGCTGCTCGTCGCGTCCGTCGTCGCCGTGTTCCCGGTGCTGTGGATCCTGCTGACCTCGCTCAAGCCGGCGCAGCACGCGATCACCACGGACCTCGTCAGGGAACCCACGCTCGGCAACTACACGTACCTGCTGGAGTCGAGCCACTTCCTCAGCTGGTTCGCGAACTCCGTCCTGGTCGCCGGCGTCACCACCGTCCTCGGCGTGTTCATCGCCGCCACGACCGGTTACGCGGTCAGCCGCTTCAAGTTCCCCGGAATGAAGCCGCTGATGTGGACCCTGCTCATCACGCAGATGTTCCCGATGGCCATCCTGATCGTCCCGCTCTACACCCTGATGGGCGACCTCGGGCTGCTCAACCAGCCCGTCGGCCTGATCATCACCTACCTCACCATCGCCGTGCCGTTCTGCGCCTGGATGATGAAGGGCTTCTTCGACACGATCCCGATCGAGATCGACGAGTCCGGCCGCGTCGACGGGCTCAACCCCTTCGGCACCTTCTGGCGGCTGATCCTGCCGCTGGCCAAGCCCGGCCTCGCCGTCACCGGCTTCTACGCTTTCATCACCGCCTGGGGCGAGGTCGCGTACGCCTCCGCCTTCATGGTCGGCGAGGAGAACCTCACCCTGGCCGGCGGCCTGCAGACCTTCGTCACGCAGTACACCTCCAACTGGGGTGCGATGAGCGCCGCCTCGGTCCTCATCGCCATCCCCGCGGCGATCTTCTTCGTCTTCGCCCAGCGTCACCTCGTCGCCGGGATGACGGCAGGCGCCACCAAGGGCTGACCACCCGCCTGCCCCCGCATCACCGGCCCGATCTCTTCAAGGACGACATGACCCAGCACCTCGCCGACGCACTTCCCACCCCCTCCGGCACCCGGCCCGGTTGGTGGAGAGAAGCGGTGATCTACCAGGTCTATCCGCGCAGCTTCGCCGACTCCAACGGGGACGGCATGGGGGACCTCGAAGGCATCCGCCGCCGTCTGCCCTACCTCAGGGACCTCGGCGTCGACGCCGTGTGGCTCAGCCCGTTCTACGCCTCCCCGCAGGCCGACGCGGGCTACGACGTCGCCGACTACCGGGCCATCGACCCGATGTTCGGCACCCTGCACGACGCCGACGCCGTGATCCGCGAGGCGCACGCCCTGGGCCTGCGCATCATCGTCGACCTCGTCCCCAACCACTGCTCCGACCAGCACGAATGGTTCAAGCAGGCGCTGCGCGAGGGCCCCGGCACCCCGCTGCGCGAGCGGTTCCACTTCCGCCCGGGGCGGGGCGCGGACGGCTCCGAGCCCCCCAACGACTGGGAGTCCATCTTCGGCGGACCCGCCTGGACCCGGGTCGCGGACGGGGAGTGGTACCTGCACCTGTTCGCCCCCGAGCAGCCCGACTTCAACTGGGAACACCCCGCCGTCCAGGACGAGTTCCGCTCCATCCTGCGGTTCTGGCTCGACCTCGGCACCGACGGCTTCCGGATCGACGTCGCCCACGGCCTGGTCAAGGCCCCCGGCCTGCCCGACCTCGGCCGCGACGAGCAGCTCAAGCTGCTCGGCAACCAGGTGCTGCCCTTCTTCGACCAGGACGGCGTCCACGAGATCTACCGCTCCTGGCGGACCGTCCTGGACGAGTACGCCGGGGACCGCATCGGCGTCGCCGAGGCGTGGACGCCCAGCGCCGACCGCACGGCGCTCTACCTGCGCTCCGACGAGCTGCACCAGGCCTTCAACTTCCACTACCTGAACACGGGTTGGGACGCGGAGGCGCTGCGCGGCGCCATCGACGACTCGCTCGACGCGATGCGGCCGGTGGGTGCGCCGACGACGTGGGTGCTGTCCAACCACGACGTGGTGCGGCACGTGACGCGGTACGGGGGCGGTGACCAGGGGCTGGCCCGGGCGCGGGCGGCCGCCCTGCTGATGCTGGCCCTGCCGGGTTCGGCGTACGTGTACCAGGGCGAGGAGCTGGGGCTGCCCGAGGTCCTCGACCTGCCCGACGCGGTGCGCCAGGACCCGTCGTTCTTCAAGGCGAACGGTCAGGACGGGCTCCGCGACGGCTGCCGGGTGCCGATCCCGTGGTCCGGCACGCAGGCTCCGTACGGCTTCGGTGACGGCGGCAGCTGGCTGCCCCAGCCGGCGGAGTGGGCGGGCCTGAGCGTGGAGGCGCAGAGCGGCGACCCGGCGTCCACGCTGGAGCTGTACCGGGCGGCGCTGCGGATCCGCCGGGAGCGGGCCGAGCTGGGTGCGGGCGACGCGGTGGAGTGGCTGGAGGCCCCGGCCGGCGTCCTGGCGTTCCGCCGCGGGGCGTTCGTGTGCACGGTGAACACCACGGGCGAGCCCGTACGCCTGCCCGCGGCGGGCGAGGTGCTGCTGTCCAGCGCCGCACTGGGCGACCCGGACGTGCTCCCGGCCGACAGCGCGGTGTGGTGGCTGGGGTGACCTCCCCGCTGCGGCTCACCGACATCGCCGCGCAGGCCGAGGTCAGCGAGGCGACGGTGAGCCGCGTGCTCAACGGCAAGTCGGGCGTGGCGGCCGGTACCCGGCACAAGGTGCTGGCGGCGCTCGACCTGCTGGGCTACGAGCGTCCGGTGCGGCTCAAGCGCCGGAGCAACGGGCTGGTCGGGCTGCTCATCCCGGAGCTGACCAACCCGATCTTCCCGGCGTTCGCCCAGGTCATCGAGCAGGCGCTGGCCGGGCACGGCTACACGCCGGTGCTGTGCACGCAGACGCCGGGCGGAGCCACCGAGGACGAGCTGGTGGAGCAGCTGGAGGAGCGCGGCGTCACGGGCATCGTGTTCCTGTCGGGGCTGCACGCGGACTCGGCGGCCGACCCGGAGCGCTACCGGCGCCTGGCGGCGCGGGGGGTGCCGTTCGTGCTGGTCAACGGCTTCAACGAGCGGATCAGCGCGCCCTTCGTGTCGCCGGACGACCGGGCGGCGGCCGATATGGCGGTACGGCACCTGGAGGACCTCGGGCACCGGCGGATCGGGCTGGCGATCGGGCCGACCCGGTACGTGCCGTCGGCGCGCAAGGAGCAGGGGTTCCTCGCGGCGCTGCCGGGCGCGGACGCCGAAGGCCTGGTCCAGCGCACCCTGTTCACGGTCGAG
Organism: Streptomyces sp. NPDC058701; assembly: GCF_042715295.1. NCBI lineage: Bacteria > Bacillati > Actinomycetota > Actinomycetes > Kitasatosporales > Streptomycetaceae > Streptomyces > Streptomyces sp. NPDC058701. The sequence continues at coordinate 40,117 of NZ_JBHXSY010000031.1, read as the reverse complement.
GGCGGCCACGCGGCGGGCAACGCCCTGCTGGACCGGGGCTGTACGGGGGTGGTGTGCGCGAGCGACATGATGGCCCTGGGCGTCGTGCGGGCGGCGCGCGAGCGGGGACTGCGGGTGCCGGAGGACGTGTCGGTGGTCGGCTTCGACGACTCGCCGTTGATCGCGTTCACGGATCCGCCGCTGACGACGGTGCGCCAGCCGGTGCGCGCGATGGCGACGGCCGCCGTGGGGGCGCTGCTGGAGGCGGTGGGCGGGACCCCCGTCGAGCGCACGGAGTACGTGTTCCAGCCGGAGCTGGTGGTCCGCGGCTCGACCGCCCAGGCCCCGGGCCCGGCGGGCGGTCCGGCGGGTGACCCGGTGGCCGGTTCGGCGGGCGGTACGGCTCAGACCACGCAGAACTCGTTGCCCTCCGGGTCCTGGAGCACGACGGCGTAGTACGGCATGTCCGGCTCGTCCATGATCCGCAGGACGGTCGCGCCGGCCGCGGTGAGGCGGGTCACCTCGGCGGTGACCCGCCCGGTCCGCACCCCGATGGGCACGTCGCGCCCGCCGCCGACCTTCAGGTCGAGGTGGAGGCGGTTCTTCCCGTTCTTCGGCTCGGGGACCTGCTGGAACCAGATCCGTGGGCTGCGGCCGTCCGGGTCGACGATCGACTCCGGCGTCTCCCCGGCGCCGTCGGGCAGTTCCTCCGGGGGTACCCCCAGCTCATGCCAGTAGGCGCGCCAGGTGGGGTGTCCTCCGGGCGGGGGTTCGGGGACGTAGCGCAGGGCTTCGGCCCAGAAGGCCACCATCCGCCGCGGGTCCGCGCAGTCGACGGTCAGTTGCAGGGTCATCTCCGTGTCGTTCTCCATTCCGGCAGGGTCGCAGGCGCCGCTGACAGCGCCCGCCGGCGACGCGGCCCGTGAACGCCGGGCGGCGGCGTGGCCGGGGGTCCGGCCGGGGGTGCGGGTTGCGCCGGTGTAACCGGCGGAAACAATTCTGCAATCTCTTGCGCAAAGTCTTGCAGCACGTGGGCCCGCGCCCTACGGTCGCTGCCATCCCCACCTCTTTCGCCAGGAGGCACCCGCATGCCCCGCACCCGCGTCCGACGCCGTACGCAAACCCCCCACCGCAGAGCCGCCCTCGCGGTCCTGGCCGTCGCGGCCGCCACCCTCGTCGCACCCGCCGCCCCGGCCACGGCCGCCGCCCCCGGGGAGCGCGACGTCACCGCCGTCCTCTTCGAGTGGAAGTTCGACTCGGTGGCCGCGGCCTGCACCGACAGCCTCGGTCCCGCCGGCTACGGCTTCGTCCAGGTCTCGCCTCCCCAGGAGCACATCCAGGGCTCCCAGTGGTGGACCTCGTACCAGCCCGTCAGCTACAAGATCGCCGGCCGGCTCGGTGACCGCACCGCCTTCAAGCGGATGGTCGACACCTGCCACGCGGCGGGCGTCAAGGTCGTCGCGGACTCCGTCATCAACCACATGGCCGCCTCCGACGGCACCGGGACCGGCGGGAGTTCGTACACGAAGTACGGCTACCCCGGCATCTACTCCGGCGCCGACATGGACGACTGCCGCGCGACGATCTCGAACTACCAGGACCGCGGCAACGTCCAGAACTGCGAGCTGGTCCAGCTGGCCGACCTCGACACCGGCGAGGCGTACGTGCGGGGCCGCATCGCCGGATACCTGAACGACCTGCTCTCCCTCGGCGTCGACGGCTTCCGCATCGACGCGGCGAAGCACATGCCCGCCGCCGACCTCGCCGACATCAAGTCCCGGCTGACCAACCCGGGGGTCTACTGGAAGCAGGAGGCCATCTTCGGGGCGGGCGAGGCCGTCGGACCGGCCGAGTACCTCGGCAGCGGCGACGTGCAGGAGTTCCGCTACGCCCGTGACCTGGGGCGGATCTTCCGCTCCGAGAACCTGGCGTACCTGAAGAACTTCGGCGAGGCCTGGGGGTACATGCCCGCAGGCCGGTCCGGGGTCTTCGTCGACAACCACGACACCGAGCGCGGCGGCGACACCCTCAGCTACAAGAACGGCTCCGCCTACACCCTCGCCAACGTCTTCATGCTGGCCTGGCCCTACGGCTCCCCGGACGTGCACTCCGGCTACGAGTGGACCGACAAGGACGCCGGGCCCCCCAACGGCGGCGCGGTGAACGCCTGTCACACCGACGGCTGGAAGTGCCAGCACTCCTGGAGGGAGATCTCCTCCATGGTCGCCTTCCGCAACGCGGCCCGCGGACAGGCCGTCACCCACTGGTGGGACAACGGCGGCGACCAGATCGCCTTCGGCCGCGGCTCCAAGGCGTACGTGGCGATCAACCACGAGGGCTCGGCCCTGACCCGCACCTTCCAGACCTCCCTGCCGGCCGGCGACTACTGCGACGTGCAGAGCGGCCGCACCGTCGCCGTGGGCGGCTCCGGCCAGTTCACCGCCACCCTCGGCGCCGGCACCGCCGTCGCCCTGCACGTGAACGCCCGCACCTGCTCCGGCGGCACCACCCCGCCGCCCGCCACCGCCACCGGGGCCTCCTTCGCCGTCAACGCCACGACCGTGCCCGGCCAGAGCGTGTACGTCACCGGCGACCGCGCCGAGCTCGGCAACTGGAACACCGGCAGCGCCCTGCGCCTCGACCCGGCGGCCTACCCCGTCTGGAAGCTCGACGTCCCGCTCCCGCCCGGGACGGTCCTCGCGTACAAGTACGTCCGCAAGGACGCCGCGGGGAACGTCACCTGGGAGAGCGGGGCCAACCGCACCGCCACCGTCCCCGCGACCGGCAAGGCCGCGCTGACCGACACCTGGCGCGGCTGACCGCCGCTCCACAGACCAGGGCCGCCCGGCACCACCCGACCCCGCCACGGGCCGGGCGGCCCTCATCCACGTACCCAAGGAGAAACGCCTTGATACGCCCCGCCGCAGGAGCCCTCGCCGCCGCTCTGGCTGTGACGCTCCTGCCCGCCCTCCCGGCCGCCGCCGCCCCGGCGCGGCCCCCGGCCCCGCCCTCGGACGCGAAACTGGCCGCCGAGCCCGCCCGGCACGACCTGACCCGCGAGCAGTTCTACTTCGTGCTCCCGGACCGCTTCGCCAACGGCGACCCCCGCAACGACCGGGGCGGCCTGACCGGCTCCCGGCTCCAGACCGGCCTGGACCCGACGGACAAGGGCTTCTACCAGGGCGGCGACCTCAAGGGGCTGACCGACCGGCTCGACTACATCAAGGACCTCGGCACCACGGCCATCTGGCTCGCGCCGATCTTCAAGAACCAGCCGGTCCAGGGCAAGGGCGACGACGTCTCGGCCGGCTACCACGGCTACTGGATCACCGACTTCACGCAGGTCGACCCGCACTTCGGGAGCAACGCCGACCTGGAACGGCTCATCGACAAGGCGCACGGCAAGGGGATGAAGGTCTTCTTCGACGTCATCACCAACCACACCGCCGACGTCGTCGACTACCGGGAGGCCTCCTACTCCTACCTGTCGAAGGGCGCCTTCCCCTACCTCACCGAGGACGGGGTGCCGTTCGACGACGCCGACTACGCCGACGGGAAGCGCACGTTCCCGAAGACCGGACCCGACTCGTTCCCGCGGACGCCCTTCGTGCCCGACGCGAAGAAGAACCTCAAGGTGCCGTCCTGGCTCAACGACCCGCGGATGTACCACAACCGGGGCGACTCCACCTTCGCCGGCGAGTCCTCCGAGCAGGGCGACTTCTTCGGGCTCGACGACCTGTGGACCGAGCGTCCCGAGGTCGTCGAGGGAATGGAGAAGATCTACGAGAAGTGGGTCCGGGACTTCGACATCGACGGGTTCCGCATCGACACGGTCAAGCACGTCAACACCGGCTTCTGGACCCAGTGGGCGACCGCCCTCGACGCCTACGCGGCCAAGCGCGGCCGCGACGACTTCTTCATGTTCGGCGAGGTGTACTCCGCCGACACCGCCGTCACCTCCCCGTACGTGACGCGCGGCCGCCTCGACGCCACCCTCGACTTCCCGCTCCAGGACGCGATCCGCGCGTACGCCTCCCAGGGCGCGGGCGCCACCCGGCTGGGCTCCGTACTCGCCGACGACCACCGGTACACCACCGACAAGGCCAACGCCTACGAGCAGGTCACCTTCCTCGGCAACCACGACATGGGCCGCTTCGGCACCTTCCTCAAGCAGGACCGGCCGGGGGCGGGGGAGCAGGAGCTCCTCGACCGCTACCGGCTCGCCAACGAGCTGATGTTCCTCTCCCGGGGCAACCCGGTCGTCTACTCCGGCGACGAGCAGGGCTTCACGGGCGCCGGCGGCGACAAGGACGCCCGGCAGCCGCTCTTCGCCTCGCAGGTCGCCGACTACCTCGACGACGACCAGCTGGGCACCGACCGCACCCACGCGAGCGCCGCCTACGATCCGGGCCACCCGCTGTACCGGCAGATCAGCGCGCTCTCGAAGCTGACGAAGGCCCACCCGGCGCTGCGCGACGGGATCCAGAGCGAGCGCCTGGCCGACGGCTCCGTCTACGCCTTCGCCCGCACCGACCCCCGCACGCGCACCGAGTACCTGGTCGCCGCGAACAACGCCGCCGAGCCCCGCACCGTCGAGCTCGACGCCCCGGCCGGAGCGCAGTACCGCACCCTGTACGGCGGCTCCGCCACGGTCCGCGCCACCGCGGCCGGCAAGCTCGCCGTCGCCGTGCCGGCCTACGGCTCGGTCGTCCTCCAGGCCGCCGCGCCCCTCGCCCGGCCCGCCGTGAAGCCCTCCCTGACGCTCAAGGCCCCGGCCCCCGGCGCCACCGGCACCGTCGAGCTGAGCGCCGACGTCACCGGTGGCGGCCTGAACCGGGTCGTGTTCGCCGCGCAGACCGGCACCGGGAAGTGGCAGGTCCTCGGCTCCGCCGACCACGCCCCGTACAAGGTCACCCAGCACGTCGAGGCCGCCCCCGGCACCGCGCTGCGCTACAAGGCGGTCGTCGTGGACTCCGCCGGCCGCACCGCGAGCGCACTGGCCGCGTCCGTCGCCGGCCGGGTCCCGCCCGTCGAGGTGCCGACCGCGACCCAGCGCGACTACGCCGTCGTCCACTACAACCGCCCCGACGGCGACTACACCGACTGGCGGCTCTACGCCTGGGGCGACGTCGCCGAGGGCGAGACGACCCCCTGGCCCGAGGGCCACCCCTTCACCGGCCGCGACGCCTACGGCGCCTTCGCGTACGTCAAGCTCAAGCCCGGCGCCTCCGCCGTCAACTACCTCGTCATCGACAAGGACGGCGCCAAGGACGTCGCCGCCGACCGCACCCTCGACGTCACGAAGACCGGGGAGGTCTGGCTGGAACAGGGCAAGGAGGCCGTCCGCACCGAACGCCCCGCCTACCCGCCGCAGGACACCGCCAAAGCCGTCCTGCACCACCATCGTCCCGACGGCGCCTACGACGGCTGGGGCCTGCACGTCTGGACCGGCGCCGCGACCCCCACCGACTGGTCCAAGCCGCTGCTGCCCGTCCGCACCGACTCCTACGGCGCGGTCTACGAGGTCCCCCTCGCCGCCGGCGCCACCAGCCTGAGCTACATCCTCCACAAGGGCGACGAGAAGGACCTCCCCACCGACCAGTCCCTCGACCTGAAGGCCACCGGCCACGAGGTCTGGATGCTCGGCGGCCGCGAGAAGTACCTGCTGCCGCAACCCGCCGGCTCCGCCGCCGCCGTCGACCTCACCAAGGCCGAGGCGATCTGGATCGACCGCGACACCCTCGCCTGGAACGCCCCCGCGGCCGCCGCATCCGTCCAGCTCCTCGCCTCCCGCGAGGGCGGGATCACCGCGCGGGACGGCACGCTCCAGGAGGCCGGCGCCGCCCGGCTGCGCCTGACCCGGTCCGAGCTCACCGCCGCCCAGAAGCAGAAGTTCCCGCACCTGGCCGCGTACGCCGCGTACACCGTCGACCCCCGCGACCGCGACCGGGTCCGCGAAGCCCTGCGCGGCCAGCTCGTCGCCAGTGCCCGCGCCGCGAACGGCGCCGTCCTCGCCGCCACCGGCGTCCAGCTCGCCGGCGTACTGGACGACCTGTACACGACCGGCGCCGCCCTCGGCCCCGTCTTCGAGGACGGCCGCCCCACCCTTTCCGTCTGGGCCCCCACCGCCCGCGAGGTCGCCCTCGAACTCGACGGCCGCACGGTCGCCATGCGCCGCGACGACGCCACCGGCGTCTGGTCGGTCCGCGGCGAGCGCAACTGGGCCGGCAAGCCCTACCGCTACGCCGTCACCGTATGGGCGCCCAGCGTCCGCCAGATGGTCCGCAACCTGGTCACCGACCCGTACTCCACCGCCCTGACCGCCGACTCGACGCACAGCCTGGCCGTCGACCTCGCCGACCCGAAGCTCGCCCCGCCCGGCTGGCGGGACCTGCGCAAGCCCGCGCCCGTCCCCTTCACCACCGCCCAGATCCAGGAACTGCACGTCCGCGACTTCTCCGTCGCCGACCGCACCAGCACCCACCCCGGCCAGTACCTGGCCTTCACCGACACCGCCTCGGCAGGCATGCGCCACCTGCGCGACCTGGCCGCCTCCGGCACCTCGTACGTCCACCTCCTGCCCGCCTTCGACATCGGCACGATCCCCGAGAAGCCGGCCGACCGCACCGAACCGGCCTGCGACCTCAAGGTCTACGCCCCCGACTCCGACCAGCAGCAGGCCTGCGTGGCCGCCGCGGCCGCCAAGGACGCCTACAACTGGGGCTACGACCCGCTGCACTACACCGTCCCCGAGGGCAGCTACGCCAGCGACCCCAACGGCACCGCCCGCACCACCGAGTTCCGCAGGATGGTCCAGTCCCTGAACGGGGCCGGACTGCGCACCGTCATGGACGTGGTCTACAACCACACCGTCGCCTCCGGACAGTCCGACAAGTCGGTCCTCGACCGCGTCGTCCCCGGCTACTACCAGCGCCTGCTGCCCGACGGCAGCGTCGCCAACTCCACCTGCTGCTCCAACACGGCGCCCGAGAACGCGATGATGGGCCGCCTGGTCGTCGACTCGGTCGTCACCTGGGCCAAGCAGTACAAGGTCGACGGCTTCCGCTTCGACCTGATGGCACACCACCCCAAGGCCAACATCCTCGCCGTCCGCGCCGCCCTGGACGCCCTGACGCCCGCCAAGGACGGCGTCGACGGCAAGAAGATCGTGCTCTACGGGGAGGGCTGGAACTTCGGCGAGGTCGCCGACGACGCCCGCTTCGTCCAGGCCAGCCAGAAGAACATGGCCGGCACCGGCATCGCCACCTTCTCCGACCGGGCCCGCGACGCGGTCCGCGGCGGCGGCCCCTTCGACGAGGACCCGCGCGTGCAGGGCTTCGCCTCGGGTCTGTTCACCGAGCCGAACGGCTCCCCGGCCAACGGCACCCCCGCCGAGCAGAAGGCCCGGCTGCTGCACGCCCAGGACCTGATCAAGGTCGGCCTGTCCGGGAACCTCGCCTCGTACGCCTTCACCGACACCTCCGGCCGCCGCACCAAGGGCTCCGAGGTGGACTACAACGGCTCCCCGGCCGGCTACGCGGCCGCCCCCGGCGACGCCCTCGCCTACGCCGACGCCCACGACAACGAGACCCTCGCGGACGCCCTGACGTACAAGCTCCCGCCCGCCACCAGCCCCGCCGACAAGGCCCGCATGCAGGTCCTGGCGATGGCGACGGCCACCCTCTCGCAGGGTCCGTCCCTCTCCCAGGCGGGCTCCGACCTGCTCCGCTCCAAGTCCCTGGACCGCAACTCCTACGACAGCGGCGACTGGTTCAACGCCGTCCACTGGGACTGCCGCGACGGCAACGGCTCCGGCCGCGGCCTGCCCCCGGCGGCCGACAACGCCCCCAAGTGGACCTACGCCAAGCCCCTGCTGACCCTGCCCGCCCCGACCTGCGCCGACATCACCGGAGCCGCCGCGGCCTTCCGCGACCTCCAGCACATCCGCACGACGGAACGGGCCTTCGCCCTCACCACCCCGGAGGCGGTCCAGGCGCAGCTGGCCTTCCCGCTCTCGGGGAAGGACGAGACCCCCGGCGTGATCACGATGACCCTGGGCGATCTGGTGGTGGTCTTCAACGCCACCCCGGCCGAGCAGTCCCCGCGCGTCCCGGAACTCGCCGGCCAGGGGTACGCCCTGCACCCGGTCCAGGCCGCCGGCTCCGACGCCACCGTCCGGCGGGCCGCCTACGACGCGGCGACGGGGGAGTTCACCACCCCGGCCCGCACGGTCGCCGTCTTCACCCGCGACGCCGCGCGGCGGTGACGCACCCCGGGTGCCTCCCGGACCGGAGGCACCCGGGGCTCACACGACGGTGAGCCGGTCCAGCCGCTTCTCCAGCAGGATCACCCCGTAGACACTGCCGTCCTTCGCCTCCTTGTGGGGGAACTCACCGACCACCCGGTAGCCCGCGCCCCGGTAGTACGCGAGCAGCCGGGGGTTGGTGGAGACGCAGTCCAGCCGGGCGCGGGCCAGCCCGGACCGGGCGATCCGCCGTTCGGCGTGTTCGAGCATGCGGCGCCCGGCTGCGGCGGGCGCCGTCCGGCGTTCCACCATCAGCCGGTGCACGTAGCCGGCGACGGGCGGCTGGACCCCCCAGGCCTCCTCGTCGGACCACCACAGTTCGTACCCGCCGATGATCCGTCCGTCGCTGTCGCCGGCGAGCCACACCTCGCCCTCGCGCATCGTCGCCAGGAAGTGCGCGGCGTCCTTCTCACCGGGCTTCCACTGCTGGATCCCGTTCTTCTGCATCCACCGGGCAGCCTGGTCGTACAGCTGCACCAGGGTGTCGGCGTCCTTCTCCGCGGCCGGGCGGAACAAGATCCCGTCGTCAATGATCACGCGGGCATTATCGCCACTGCGGTGATCATCGCGGAACCGGCACCCCGCCCTCCGCGCCGCCGCGCCGCCTCGCCAAGTCCGCCCGGGAAGAAGGCCGGACGCCCCGCCCGACCCGCCGTGCGGGGCCGCGCCCGGGTCCGCCGTCTACGCCGCGCCGGGCGGCGGGCCCGCCATCAGGCCGCCGAGCCGCCCGACCAGTTCCCCGAACGTTCCGTCGGCGGGCTCGTCCGCGAGGATCCGTACGAGGATCCCCGCCATCTCCGCGTCGTACGCGGCGCTCACCGCGGCCAGCGCCGCGAAGTCGTGCACCAGCTGCAACTCCAGCTCGCCCCGCGGGATCTTCCGGCCGTCCAGCCAGATCAGCGCCGTGGACTCGGCGAGCGACACCCACGAGCGCACCACCAGCTGCAGCCGCGCCGGCGGGTCGGAGACGTCCAGGTGCGCGAGGATCTGCTCGTACGCGGCCTGCCGCACCTCGTCGATCATGGCGTTGGCCCGGCTGCTCCCGGCGGCCGGGCCGCCCCGCATCAACGCGGAGAAGCCGGGGCCGTGTTCGTCGACGAACGCGAAGAACCGACCCATGACCCGCAGCAGCCGGGCCCCGAGCGGGCCCTCCTGGGGTTCCACGAAGCGCAGCGCCAGCTCGTCGGCCGCCCGTCGCAGCGCGGCCTCGTACAGGCTCAACTTGCCCGGAAAGTAGTGGTAGACGAGCGGCCGCGATATCCCGGCCGCCGCCGCTATCTCGTCGATCGACACATCGTCGGGCGACCGGTTGCTGAACAGCTCCAGGGCGACCCCGATCAGCTGCTGCCGCCGCTCCTCGACACCCATCCTGCGCCGCACCCCGGTTGTCATGCCGACACCCTAACTTCTCCGGTCGGCGCGGAGCCCCCGCGGATCCCGGCCGGTGGCGGGCGGCCCCGGCCGCGCCGGTTCTGCTACAGGTCCAGCACCAGGCGGTCGTCCTGCGCGCGCGAGACGCACAGCAGCATCGAGTCCTCGCGCTCCTGATCGGTGAGGAGGGTGTCGCGGTGGTCCACCGGACCCTCCAGGACCCGGTGCTGGCAGGTCCCGCAGAAGCCCTGCTCGCAGGAGTAGGGGGTGTTGGGCAGCTCCCGGCGCACCGCGGCCAGGGCGGTTTCGTCCGCGGCCACCTCGACCGTCCGCCCCGAGCGGCGCAGTTCGACGGTGAACGGCCGGGCCTGCCCCGTCGCGGCCGCCGCGGTGAACCGCTCCAGGCGCACCGCCGACGGGTCGGCGGCCACCGCGACGGCGGCGTCCATCAGCGGTTCCGGGCCGCAGCAGTAGACCAGGGTGCCGGGCCCGGCCGCGGCGAGCGGGGCCAGGTCCGGGAGGCCCGTCTCGTCCTGCGGGAAGAGGGTCACGCGGTCGCCGTACGCCGCGAGGTCGGTCAGGAAGGGCATCGAGGCGCGCGAGCGGCCCCCGTACAGGAGGGTCCAGTCGGCGCCCGCCGCGGTGGCCGCGCGGAGCATCGGCAGGATCGGCGTGATACCGATGCCGCCCGCGACGAAGACGTACGAGGGGGCCGGGACCAGCTCGAAGCGGTTGCGCGGCGGCCGCAGTTCCAGCTCGGCGCCCTCGACCAGCTGCGCGTGCGCCTCCCGGGAGCCGCCACGACCGTCCTCCACGAGCCGGACCGCGATCGTGTACCGGCCGCTGTCCGCCGGGTCCCCGCACAGGGAGTACTGGCGGACCAGTCCGGACGGCAGCGTGACGTCCACGTGCGCGCCCGGCGCCCACGCCGGCAGCTCCGGCGATTCCAGGACCAGGTGCAGGATCCCCTCGGCCGGTTCGGTCCGGGAGACGACCAGCGCGCGCAGCGCGCGGCGCGGGGAGTGGCCGGATACCGGGGTCTCCAGGGCCGGCAGGGGCCACAGCGGCGAGTTCCCGATGCGCCGGCTCAGGGCGCGCCTGGCCGCCCAGGCCGCGCCCGCCGCGACGGTCACCACGACGGCGCGCCTCATGCGACGGCACCGCCGTTCGCGCCGGGGGAGGAGGCCAGGTAGGCGGTCGCCTGGGCCGTCGAGCCCTCCTGCGAGGGGTGGTAGGTACGGGACAGGTAGGTGGGGATCGACTTGAGCATCGCCCCCGTGGAGGGCAGGACGCCCTGCTGCCCGGCGCGGAAGAACTGCCCCAGCGACGCCCTGCCGTCCACGAGGGAGGGGTCGTTCTCCATGAAGAAGCGGACCCCGCGCTGCCAGAGGAAGACCAGCGCGGAGAACGCCGTCGCCCAGGTCCGCGCCCTGCGCCGGTAGGTGCCGTCCACGTGCATGAACAGGTCGAAGGCCACCGAGCGGTGCTCGACCTCCTCCGCGCCGTGCCAGCGCAGCAGGTCCAGCATGGTGGGGTCGGCGCCCCGCCGGTCCAGCTCGTCCGCGTTCAGCACCCAGTCGCCCAGGAACGCCGTGTAGTGCTCGATCGCCGCGATCATCGCGACCCGTTCCATCAGCCACCAGCGCCGTGCCCGGCCCGGCGGCAGGGTCCGGTCCCCGAGCAGCTTCTCGAACAGCCAGTCCACCTGCGCCGTGTACGGGGTCGGGTCCAGGCCGAGGCGCTTGAGGTGGGGCAGCACGTCGTCGTGGGCGGCGGCGTGCATGGCCTCCTGGCCGATGAAGCCGACGACGTCCTCGCGCAGCTGCTCGTCCTCGATGTACGGGAGCACCTGCTTGTAGACGTGGACGAACCAGCGCTCGCCCGCGGGGAGTAGCAGGTGCAGCACGTTGATCATGTGACCGGCGAAGGGGTCCCGGGGAAGCCAGTGGAGCGGGGTGTCCTCCCAGCCGAAGGACACCTTCCGTGGCTTCAGGTCTATGTGTTCCGACGCCACGGGAGCGGGCGCGGGCGGCGTATTAGACATGGCGTCAATGTACTGATGGGTAGGGGCCAGGAGAACCCCTCTGCACGCACTTCCTGACGCCGCCCCACCAGGACGGCGGCGCCGGCCGGCCCGGGCCGCCGTCGGGCCGGCCGCGGCTCAGCGCAGCGACCCCGCCTTCGAGCCGTCCGTGAGGCTGCCCGACAGGTCCACCTGCGCCCCGGCCGGCGCCTTGACCGCCAGCCGGCTGCCGTTCGCCGAACCGCTGACCCCGCCGCCCGACACCGTCAGGGAGGCGAACTGCGCGCTGCCCGCCGCCAGTACGTACCACTGCCCCGCCCGCGACTGCCACAGCACGCCCGCCAGCACCCGGGGCTCCCGGGGTCCGCACGCCGGGGTCCCCTCCGCCCGGGCCGCCTGCGCTGCCAGCGGGGCGCCGGGGGCGAGGAACTGCGCCTGGACCCGGTCCGCCGCGCCCTGCCAGGTCTCGGCCCGGGTGCAGAGCCAGGCCGCCGTCCCGCCGCCCTCGGGAAGCGGCTGCTTGGCGTACGTCCAGGCGTTGACCGTGCGGACGCCGTGCGAGCGCACCGACGGCAGCAGGCAGGCGATCCGCTGCCAGTCCCCGAGCTCCGCCGCCTCCGTCACGTCCCGCTCGGCGCCCGGCGCGCCCGACGTCAGCCGGGCCGCGGTCAGTTCGCCGAGGTCGGTGATCAGCCGGGTGGCGCCGGCCCCGGTCAGCGCCAGCGCGTTCCAGCTCGTGCACCTGCCCGCGGGAGCGGGGCCGGCGACCGGCGGGGTCACCCCGTCCGGGGTCAGTTTCAGGGGCGCCGGGGCCGCGTCCGCCTTCAGCAGGTCCCGCAGGGCCGCCCCGGTGACCCAGGGGGCGGTGAGGTAGCGCACGTTGCCGTCGACCCGGCTGAGGACCAGAGCCGCCGCGGTGTCCGCCGAGGCTCCGTCGGTCCGGGCGAAGTCGAGGGCGGCGCCGGTGCTCCCGGACCGCGGTTCGGCGTACCGCACCACGCGCAGGCCGTCGTGGAGGAGGACCACCACGGCCTGGTCGACGGTGCCCGCGTACAGCAGCTGGGCCGGTCCCATCGCCGGTCCGGTGGGGGTGCCCGGGGTGGCCGAGACGACCACCGGGGAGCCGGGCCGGGCCCACACGGCCAGCGCACGGCGCAGCAGCGCCGCGTCGCCGGCCCGGTCACCGCGCGCGGGCCAGGTGGAGAAGCCCGTACGGGAGGACGTGCGCCACAGCGTCGGGGCGGCCCGGACCAGCTTCCCGGGGTCAAGGGCCTGCTCGGCCGCCGGGTTGAGCGCGTACGGCGGCGCGGCGGGCCCGTCCGACCCCCAGCCTCCGCCCGGCAGTGCGAGGAGCGCCCCGCAGACGGCGAGGGCGGCCCCGGCGGCGAGCGCGGCCCGCGTGAGCCGGCGGCGGCGCAACAGGTCGGTCGGCCGGGCCAGCAGGACGCACGGGTCGAACTCGGGGGAGGCGAACAGCGCGTCGTTCGCCGGTTCACCGGACTCCGCGACGGCGGCGGCCGGGTCGGCCACCCCGGCGTCGTCCAGCACCCGGAGCACCTCGGGCTCCGACAGCCGCTCCAGGGCGCGCAGCACGCACGCGGCCCGGCCGGGCCCGCCGAGGGTGGCCAGCCACTGGTCGAGGGCGAGCTCCTCAGCCCCGCCCGAACGGGGGAACAGCCGCAGCCCCCACACCTGGGGGAGGGCCGGCGGGAGCTGCGCGCGCCGGGGCAGCGCGCGGAACGTCAGCGGGACCCCGGCCTCCAGGGCGGCGCGCAGCACGCGCAGCCGGACGTAGGCGTAACCGGAGTCCCCCGTGTCCCCGCCGCGCTGGCCCGGGACCCCGCCGCGGACGGCGGCCGTCGTCTCCCGCCGCCCGCGGGGCAGCGCACGCTGGGTGAGCGCATGGGCGGTGAGCACCCGCCGGTTGCGGCCCAGGGCGGGCGGCAGCACCAGGTAGGCGAGCCGCACCAGCCGCGGGTAGTGCTCGACGATGGCGGCCTCGGCCTGTTCGACGTCGGGAGGCAGGGGGCGGGTGGCGGTATCCGGCGCAGTCACGTTCAGCAGAACGAGCGAATCGTCGGATGGTCACCCGTCCCCAGCGCACCCGTTCGGGCCTCAGGCCACCAGGCGGGCGCGCAGCGCCCCGACCGTCTCGTCGGGGACGCCGAGGCCCTCGCGCACGTACTTCTCCACGGAGCCGTAGCGCGTCGCGACCTCGTCGAGCGCGGCCTCCAGGTACGAGGGGAAGACCCCGATCAGCGCGAGCGCGATGTCCGGGTCGCCGCCCGCCGCAGTGAAGCCCTCGATCATCGGGGCGAAGGCGCGCCTCACCGCCGGGTTCACCGAGAGGTACTCGGCCATCAGGGTGTCGTCGTCCGCGCCGAGCAGCGACAGGATCACCGTCGCGCCCCAGCCGGTGCGGTCCTTGCCGGCCGTGCAGTGGAAGAGGAGGGGGCCGGACGCCGGATCGGCCGCCTCGGTGAGCAGCATCCGGTACGCGGCCCGCGCGGACCCGGAGTGCACGAAGGACCGGTAGACGTCCCCGAACAACACCCGCGCCTTGCCGCCGCCCAAGTGCTCCTCGGCGACCACCGGGTCGGACAGCAGGTCCTTGAGCTGCGCGGCGGCGGGCATCCTGCCGGAGGTCACCTTGTCCGCGAGCACGTCGCCGACCAGCAGCCGGGCGCCGGCCGGGAGGCGGTCGGGATGGTCGGCGCGCTCGGCGTCGGTGCGGAGGTCGACGACCGTGCGCAGGCCCAGCGCGGCGACCACCGGGTCGGCCGCGACGTCGAGCCGGTCGAGCTGGCCCGAGCGCAGGAGCAGACCGGGCCGGACGGTGCGGCCGCCGGACAGCGGGGTGCCGCCGAGGTCGCGGAGGTTGGCGACGGTGGTGGACGGGGTGGCGGTCATCGTGTCGGCTCCAGCGGTCGGCGAAGGGTGTGGGCAACGGGACCGGACGGTCGTGGTTACTCGTGTCAAACGGTGATGCGGGCCATCTTCCGACGACTCGGCGCGGACAGACAATCGACGGCCAGGGCGATCCCGATGCCCATCCCGAGCGCCGCCAGGTGCCCGGCGTCGGTGAAGGTCCGCCGACGCCCCAGCACCGGGGCCGCGCCGAGCACCAGCAGCCCGGCCCGGGCCGCCGTGCGCACCGGCCCGCGCGGCAGGGCCGAGGTCAGCGCCCCGAGGACCGCGTTGAACCCGTAGCTGGTCCCCACGTCCAGGGCCTGCCGGGTCCGGGGTCCGGCCGTCCTGCGCAGCACGCCGTACACGAGGAGGGTCGCCGAGGCGTGCCCGAGCAGGAACACCCCGGCGGTCCACCAGGCCCCGTACGCGTACTCGGCGTACCCGAGCACGGCGACGAGCAGCAGCGCGTACGGCAGCGGCATCGGCTCCTCGACCACGAAGGCGCTGGTCAGCAGCGTTTCCCAGCGGCCGGCGGCAAGGTTGTCGACGTTCGTCGAGCAGCCGCGCAGCAGCTGCTCCCGCTCGGCCGCCCCCATCCGCTCCAGGGCGTACGCCCCGAACTGGACCCCGGCCGCGTACACCGTGCTCAGGGGCGAGGGCCATGGCAATGGATTCACCCTTCCATGATCGGATACCTCCCCCGCGAGGGCATCACCGGGCCCCGTGGGAACATGGCCCGGCCATGTCAGAGAACCCCGCGCCGCTGCGCGCCACCCGAGCCGCGCTGTTCGCGGCGGTGTGCGTGGCGCTGGGCGCGGTGGGTCACGCGCACATGTCCGGCACGGACGTGCCGATCACGGGGCTCCTGGTGGCTTTCGGGGTGACCGCCGGACTCGCCCGGATCGGAGCCGGGCGGCGGCGGGGCCCGGTGGGGATCACCGCCGCGCTGCTCGCCGTCCAGGGGGTCCTGCACCTCGTCTTCAGCGGCAGCCGGGCCGCGCAGGCGCCGCCCGCGGCCACGCCGGGCCACGGCCAGCACCACCACGCGGCGGCCGCCGACCCGACGGCCGCCGACCCGGGCGCGGCCGGAGCCCCGGGGACGCCGCGCGCGGCCGGCGACGGCGCGATGGACGGCGCGGCCGGGACGGACGGCATCGCCGGCATGGCCGACCTCGGCTCCGCGGCCGACCTCGGCTCCGCGGCCGGCGCCGGCGCGGTGGACGGCATGGCCGGGATGGTCACGACGGCCGGGCACGGCGGGTTCGGGATGCTGGCCGCGCACGTGCTCGCCGGGCTGTTCTGCGCCCTCTGGCTGGCCCGGGGCGAGGCCGCCGTGTTCCGGCTGGCCCGGGTCCTCGCCTCCGCCGCGCTGCACACCGCCCGCCCGCTGGCCCGCGCGGTCGCCCTGGTGCGGGCGCGGGTGGTACCCGTACCGGCTCCGCCCGCCCGGCGCCCCGCGTACGTACGACCGCGCCGCCTGCGCGGGGCGGTGCACGCCCACGCCGTGTTCCGGCGCGGGCCGCCGGGGAGCCGAGCGTTCCGCGCCACGGCCCCCGGCCGTCCCGCCCGCGCCTGACCGGCGCGCCCTCCCGGCCCCGCGCCGGCGGTGAGCGGGACCCGGGGCCGGTTTCCCCATGTCTCCGCCGACACCGAGGACCCCCATGTCCCTTGAAGACGTTCAGGACGTCCGCACCCCGGACGCCGACACCCCCGCCGACAGAACCACCGCCGGCAGCACCACGGCCGCCACCGGCTCCGAGGCCGGCGGCACCGCCGCCGGTGGTGCGCGCAGGAGCCCCGGCGGCTGGGCCGCCCTGCGCCCGCTGCTCCTGCGCATGCACTTCTACGCGGGCCTGCTCATCGCCCCACTGCTGTTCGTCGCCGCCGCCACCGGGCTGCTCTACGCCGCCTCCTGGCAGGCCGAGGCGATCGTCTACGCCGACGAGCTGACCGTCGACCGCGTCGGCGACCGCCCGCTGGCCCTCAGCGCCCAGGTCGCCGCGGCCCGGGGCGCCGAACCCCGGGGCGAGATCGTGTCCGTGTGGCCCGCGCCGGACGCCGAGGCCACCACCCGCGTGATCATGGAGAGCCCGGGCCTCCCCGAGGGCGAGACCCTCACCGTCTTCGTCGACCCGTACACGGCCGAGGTGCGCGGGCAGCTCGCCACGGTGGGCGACGCACTCCCGCTGCGGGCCTGGCTGAGCGAGTTCCACTCCAGCCTCCACCTCGGCGAGTTCGGCAGGAACTACAGCGAGCTCGCCGCGAGCTGGCTGTGGGTGGTGGCCCTCGGCGGCCTCGCCCTGTGGATCGGCCGCCGCCGCGAGCGGGCGTCGGAACTGGTCGTCCCCGACCGCACGGCCACCGGCCGGCGCCGCACCCTGTCCTGGCACGGCACCGTCGGGCTCTGGGCCGTCGCGGGCCTCGTGGTGCTCTCCGCCACCGGTCTGACCTGGTCGCGGTACGCGGGCGAGAACATCGGGCAGCTCCAGGACCGTCTCGGCGGCGCCACCCCCGCCGTCTCCGCCGCGGTGAACGGCGGGCCGGACGGCGGCGCCGACGAGCACGCGGGCCACGTCATGCCCGACGGCACCCCGATGGCCCCGGCCGCTCCCACCGCCGACCTCGGCATCGACCGCGCCGTCGAGGCCGCCCGGGCCGCCGGGGTCACGGAGTCCCTCCAGGTGACGCTCCCGTCCCAGGGCAAGGGGTACGTGGTCAAGGAGAAGGACAAGCTGGTGCCGGTGCACTTGGACGCCGTCTCCGTCGACCCCGCCGACGCCCGGGTCATGGACGAACTCCGCTTCGCGGACTACCCCCTGCTCGCCCAGCTGACCCGCTTCGGCATCGACCTGCACATGGGCATGACCTTCGGCCTCGCCAACCAGCTCGCCCTGGCCGCGCTCGCCGTCGCGGTGATGTTCCTCGTCTTCTGGGGCTACCGGATGTGGTGGCTGCGCCGGCCGACGAAGCACCGGGCGCTCTCCGTGGGCCACGCCCAGCCGCGCGGAGCCTGGCGGAAGCTGCCGGTGACCGTGCTGCTGCCGCTGGCCGCGGTGACCGCCGTGGTCGGCTGGTTCGTCCCGATGCTCGGGATCAGCCTGGTGGCCTTCCTCGTGCTCGACGCCGTCCTCGGCTTCGCGGCCGGCCGCCGGACCTCGGCGCCCTAGAAGGTGTCGTCACAGTGGCACGGCCTCATCAGGACCACACGATCCCGTCAAGGACCGTCCGGTCGTCCAGCCGCGGCCGCCCGAAGGCAGGCCGCGGCACCAGGGGCCGCACACGTTCCCGCTCGGCACCGGACAGTTCACGGCGACGCATCCCGACACCGTGATCCACACGTCCAGATCACTGTGACGACACCCTTCAGGCGAAGGAGAACCAGTTGACGTTGACGAAGTCGGCGGGCTGGCCGCTGTCGAAGGTCAGGTAGACGTCGTGGGTGCCGGTGGTGCGGGCGATGTCGGCGGGGACGGTGCGCCACGCCTGCCAGCCTCCGGTGTTGGCGATGGCGAAGCGGCCGACCGGGGTGGCCGTGGGGCTGTCGAGGCGGACCTGGACCAGGCCGCTGACTCCGCCGGCGGCGCCGGAAGCGACGCGGGCGTTGAAGCGGGTGGCGCCGGTGGAGCCGAAGGCGACGGCCGAGAACTTGAGCCAGTCGCCGTTGGACAGACGGCCGACATCGGAACCGCCGCCGTTGTCGGAGCAGGCCTCGACCTGTGCTCCCGACTGGGCGTTGAACGCCTCGGCCTGGATGGTGGTGAAGGCGCTGACCCCGCCGCCCGGGGCGGTGGCGGTCGGCGTCGGGGTCGGTGTGCCACCGCCGCCGGCCACACCGCCGACCGTGATGGTCCAGCGGTTGGGGCTGCCGGACTGCACCTTGCCCTCGAAGTCGACTCCGGCCGGGTGCACGTCGTCGTACGGGAAGGCGTACCCGAGGTGGTCGGGGGTGGTCTGGTGAAGGATGCGGGCGTAGTGGTTGGTGCGCGGCCGGGTGTAGAAGGCGGCGGGGTTCTCGGCGGTCGGCTGGTGGGCGTTGTCCAGCAGGGTGGTGCGGTGGAAGGCGGCTGCGAGCCGTGCGCTGAGATTGCCCATCAGGTCGTTGCCCGTGGTGAAGGGCGCGTCGCTGCAGGAGAAGATGGAGAGGGTCGACGGCTTGGCGAAGCTGCCGACTCCGGGGAAGGTGAGGACGTCGCCGTTCACCCGGCCGGTGACGGTTCCCCAGGTGAACTGGGTGTCGATGCGCAGGTCGGTGGAGCGGTACTTGTTCCACACCTCGTCGACGTAGCCGTCGAAGTATCCCCGGAACAAGGCGCTGTTGCCGCGGATCGCCAGGTTGGGACTCAGTACGCGCAGGTCGCGGCCGCCCGCGGTGACGATCAGCCTGCTCCAGTCGCTCCCGTCGGCGGCGGATTGGGCCCGTAGCGCGGCCGCGACCCGGGACAGTCCGTCAGCGGGCAGCCCGCGCACCGTCTGGGTGCCCTGCCCGGTCTCCAGCTGGAAGGCGATCGGCAGCGAGACCATGTCGACGAACGTGATGTTGGCGTACAACTGATCGTTGTTGAAGGTGAATTCGCAGAAGTCGTGCGGGACGTTCGCGTTGGCGTCGGCGGGGTTGCTCACCGACGGCAGGGCCAGGCCCCCGCCGCGGTTCATCAGGAAGGTGAGTTTCGTGCCGACGGAGAAGTAGATGCGGCCGCTGTCCAGGCGCGGCAGCGTCACCCTCCGTGCTCCGGAGCCGGACGCGTTGAGCGGTATGGCGCAGTCGGCCCCGAGCGGGGTCTGATCGTTGGCCGGGGCCGGCGGGTGGTACAGGCTGGAGCCGTCGGCCTGGATGAAGGTCCAGTTGCCGCCGGCCGCGGGGTCGCGGCCGAGCACGTAGGCGTACACCGTGCTGCTGCCGGTGGTGTTGACCAGGTCGAGGGGGAGCGTGGGGGTGGTGGACGCGTTGGCGCCCACCTCGAACCAGGCGGCCGCGGCGGGTACCGCCAGGGCCAGGCCCGCTGTCGCGGCGAGGAGTTTTCTGCGGGGCATCGTTCGCTGGTGGCGAGCGGTCACGGTGGGGATCCGTTCTGGGGAGGAGGGAAGGCGGCGGGCCTGTCCGGTCGGCCGATTCGTGAGGTCGGGTGGGGGCGGTCGGACACGAGGACGGTTGCGCGGGTGCCGCCAACCAGAAGGGGACGGGTAGCGCTGGACGACGGCGCCGTCCGTGGGGGAGCCGCCCGCCACGTCCGGGCACTTGATGTGAAGCCTGCAGTTCGAGAGCGCTCTCAAGCGTGACGCGATGTCGCCCGGCGGCAGTGAGTATTACGGAGGGGCAACTGTCATGGCAACGTCAGGCATCACACCTGCGCGCCTCTGAGCTGCGGTTTTCTCTCGTGGCCTTCGGCTTAACACTCGCTTAAGGCTGGCTTGATGCAGAGAGGGCGGATCGGAGCCTCCCGTGATGGTCGGCCGGACGGCCGCCGCGAGTACTCCGCTCGGGCGTCCGGACTGTGGGCTCGCGGCCACGAACCCACCTCCCCCGGGCCGTTCCCCGTCCATGGGCAGGTGTCCGGCGCCGCGCAGCCCGTCGACCCGTACGCTGCGTCCGCGCCGGGACTACCGACGTCAAGGACGGGTGCAACGGCCCGTTCGGCTACGGCCGCAGGGCTTGGCGCCGCCGGTGGCCGGCCGGTCGAGGCGCCCTGACGGTCCTGACGAACGCGACTCCGGCCCGGGTGTGAAGCCGTGCGACGGGTCCTTCCGGGTGCTCAAGCCCGGAAGGACCCGTTCGCCGTGCCGACCTCAGGCGGTGTGCAGCGTCAGGCCGTAGCGGCCGAGGATCTCGTTGATCGGCTGGAACCACGTCTGGCCGCCGGACGAGCAGTTGCCCCAGCCGCCGGAGGTGACGCCCTGGGCCTGGTCGCCGCTGAGGAACGAGCCGCCGGAGTCGCCGCCCTGGGCGCAGACGCTGGTCTTCGTCATCTGGTAGACGGCGCCCTGGCTGTAGTTGACGGTCTCGTTCTTGGCGAGGACGGTGCCGCAGTGCCAGCGCGTCGTGGACCCCGACCGGCAGATCGAGGCGCCCACGGGTGCCTCGGCGGAGCCGCGTACCAGCTGGTCCGGGACGGTGCCCCAGCCGAGCACCACCGGCACGGTCCACCAGCCGCTGTGGATGCCGACGTACGCATAGTCGTTGCCGGGGAACGAGGAGCCCTGGAAGGTGCCCATCGCGGACCCGTCCCAGCCGCGCACGGCGGCCCCCGCCTGCCCACAGTGCCCCGCCGTCACGAAGCCGCCGTACACGGAGAAGCCGATCGAACAGCGGACGTTGCCGGTGTAGTACGGGTCGCCGCCGACGGTGCCCGCGGCGTACGTGCGGGGCGCCTGCGCCGTCTCGGCGACGGTGACCGGGCCGCCGGCCCGGGCCCGGTCGATGAAGGCCCGTACGGCGGGGGCTTCCCGCTCGGTGCGTACGACCGTGAGGACGACGCTGTTGGTCCGCGGGTCGACGTGCCAGCCGGCCACACCGGCGGGGGCGCGAAGCGTGTCCAGGCGTGCTTTGGCGCGGTCCAGCGCGGCGGCGCTGTGGCGGACGAGCCGGGTGTCGGCGCCGAGAGCCCGCACCTCGGATTCCTCCGCACGGCCGGTCACCGCGACGACGAGTCGGCCGGTGGACGGCTCGAACCACGAGCCGCCGTACGCAGCACCCGCGGTCTGCCGTGCGGTCTTCTCCACGGCCGCGGCGGCCTTTTCTGCGGTCAGTCGCTCCTCGGCCTGGGGGGCGCTGAGCCCGAAGTCCCGGCCCATCGCGTTGAGCAGTCCGGCGGAGGCGGACGGCGCCGCTGCGGGCTCCGGAAGCGGGACGGCGCCGGCCACGCCGGCGTGGGCGGCGCCCAGGCCGATGGTCAGGAGCAGGGCGGCGACGGCGGCGCGCAGGGGGGTGGTGCGTTTCACAAGACCTCCTGTTGTGGGGGGAGTTGCACGCTTGAGAGCGCTCTCACAGAATGTCGAGCGCTACGGTAGCCGAGCCGCACTTGTCAGGTCCATACCAGATACCGAGCCCGTGGCATCGGGACCCGCGTGACCACTCCCGGTGCCGTAAGGCGTCGCCGTGAACTGTCCGTTGCCGAGCGGGATCGTGTGCAGTCACTGGTGCCCCGGCCTGCTTTCGGGCGGCCGCGGCGGCCGGGCGGCCGGACGGGTCCGTTGAGGCGGCCTTACCAGGTGCGACGGGACCGCCCGGCCTGCCGGGCGGCCGGCACCCTCGCTCGCCCCTGATGCGGGCATGACGCTTCTACGGCAACTCCTCTGCCCCGGACGGCCGCAGGGCCCGCACCCCTCGTGGGTACGGGCCCTGCTGTGCGTGCGCCGGGCCGGTCAGGGCGCGCACCCGCCGGTCACGGCGCGTACTTGTAGCCCACCCGGCGCACGGTCTGGATCGCAGCGCGGTGGGTCGCGCCGAGCTTGCGGCGCAGCCGGGCGATGTGCACGTCCACGGTCCGGCCGTCGCCGACGTGGCCGTAGCCCCAGACCGTGGTCACCAACTGGTCGCGGCTGTGCACCCGGTGGGGGTGCTTCACCAGGTGGGCCAGGAGCTCGAACTCCAGGTACGTCAGGTCGAGCACCTCGCCGTCGACCTCGGCGGTGCGCTGCGCCGCGTCGATCCGTACGAGCGCGTCACCGCTCGTGCCGGCCGCGCCCTCGGGCGCCTGCGGGGCGGCGACGGCGACGGCGTGCGGGGCGAAGGCGATCTGCGGCTGCTGGTCGGCGGGTACGAGGACCAGGTAGCCGACCATCGGGGGCTGCCCCGGCAGGGTGGGCAGCGTGTGCTGGGGAGCGGGCAGCCAGGTGGCGCCCGGGGGGAGCAGGTCCACGACCCGCGCGACCTCGTCCCGGTCCACGGCGCGCAGCCGGTGGCGCGGACTGGGAGGGAAGGTCAGGGGGGCGGCGGAAGTGAGGGTTCGGGTGTTCGCCATGAGTGGTCAGCTCTTTCACGCGGAGTAGTCGGCAGGAGACGCACGTACGTCATCGATGTCGGTACCGCACAGACCGAAGGCCTCGGGAGAGTTCTGGTGGGAGATCCGGGAGGCTTTAGAGGGCCGGCGCGTTCTTCGCGCGGCAACACACCCGGTCGAAATCGTCATGCTGACGAGACGGCCAGAACGGCTCGAGGTCGCTGCGACCTGACGAGGTGTACGAGTGGCTGGCCATGCGGCCATTCAAGCAGATGTCGGCCCGCCGGGGCAGACCCCGTCTCACCTCGTGGAGCGGAATCTCATATTCAGCCTTCATTCCGGCGTCACACCGTCACATACCAGACATACGCCCTGGCTTCCGCGTGCCCGCGGCAGCCCCGCGTATCGCATCGTGGGCAGCTGTGTGGGCAGCTGTGTGGGCAGCTGTGTGGGCAGGCCGTGGTGGCGCTCACGGGCAACGTCGAACGCCCGCCGCTCCTCACGGACGCGGCGGGCGTTCGGGCCGGCCCCACCCGTGGGCGGGCGGGCCTGCGGGATCAGACCAGACCGTCCTTCTCCAGGCCGGTGCAGCAGGTGTCCGTGATCAGGCGGGTCACCACGTACGGGTCCACGTTCGCGTTCGGGCGGCGGTCCTCGATGTAGCCCTTGCCGTCCTTCTCGACCTGCCACGGGATGCGGACCGAGGCGCCGCGGTCGGAGACGCCGTAGCTGAACTCGTTCCACGGGGCGGTCTCGTGCAGACCCGTCAGCCGCTCGTCGATGCCCGCGCCGTAGTGCTTCACGTGGTCCAGCGGCTTGCTGCCCTCGCCCAGCGACTCGCACGCGGTGATGATCGCGCGGTAGTCCTCGCGCATCGCCTTCGTGGAGAAGTTGGTGTGCGCGCCGGCGCCGTTCCAGTCGCCCTTCACCGGCTTGGGGTTCAGCGTCGCGGAGACGTTGAAGTCCTCTGCGGTGCGGTAGAGCAGCCAGCGCGCGATCCACAGCTGGTCGGAGACCTCCAGCGGGCCGACCGGGCCGACCTGGAACTCCCACTGGCCGGGCATGACCTCGGCGTTGATGCCCGAGATGGCCAGGCCCGCCGCGAGGCAGTGGTCGAGGTGCTTCTCGACGATGTCGCGGCCGAAGATCTCGTCCGAGCCGACGCCGCAGTAGTAGCCGCCCTGCGCGGCCGGGAAGCCGTTGACGGGGAAGCCGAGCGGGCGGGCGCCGTCGAAGAAGGTGTACTCCTGCTCGATGCCGAAGATCGGCTCCTGGCCGGCGAACCTCTCCGCGACGGGGCGCAGCAGGGCCCGGGTGTTCGACTCGTGCGGGGTCATGTCGATGTTGAGGACCTCGCACAGGACGAGGACGTTGTCGCCGCCGCGGATCGGGTCCGGGCAGGAGAACACCGGGTTGAGCACGCGGTCGGAGGCGTGGCCCTCGGCCTGGTTCGTGCTCGATCCGTCGAAGCCCCAGATCGGCAGCGCGTCGCCGTCGCCGAGGATCTTCGTCTTGGAGCGAAGCTTCGCCGTCGGCTCGGTGCCGTCGATCCAGATGTACTCAGCCTTGTAGCTCACGGGCCCCATCCTCAGACTCTGCGGGTGCTGCTGGTCGCTGCTTCATCGCTGCGGTGATGACCGCAGCGTGCCCGCCCGCGATTTCCCTTCCGTTGCCCGTGTGTGAACCCCGTGTTACCGAGGTTTACCCCGCAGGTCGGGTGGGTTGTGCGGGTTGGTGGCAGCGCGCGCGCACGCGTGGGGCAGACTGGTCGGGTGAGCATTTTGTCTGATGTGAACCCTGCCGGAGACCCCGCAGAGGGTCCCGCCGAACGTGCCGCCGACCAGGCCCCCGCAGGCCGCCGGCCCCGGGTCGGACTGCTGGGCACCGGTCCCTGGGCGCACCGCACCCATGCCCCCGCGCTCGCCGCGCACCCCGGCTCCGAGTTCGCCGGAGTGTGGGGCCGTCGCCCGGACGCCGCCGCCGAGCTGGCGCACGCGCACGGCGTGAAGGTGTACGAAGACCCCGACGCGCTCTTCGCCGACTGTGACGTCGTCGCCTTCGCCCTGCCGCCGGACGTACAGGCCCCGCTCGCCGTGCGGGCGGCAGCCGCCGGCTGCCACCTGCTGCTCGACAAGCCCGTCGCGACGACTCCCGGGGACGCCCGGGCCGTCGCCGACGCGGTGCGCCTCCACCAGGTCGCCTCCGTCGTCTTCCTCACCCTCCGCTTCGCCGAGCCCACCGCCGGCTGGGTGCGGGAACAGGCGGCCCGGCCGGGCTGGTTCACCGCCGCCGCCCACTGGCTCGGCGCCGTCTTCCCGCCCGACGGCTCGCCCAGCGCGTACGCCGACTCGCCCTGGCGCAAGTCCAAGGGCGGGCTGTGGGACGTCGGTCCGCACGCCCTGTCCGTCCTGATCCCGATCCTGGGCGACGTCACCGCCGTCAGCGCCACCCGCGGCCCCTCCGACGTGGTCCAACTGGCGCTGCGGCACGACTCCGGCGCGGCCAGCACCGCCGTGCTCTGCCTGGGGGCCCCGCAGGCCGCCGCCGGGGTGGGGCTGCAACTGCGCGGCACCGAGGGCGTGTACGAGCTGCCCGGCTGGAGCGACGTACCGGCCGCGTACGGGCGGGCCCTCGACGCGCTGCTCACCGCCGCCCGCACGGGTGTGCCGGACGCGCGCGGAGCGGAGTTCGGGGCCCGGCTGACGGAGATCCTGGCCGAGGCGGAGGCGCAGCTCCCGGCGGAGTGACGGCCGCCCGGCGGGGCGCCCGTCGCGGGCGCCCGGCCCGGGCCGCGTGAGGCCCGGGCTACTTGATCAGGGCGTTCGCCACGATGATCGCCAGGCCGATCGTGGCGTCCGCCGTTCCGATGAGCAGCGCGGAGCGGAGCCGGTATCCGACCCGGACCGCCACGAACGCGCCCCAGCCGAACAGCAGCGCCGCGTTCAGGCCGAGCCCGACGGCGGTCACCCCGTACGACTCCCAGTCGGCGAGGCCCGCGCAGACCAGCAGCAGGACCGTGGGGAGGGTGGCCACGACCATCGGCCACTCGTTCCACAGCGCCACCGCGAGCAGCCGCCACCGGTGGCCGGGGCCGCCGACCCGGTGGGTGGCCATGTGGTGCGCGTAGCCGTGCGCGGCGCCGGCCGTGACAGCGGTCACGAGGACCCAGCTGGCGTCGTAGAACGGCGTGTACTCCCCGCCCTTCTGGTCCAGAGCCGCGAGCAGACCGCTGGCCAGGACCGTTCCGTAGACGCCGCCGAACATCCAGTCGGCGCCCCGCCGCGGTGGCGGCAGCGGCGCCCCGCCGGGTAGGGGCTGCGGGTGCTGATGCTCGTTCACTCCGGGTCCTTTGATGCGGTACGGGGGGATTTGATGATGCGATCACCCTAGAGGGATTCCGTGTGAGGGCGCTGTCAGTGCGGGCCGCCCCGCGTTCCGGCCCGTACGTCGGCCAGCGTGTCCGCCAGCGCCGTCAGCGCCCGCGCGAACGCCGCGTCCGGCGCCGCCGCGTAGCCGACGACCAGGCCCTCGCGGGCCGGGGCCGGATCCGCCGGGTGCCGGTAGGAGGAGAGGCCGTCCAGCGCCAGGCCCGCCGCGCGGGCCGCCGCCAGGGCCGGGGACTCGCCGCCCGGCGGGAGCTCCACCACCGCGTGCAGCCCCGCCGAGATGCCCGTGACCCGGGCCTGCGGTACCCGTTCGGCCAGGACGGACACGAGCTGGTCGCGCCGGTCCCGGTAGCGCCCGCGCATCCGGCGGACGTGGCGGTCGTACGCACCGCACTCGATGAAGTCGGCCAGCGCCAGCTGGTCCAGCGCGCTCGCCCAGGACTCCCGCAGGCCCTTCGCCGCCAGGACCCGCTCGACCAGGTGGTCCGGCAGGACCAGCCAGCCGAGGCGGAGCGCGGGGGAGAGGCTCTTGCTGAGCGAGCCCGCGTACACCACGTGCCCGGGAGCCAGCCCCTGGACGGCCCCGACCGGCTTGCGGTCGTAGCGGAACTCCCCGTCGTAGTCGTCCTCCACGATCACTCCGCCGGTGCTCCGGGCCCACTCCACCGCCGCCGCGCGCCGTGCGGGCAGCAGCCGGCCGCCGGTCGGGAACTGGTGCGCCGGGGTGAGCAGCGCCGTACGGGCCCGGCCGGGCAGCTCACCGGTCCGGACGCCGTCGTCGTCGACCGGGACGGGGTACGGGCGGACCCCGGCCGCGTCGAGGATGCCGTGGTGGAAGGGCAGTCCGTACGCCTCCACGGCCCACTCCCGCGGCCGTACGGCGGCGAGCAGTCGCAGCCCGTTCGCGAAGCCGGAGCAGACCACGACGTTCTCGGGGCCGGCCCGCACGCCCCGTGCCCGGGACAGGTACGCGGCCAGCGCGCGCCGCAGTTCCGGGCGCCCCCGCGGGTCGCCCGGGCCGAAGGCCTCGGTCGGCGCCCCGGCCAGCGCCCGGCGGGCGCTGGCCGCCCACGGACCCCTGGGGAACGACGCGGGATCGGGTTTGCCCTGCAGCAGGTCGTGGAGCGGCGGCTCGGGCGCCGGCCCGTCCGGGCCGGCCGGTGCGGCGGCCGCCGCGGCCCCCTCGGCGACCCGCGTGCCGGAGCCCTGGCGGGCGGTGAACCATCCCTCGGCGACCAGCTCCGCGTAGGCGTCGGCGACGGCGTTGCGGGCGAGACCCAGGTCGGCGGCGAGCGCCCGGTAGGGCGGCAGCAGGGTCCCGCCGGCCAGCCGTCCGCTGCGCACGGCGTCGCGCAGCGCCCGGGCGAGCGCGGTCCGCCGGGCGCCCCCGGCGGGGAGCTCCAGGTGCAGGTCGGCACCCGGGACGGGGCGGTCGGCGCCCGCGCGGTCCGCGGGGTGGTCCCCGGCAGCGGCCGCGCGGTCGGGGGAGGCGCCGGGGGGCGCGTGCGGGGGTCCGGAGGGGGTCTTCGGGGCGGTCATGCGCCGGGCTCCGGGGCGAACGCGGCGAGGGCGGCCGTCAGGAAGCGGCGCACGGCGTCCCGTTCGGCGGGGTCGAAGGCGTCCAGGACGTCGAGCACCGCGTCGATCCGGGGACCGAAGAACTCCCGCCCCAGCCGGACCGCCTCCGGCTCCACGCGCAGCAGGATCCGGCGCCGGTCGCGGGCGTCGCGCACGCGCGCCACGTGGCCGAGCCGCTCCAACCGGTCGATGAGAGCCGTGGTGCCCGCCGAGTTGAGGCCCAGCCGGCCGCCCAGCAGGCCCGCCGTGGCGGGTTCGTCCGCGCGGGCCGCGTCCAGCAGGCAGATCAGGGCGCGCACGTCGGTGGGGTGCATGCCGTTGCGGGCGGCGAACTCCGCCTGGCGCAGCCCGAACTCCACGGTCACCGCCCGCAACAGGTGCATCAGTCCGGCGTGCTCGCCCTGCCCGTTGTCGTCCACGTCGCCTCCGCCTAGAATCTCTCGCTCAGCGAGATTATCGCCCGCCGAGGCAATGAAGCGAGGCCGTCGTGCCGGAACCGTCGTCTCATCCGTCGCCGCATCCGTCGGCGCAGCCGCCCCCCGATCGCTCTCCCGATCGCTCCAAGCCGTCCCCCGAGCCGTCGTCCCCGGAATGCTCCGCCGCGTCCTTCCGCGCCGCCTACGACGAGGTGCTCGGCGGGTGGCCCGACCCCGTGGACGCCGTCGACGTACCCACCCCGTACGGCCCCACCCGCGTCAACCGCTGCGGCCCGGCCGGGGCCCCGCCGCTGGTGCTGCTGCCCGGGGCCGGGGCCACCTCCACGGTGTGGGGCGCCTGCGCCGCCGCCGGGCTCGCCCTCGGCCACCGGGTGCACGCCGTGGACCTGATGGGGGATCCCGGGTTGAGCGTGCCGGCGCCGGGGCGGCCGGTCCGGTCCGCCGGGGACCTCGTCGACTGGCTCGACGCGGTCCTCGACGGCATCCTCGGCGGGGCCTCGGACGGCACCCCGCCCGACGGCCGGGCCGCCGGGAGCGGACGGTCCCGGCAGGTGGTGCTCGGCGGGCACTCGTACGGGGCCTGGATCGCCGCCCACCACGCCGCCCGGCGACCGGGCCGGCTGAGCCGGCTCGTCCTGCTCGACCCCACCCGGATCTTCACCGGCCTGCGCCCCGGGTACGTGCTGCGCGCCCTGCCCGTGCTGGCCGCGCCCACCCCCGGGCGCATCCGCTCGTTCCTCGCCTGGGAGACCGGCGGAGCCGCCCTCGACCCGGCCTGGCTGCGCCTCCAGGAGCGGACCGCCGACTTCCGTACCGTCCGGCCGGTCACCGGGCCGCGCCCGGACCTCTCCGGGCTCGGCGGGCCGCGGGGGCCCCGGGTCGACGTCCTCTTCGCGGCGGCCGCGCGCTGCCACGACGCGGAGCGCGCGGCGCGGGCCGCACGGGCGGCGCTGCCGGGTGCGCGGGTCGGCGTACTGCGGGGGGTCTCCCACCACGGGCTGCCGCTGACGGCCGCCGCGGAAATCGCCCGGCGGCTGACCGGCGGGGCCCCGCTCTGAGCGGCGCGGCCTCAGGCGGTGCGGGACAGCGCCTCGCGGACGGCCTCGTCGGAGCGGGCGATCACGGCCGTGCCGTCCTCGGCGGTGATGATCGGGCGCTGGATCAGCTTCGGGTGGGCCGCCAGGTGGGCGATCCAGCGGCCCCGGGCCGCCTCGGTCGTCTCGCGCGGCAGGTCCCGTACGCCCGTCTCGCGCGCCAGCGGGTCCGAGGTGCGCGTGATGTCCCACGGCTCCAGCCCGAGCCGGCCGAGCACCGCGCGGATCTCGTCCTCGGAGGGCACGTCCTCCAGGTAGCGGCGCACGGTGTAGTCGGCGCCCTCCGCGTCCAGCAGCGTCAGCGCGGCGCGGCACTTGGAACAGGCGGGATTGATCCAGATCTCCATGCCGCCAACCTTAAGCAGGACTGGTCTGGCCAGGGGCTTTTGTCAGTGGTCCCCGGTAAAATCGAAGGAGAACGACAGGAAGCCAACTACCGTTTGGGAGGCTGTAGATGGCCACTGCCACCACCATTCAGCACGTCAAGAAGAAGCCGCTGCCGGCGGGCCTGCCCCGCGAGTGGTACGAGAGCCACAACCGCCGTCTGAAGGCGATGCGGTTGGCGATATTCCTGCTCGACTCGGGTACGTACGACGCACGGCGCGCCACCAACCGGAAGATCCGGACGATGGCCGTCCGGACGGGCATCCACCGCCCCTCGAACGTCACCTGCAAACTGGTGCGCAGCTTCATCAAGGAGGCGTAGGGGAGCGCCCGCCCTCGCCGTTCGCCCCGCCGGGCGCGGCCCGGTGCCGGGTGCCGGGTGGGGCCGTCGGGGCCTTGGGTCACGGCAGCGGCTCCCCGAACGCCTCGACCGTTCCGGTGCCGGCGGGCGGTGCCGGTTCGCCGCCGTCCGCCGTCGGCCGTGCGGGTGCCTCGATCGCGACGCGCCCGCCGGTACCGGCGCCGGAACCGGCCCCGGCGAGCGGGGCGCCGAAGACGGCGGCGGAGAACAGGCCTACGGCGGCCGTCACGGCCGCCGCCGTCGTGATCGCCGCTATCCGCCTGCGGTGCTTGTGCGGTGCGTGCATCGGGGGTTCCTCTCCGCCGGGTGTGGGGACGACAGGGCCCAGCCCACCACAGAAACCGGGCAAATGGGTCCTTTGTCATCGTCCGGTCACATGATCAGTACGGGGCGGTCACATGGGGTCGGGGCCGTCGTCGGCGTCGGCCTCGGGGACGGAATCCGGGCCGGAGTCGGGGCCGGCCCCGTCCGGGGAGAGCAGCAGCAGGGCCACGTCGTCGGGCGGGCCGCCGCCCGTGAAGGCCGCCAGGTCCCGCCACACCGCCCGGACCAGCCCCTCCGGGTCCCGTGCCAGCACGGGCACCCGCGCCGCCAGCGGGTAGAAGTGCCCGCCCCGGTCCCGGGCCTCCGTCACGCCGTCGGTGTACAGCAGCAGCCGGTCCCCGGCCCGCAGCCGCAGCTCGACCGTCACCAGCTCGGCCGGCCCGGCGACGCCCAGGCCCAGGCCCAGCGGAGGCCCCGGCTCCACGACCACCTCCTCCACCGCGGAGCCGCGCAGCAGGAGGGGCGGCGGGTGCCCGCACGACATGATCCGTACGAGATCCTGCCCGGGCGGGAACTCCAGCAGTACCGCCGTCGCGAACAGCTCCGGCGGCTCGGCGGAGGCGTCCGTCGCGTGCGCGGTGTCCGCGAGCAGCCGCCGGTCCAGCCGGGCCGCCACCGCCACCGGCTCCGCGTCGTCGAGCACCGCCTCGCGGAAGGCGCCGAGCAGCGCCCCCACGGTGCCGACCGCCGCCAGCCCGTGGCCCTGCACGTCCGCGATCAGCGCCCGCACCCCGTACGGCCCGGCCCGTACGTCGTACAGGTCGCCGCCGACCAGGGTGCCGCGCTGGGCCGCCCGGTAGAGCGCGGAGCAGCGCACCGGGCCGACCCGTTCGGGAAGCGGCGGGAGGATGGCGAGCTGCGCCGCCTCCGCCACCGTCCGCACGGTGACCAGCTGGGTGTCGCGGCGCCTCCGGACCCAGGCGATCACGACGCCCAGCAGCCCGACCGCGGCCACGGTGGCCAGGTCCGTCCCGCG
Source organism: Streptomyces sp. NPDC058701 (assembly GCF_042715295.1). Taxonomy (NCBI): domain Bacteria; kingdom Bacillati; phylum Actinomycetota; class Actinomycetes; order Kitasatosporales; family Streptomycetaceae; genus Streptomyces; species Streptomyces sp. NPDC058701. The sequence goes on along the minus strand of NZ_JBHXSY010000031.1, from coordinate 9,052 downwards.
GGCGTTCGCGATGCCGAGGCCCGGCGCGCCGAGCAGGACGAGCACCACCGCGGCGAAGCAGGCGGTTCCGGCCGGACCGTACGCGAAGGCCGCCACCGGGGGCAGGGCGGCCAGGAAGTACCCCAGCTCCACGTCGCCGGGGGTGAGCGCCTGGGCCAGGACGAGCACGACCAGGGCCGCCGCGGGGGCGATCCGGGTCCAGACCGGCGGTGGTTCCCCCCGCAGCCACGCCGGCTGCTCGCTTTGGCCTCTCACCCCTCCACCCTGGTACCGGCACCGGACCCGCGCACCCCGGACCGGCGGTCGGGTGGGCCGTCCGGCTCCCGGGAGCACGCGCCGACCGGTTGCCGCCGGCGGGCCCGGGACCGGCGGTGCGGTGGCCGGGTACGGTCCGGAGCGGGGACAGTGGGGGCGTGACGGAAGACGAAGCCCCGGGCAGGCCGCCGACGCGGGCGCACATCGAAGCACACGGAGACGGGGGCGGGGGCGGCTCCCAGAGCGCGGCGATCAGTACGCGCCTGAACTGGCTGCGCGCGGGGGTGCTCGGCGCCAACGACGGGATCATCTCCACCGCGGGTCTGGTCGTCGGCGTCGCCGGAGCGACCACCTCCCGCCCCGCGATCTTCGCGGCGGGCATCGCCGGGCTGCTGGCGGGCGCGCTGTCGATGGCCGCGGGGGAGTACGTGTCCGTCAGCTCCCAGCGGGACTCCGAGCGGGCCGCGCTCGACCTGGAGCGCCGCGAGCTGGCCGAGGAGCCGGAGGCGGAACTCGACGAGCTCACGGACCTGCTCGCGGCCCGCGGGCTGAGCCGCGACCTGGCGCGGGAGGCCGCCGAACAGCTGACGGAACGCGACGCGCTGCGGGCCCATGCCCGGGTGGAGCTGGGCATCAACCCCGACGAGCTCGCCAACCCCTGGCACGCGGCCCTCGCCAGTCTCGTCGCCTTCACGGTCGGCGCGCTGCTGCCGCTGCTGGCGATCATCCTGCCGGGGCCGTCCGCGAGGGTGCCGGTCACGGCGGCGGCGGTGCTGGCCGCGCTCACGCTGTGCGGGGTGGTCAGTGCCCGGCTCGGCGGAGCGCCGGCGGGGCGGGCGGTCCTGCGGAACGTGGGGGGCGGGGCGCTGGCCATGGCGGTCACGTACGCGGTGGGCACCTGGCTCGGCACCTCCGGCTGACCACCGCGGGCGCCCCGGGCCCCGGCAACCCGTCGGCCCGGGCGCTGCGGCGGCCTCGGGTAATGCGGCGGCCCCGGGTACTGCGGCGGTCCGGGCCATGCGGCCCAGGCAATGCGGCGGCCCCCGGGAACGCGGCCTTCGCCACCCGGCCCGGCCGCTCCTCCGGCCCGGCCTGCGGGACTCCGCCCCCGGGCCCCCGGCCACGATCCGGCGGCGCTGGCCGCGGCCCGCCGAGGCGAGTCGCGGCGCTGGCCACGGCCCGCCGGGGCGAGTCGGCCGGGGCGCCGTGTGGCCTCGCCCGCGCGGGGCCGGATCCGGCCCGGTGGTGGGGGAGCGGCCCGGCCCGGTTCGGCCGAGCCGGCGGGGCGACCCGGCAGGATGGGGGCATGCGCATCGCGGTCACCGGTTCCACCGGCCTCATCGGCAAGGCCCTCGTACAGTCACTCCGGGCGGACGGCCACGAGGTGGTCCGCTTCGTACGGCGGGCGCCAGCCGCCGCCGACGAGGCGCGCTGGGACCCGGCCCGGGGCGAGGTGGACCCCGCCGGGCTGGCCGGGTGCTCCGCCGTGGTCCACCTGGCCGGGGCCGGGGTCGGCGAGCACCGCTGGACCGACGCCTACAAGCGGGAGATCCGCGACAGCCGGGTCCTCGGCACCGCCGCCATCGCCCGGGCCGCGGCCGCTCTCGACGAGCCGCCCGCCGTGCTGGTCAGCGGCTCCGCCATCGGCTACTACGGGGACACCGGCCGGCGCGCGGTCGACGAGGACGCCCCCGCGGGGCAGGGGTTCCTGCCCTCCGTGTGCGTGGAGTGGGAGGCGGCCGCCGAACCCGCCGCCGCGGCGGGCATCCGTACCGCGTACGCCCGTACCGGCCTGGTCGTCGCCCGCGACGGCGGGGCGTGGGCGCGGCTGTTCCCGATCTTCCGGGCCGGCGTCGGCGGCCGGCTGGGCGACGGCCGGCAGTACTGGTCGTACCTCTCCCTCCGCGACGAGGTCGCGGCCCTGCGCCACATCATCGACACCCCGGCCCTCTCCGGCCCGGTCAACCTCACCGCCCCCGACCCGGTGACCAACCGTCAGGTGACCGAGGCCATGGGCCGGGTGCTGCGCCGGCCCGCGGTACTGCCCGTGCCGGCCGTGGCCCTGCGCGCCGTGCTCGGGGAGTTCGCCGAGGACGTGCTCGGCAGCCAGCGGGTGCGGCCCGCCCGGCTGCTGGAGTCCGGCTTCGTCTTCCGCGACCCCGGCATCGAGCAGGCGATCCGCGCCGCCCTCTAACGGCTGGCGTACGACCGCCGTGCGACCGTTCGTGACCCGTATGCGACCGCCGTGCGACCGGAGTTGACCGTAATACTCCAACCAACCTGGGTTCCGCTGGAGCCGGTTGGGGGAAGGACGGGGAGACACAGCCGCGCCGACCTCGGGGAGGGGCACGTGCTCAGCAGCTCACACCATTCCGCACACCATGCGGACGTCGTCATCGTAGGAGCCGGAGTCTCAGGACTCGCGGCCGCGCAGCACCTGATCGCAGCGGGGGTCACGGTCACCGTCCTGGAGGCCGCGGGCGACCCCGGCGGGCGGATGGCCACCACGTCGGCCGACGGGTTCCGGCTGGACCGGATCGGCCAGCTGCTCAACACCTCGTACACCGAACTGGCCCGCACCCCGGGCCTGGAGACCCTGACCCTGCGCCCGTTCGCGCCCGGCGTCCTGGTCCACACCGACGGCAAACAGCTGCGGGCCGGAGCCCTCACCCCGGCCCGCGCCCTGGCCAGCGGCTCCCTCGACCAGGCCCGGCTCAGCGCCGCCCTCGGCCGGCTCGCCGCCCTGCCCGAGGAGAAGCTGCTCGCCCGGCCCGAACGCACCGCGCACGCCGCCCTGCGCTCCCGCGGCCTGCCGCCCCGCACGGTCCACGGCGTCCTGCGGCCGCTGCTCGCCGCCCTGCTCCGCGATCCGGAGCTCACCACGTCCAGCCGCGTCGCCGACCTGGCCCTGCGCACCTTCGCCCGCGGCCGGCTCGCCGTGCCCGAGGGCGGCGCCGCGGCCCTGCCCGGCCTGCTCGCCGCCGCCCTGCCACCCGGCACCGTGCACACCGGGGTCCGGGTCCGGTCGGTGGCGACGAACCTGGTCACCACCGAGGAGCACGGCGAGTTCGGCTGCCGCTCCGTCGTCCTGGCCACCGGGGCCCGCGCCGCCGCCGGGCTCCTGCCCGGCCTGCGCGTGCCCGCCTTCCACGAGGTCACCGTCCTGCACCACGCCACCGCCGAACCGCTGCCCCGGGACGCCTCGCTGCTCCTCGACGCCGCCCCCGAGTGGCCCGTCTCCCACACCGCCGTGATGAGCGCCGTCGACCCGACCCGGGCCCCCGCCGGCCGGAGCCTGGTCACCACCACCGTGCTCGGCCCGCCGCCGCCCCCGCGCACCGTCGCCTCGCGCCTGGCCCGGCTCTACGAGACCCCGACCCGCGCATGGGAGCTGCTCGCCGTCCACCACACCCCGGAGGCAGTGCCCGCCATGCCCCCGCCGTACGACGTGCGCCGCCCGGTCCGGGTGCTCGCCGGGCTGTACGTGTGCGGGGACCACCGCGACACCAACACCGTCCAGGGCGCCCTGCACTCGGCCCGCCGCGCCGCCACCGCCGTCCTGCGGGACTTCGGCATCCCGGTCCCGGCCGCCCCGGCGCACACGCTCCCGGTGGCGGCCTGAGCCACCGCCCCCGCGGGGTCCGGCCCGACCGGGCCCGGACCCCGCGGGGGCGCCGCCGGATCAGGACAGCGCCGCCACCCGGTCCCGGTACGTCCGCACCGCCGAGGCGTCCCGGAACGGCTCCAGGCGCCGCTCGAAGTCCCGTACGTACTCCACCGCGCGCACCGACCGCATCTCGCTCGCCTGCTGCGCCGCCTCCGCCCCCAGCGCGCACGCCTGGTCCAGCTCGCCCAGGCCCAGCCGGGCCGTGGCCAGCACCACCCGGCAGAACAGCCGCGACCGCGCGTACCCCGGCGCCCGCAGCTGCAGCGACCGCTCCGCGTGCTGGGCCGAGGCCCGGTACTGCTGGAGGTCACGGTGGCAGTGCCCGAACTCGTCCGCGAGCTGCGCCTCGTCGTAGAACCGCGCCCAGTGCGGCACGTCGTCCCCCGGCCGCGCCGCGCCCAGCGCCCGCTCGGCCCGCACCAGCGACGCCGTCGCCGCCCGGACCTCGCCGAGAACGGCGTGCCCGCGCGCCTCCGCCGAGTGCAGCAGCGCCTGCACCACCGGCGGCGGCCCCGAGCCGACGCCCTGCTGGGCCACCCGCGCCAGCTGCACCGCCTCGCGGCCGTGGCCGAGGTAGACCGCCTGGCGGCTCATCGTGACCAGCACGTACGCCCCGTACGGGCGGTCCGCGGCGGCCTGGGCCAGCCGCAGCGCCTGCACGAAGTACCGCTGGGCCAGCCCGTGCGCGGCGATGTCGTACGAGGTCCAGCCCGCGAGCCGGGTCAGGTCGGCGGCGGCGGAGAACAGCCGCCGCCCGGTCGTCTCCCCGTAGGTCCCGCGGAGCATCGGCTCCGCCTCGTGCTCCAGGTAGCGCACGAGCGCCTGGCGGGCGTGGCCGCCGCCGTACGCGTGGTCCAGGCTGCGGAACAGCTCGCTCACCGATCTCAGGGCCGCGATGTCGCCGCCGGTCACCCGCTGCCCGGGCCCGCGGTCGATCTGCCGCTGCCGGGGCACCGAGGCCCGCCCCTGGACCGGGACGCGGGCCGCCGCCTGGTCCGCGCCGCGGCCCACCCGCTCGTCCGCCCTCCCGATGAGCCAGTCCCGACTGGGCACCACCAGCCCGGCCGGGGTGAAGGCGATCTTCCGGAGCTCGGCGTGCGAGCCGGAGTCCTTGCGCCACAGGCCGGCGGCGATGTCCACGGCCTCCTCGGGCGTGGCCGCGAACTCCAGCCCCGCGTACACGGGCGCGCAGGCGTCCAGCCCCAGGTCCTGGGCGGACAGCCGCCGGCCGAGCCGCCGGGTGAAGACCTCCGCGATGAGCGCGGGGGTGGTGCCGCGGGGCTGCTGCCCGCGCAGCCACCGCGTCACGGAGGTCTTGTCGTACCGCAGATCGAGACCGTGCTCCAGACCGAGCTGGTCGACGCGGCGGGCGAGCCCGGCGTTGGAGAACCCGGCCTCCTCGATCAGCGCCGCGAGCTGCCGGTTGGGGACGCGCTGGGCAGGTCGTTCCGTCATCGGCTCCACGGTCTCCTGACGTGACGGACCGGGGTCCCGGCCCTGTGAACGGCGTGAATGTAGCGGCGAACTCCCCTCAGACCGCCCTGTCTGCCCCACATTCATCCGATCGTGTGCAGAATCGGTGGGTCCCTTTACGGACTCGGGCCCTTCGTCCGCGTACGCTGCGCGCATGACCCGTCGGCCCCTCGGGGCCCACCCCGCGGCGGAGCGCCCCGAGTCCGCCGCTCCGCTGCCGCCGTCCGAGCTGACCGAGGCGGAGTGCCGCCGCTGCGGCACTCACATCGCCGGGCTCGACGGGCGGTACGCGTGCGGGGTGTGCGGCTGGGTGAACGACCACGCCGAGGGACACCGCCGGCTGCCGCGCGCCGACGAGGACCCGGACCGCCCGCCGAAGGGCCGTCTCCGGTCCCGGCAGCTCCCGGGACCCCCGCCGCAGGCACCCGTACCGGCCGCCGCACCGGTGCGCGCGGGTCCGGGTCCGGGGCCCTGAAGGGGCCCGCGTGGACCGCCGTACCCTTGGCTGGTGCGATACGTGCACACAGCAGGTTCAACGAGGAGGCGCCGCGGTGGCTGAGCTTGAGTTTGTCCATCTGGGCTTCGGGCCGGAAGCCGTCGAGTACACGGCGGCCTGGGAGGAACAGCGCCGGGTGCACGCCGCCCGCTTCGCGGACGAGGTCGACGACACCTGCCTGCTGCTGGAGCACCTGCCGGTCTACACCGCCGGCCGGCGCACCGACCCCAGCGAGCGCCCGCTCGACGGCACCCCCGTCGTCGACGTGGACCGCGGCGGCAAGATCACCTGGCACGGTCCCGGCCAGCTGGTCGGCTACCCGATCATGAAGCTGCCCCGCCCGGTGGACGTGGTCGCCCACGTGCGCCGCCTGGAGGACGCGCTGATCCGCACCGCCGCCGATTTCGGGCTTCGGACCACCCGTATCGAGGGCCGCTCCGGCGTGTGGGTGCTGGGCGACCCGGTGGAGGACCGCCCGCTGGTCGGCGGGCTCTCCCTCGACTTCGACCCGCGCCTGCACGACGACGAGTTCGACGCCCGGCTGAACGGCCCCGAGTACGCCCCGTCCAACGCCGGCCAGCGCCGCGAGGACCGCAAGCTCGCCGCCATCGGCATCCGGGTCGCCAAGGGCGTCACGATGCACGGGTTCGCGATCAACGTGAACCCCGACAACACCTGGTTCGACCGGATCGTGCCCTGCGGCATCCGGGACGCCGGTGTGACCTCGCTCTCGTACGAACTGGGCCGCGAGATCACCATCGCGGAGGTGCTGCCGGTGATCGAGCGGCACCTGAAGGACGTCCTGGAGCACGCCGAGCTGCGCCCCCGCGAGACCGAGCCCGCCGCCGGCTGACCGCCTGCGGGAATGCGTCCGCCAGCCTCCAGGTTGGCGGAGTGAAGAGCGTACGAAATTACGGGCGTACCCTGGTGGGCGCCGAAGAATCGAAGTCACAGGGAGCCGGTCGTGTCCGCAGTCGCACCCGACGGACGCAAGATGCTGCGCCTGGAAGTCCGTAACGCCCAGACGCCCATCGAGCGCAAGCCCGAGTGGATCAAGACCCGGGCGAAGATGGGCCCCGAGTACACCAAGATGCAGGCCCTGGTGAAGGGCGAAGGACTGCACACGGTGTGCCAGGAGGCGGGCTGTCCGAACATCTACGAATGCTGGGAGGACCGCGAGGCCACCTTCCTCATCGGTGGCGACCAGTGCACCCGGCGCTGCGACTTCTGCCAGATCGACACGGGCAAGCCCGAGGCCCTGGACCGGGACGAGCCGCGCCGTGTCGGCGAGTCCGTGGTCACGATGGACCTGAACTACGCCACCATCACCGGCGTCGCCCGCGACGACCTGGCCGACGGCGGTGCCTGGCTGTACGCCGAGACCGTGCGCCAGATCCACGAGCAGACGGCGGGCCGCGAGAGCGGCCACACCAAGGTCGAGCTGCTGGCCCCCGACTTCAACGCGGTCCCGGAGCTGCTGGAGGAGGTCTTCGCCTCCCGCCCCGAGGTCTTCGCGCACAACGTCGAGACCGTGCCGCGCATCTTCAAGCGGATCCGCCCCGGCTTCCGCTACGAGCGCTCGCTCGACGTGATCACCCGGGCCCGCGCCTACGGCCTGGTCACCAAGTCGAACCTGATCCTCGGCATGGGCGAGGAGCGCGAAGAGGTCTCGCAGGCCCTGAAGGACCTGCACGAGGCGGGCTGCGAGCTCATCACCATCACCCAGTACCTGCGGCCCTCGCCGCGGCACCACCCCGTCGAGCGGTGGGTGAAGCCCGCCGAGTTCGTGGAGCTGGCCAAGGAGGCCGAGGAGATCGGTTTCTCCGGTGTCATGTCCGGCCCGCTGGTCCGGTCCTCGTACCGGGCCGGCCGCCTGTACCAGCAGGCGATGGAGAAGCGCAGCCACGCCGAGGTGTAGGTGCGGCGGGAGCGCGGCGCGGGTGTGACGCGCGCTACCCCACGGACTGTGTGAATTCGCGCACAAAGTCTTACCAATCAGTAACACCGTGTCGACGCGGCCCCTAGGCTCTTTTCAGGGAAGAGTGCCCGGCGGGCCGCGTCCGCGTGTTTGCAACGTGTCCATCACATTTGACGGGCCGGTCATGCCCTGGTAACACCGTTCAGTGACGCTGGACCCACGCACCGCAACCGCTCTGCCGACGTGTTTCCGTGAAAGGGATCGACATCATGCAGGCCGCGCCCGTACGCGCCATCGCCATTCCCTCCTTCACCGACGCCTTCCGGGGCGTCGAGTCCCTGCTCATGAGCGGTGCCCGCCGCAACGCCTGGACGGCGGTCCTGGAGGACCGCCGCAGGGCCAAGGACCGGGTCGAAACCGAACACGTACTTGAGGCCGCGGCTACCCGTACCCCTCAGGCCACGTAAACTCGCCCTATGGCGAGGAAGTCAAACGCAGAGACTGCTGCGAACCCCGGGCGACTGAAGCAGATCGCCCTGACGTACAAGATGACGCGCAAGGCCGACCCGAAGGTCGGTCTGATCGTCGCGGGCGTGGGAATCGTCACCTTCGGTGTCTTTCTTGCGATCGGCTTCCTGATCGGCCACCCGGTCTACCTGGGCATCCTGGGCTTCCTGGTGGCGTTCCTCGGAATGGCGATCATCTTCGGGCGACGGGCCGAGCGCGCTGCCTTCGGGCAGATGGAAGGACAGCCGGGCGCGGCCGCGGCCGTACTGGACAACGTGGGACGGGGCTGGACGACCACCCCGGCCATCGCGATGAACAAGAGCCAGGACATCGTCCACCGGGCCGTCGGCAAGGCCGGTGTGGTGCTGATCGGCGAGGGCAACCCCAACCGGGTCAAGCTTCTGCTCGCGAACGAGAAGAAGAAGATGGCCCGGATCATGCCGGACGTGCCGGTGCACGACTTCATCGTGGGCACGGGCGAGAACGAGGTGCCGCTCAAGAAGGTGCGCACCACGCTGCTCAAGCTGCCGCGCGTGCTGGCCGGCCCCCAGATCACCCAGGTCAACGACAAGCTGCGGGCCATGGGCGACCTCATGAGCAACATGCCGCTGCCGAAGGGCCCGATGCCCAAGGGCATGAAGATGCCGCGCGGCGGAAAGATGCGCTGAGCGGATCAGCCGCTCACCCGCTTTTCGTATACGACACGGGGGCGCCCCCGGACCGACCGGTCCGGGGG
>NZ_JBHXSY010000030.1:0-88122 GCF_042715295.1 Streptomyces sp. NPDC058701 | reverse complement strand
TCGGCTTCGGTCACCACCCGGGCACCTACCAGGTCCAGGACCTCGACCTGCAACCCGGCGACCGCCTCCTGCTCCACACCGACGGCATGCAGGAACGCGAAGCGGAAGCGGTCGACCTGCCCGGCCTCCTCCGCAAGACCGCGGACGAGCATCCGCGGGAGGTCGTGCGCGCTCTGGTCGGCGCGGTCACCGACGTCTACGGCGGGCGGCCGCCGAAGGATGACGCGACCGTGCTGTGCCTGGACTGGCACGGCCCCTGAGCCGGGCTTCCAGGTCGCTCACGAGGACTGTGTCCCGGACTCGGCGACGACGAACTCGTTGCCGCTCCAACGCACGGTCAGCTCACGCTCCCCGTCCGGCCCGCTCTCGGCCGCGCGGAGCAGTTCGACCCGGCCAGCCGTGCTCCAGCCGCGCTCCGCCCAGTACGGGTGCGAGCTGATGAGACACGACAACCGGATCAACTCCCGTCGCAGCTCGGCCGCGCCTACGGCGGGGCGCAGGGCGAGCCGGTTGTAGGCACGGATCTGCCGGCGCTTGAGGCTGATCAGGTCGTCGGGGAAGCGGAAGAACGTCACTCACTTATTCAATCAGGTGTTCGAATTAAGATGCCAGTCCGCCCGCTGTCACGAGGAGGCGACGCCCCGCCCGTGTCCCGTGCCAGCGGCCCTGCACCGATTGCCATCGCAGTGTGACGCGTGGGGCGGTGACCACGGGGGCCGGTCACGGGCTCGGGAACCGTTCCCCCGGATCCTGCGTGAAGCCTTCTTGGTGTAGCCGGCTGCTGGAAGGGATCTGATGGAAACGCGGACGATGGTGAGCGCGGCGGTATCGGTCTGCGTGGTGCTGGCGGTGTGCGCCTGCGGTCCGGACAAACCGAAGGGGGACGGGGCCGCGGAGTCTTCGCAGCCGCCCGCTTCCACGTCGGCGAAAGGGACGTCAGCCGCGCCGTCCGCGTCCGCCGGCACCGGGAAGCCGTCGGCCGCCCCTCCCGGCAACCAGCCCGCGCCCATGACGAAAGAGCGCGCGATCCAGCGGTACGAGCACTACCTTCACGGCCTCGGGCGGGAGGACATCGACACGGTCTGCGAAGTGGCCGGGCCGGGCGCGAAGAAGGCACAGGACCAGGGATACGGGCCGTGCACGTCAACGTACGTCGTCGTGTTCCAGATGATCTCACCTGAGCAGAAGAAGGCCCTGCAAACCGCGACGGTCGATCCGCGGCGCGTGGTCGTGCGCACCCCCGACAAGATCGAGATGCCGCTCGAAGCGGTCAGGTCCTCCGCCACCTTCACCGAGAGCGACCTCGGCAGCTACATCCTGGAGTACCTCAAGAACGACTACTACATCACCGACGGACAGTGAGGGCCGTACGCGAAGCCGCATGGCGGTCGTGTCAGCGCGGTAGAGGCCCGCGGGGCCCCACCCTGACCCGGCGCTCGCCTGTGTCGGGGCGAGGCGGGCTGAGGCCATGGTCCCGGGTGCCATGCGTTGGCCGCCCTCGCTCTGGGCCACCGCAGGGGTTACGCGGTGGCCGTGTCCTGGCTGCGCGTGTGCGCGACGAGGGCGTGGGCGGCGGTGGGGTGGGCGGGTAGCAGGGTGTCGAGGCCGGTCAGCTGGAGCAGCCGCTGGAGGCGGTCGGGGACGGCGGCGAGGACCAGGGTGCCGTCGACGGTCTTGGCGCAGCGGAAGATGCCGACCAGGGCGTTGAAGCCGGAGGAGTCGCAGAAGGTGACGGCCCCGAGGTCCAGGATCAGGTGGCGGTGTCCCTGTTCGATCAGGGCCAGTGCCTGGGTGCGCAGGTGGGGGGCGGTGTCGATGTCGAGTTCCCCGACGACGCGCGCCAGGGCGAGGTCGCCGTCGGTGTGCTGTGGGGTGAGGAGGAAGTCGGTCACGGTCGGCTCTCCGGCGTCTCGCCGGCGGAGGCGATGGTGTGGGCGGTGGCGGTCGCGGTGAGGCTGTCCGCGGCGTCGGCGAGCGGGACGGACAGGGCCAGCAGGGCGACGTCGTCTCCGGCGCCGTGGGGCATCGCGTTGAGGAGGCCGATGGTGTCCTCTATGACCGATGCCGCGCTGGCGGGCGCGGTGCGGGCGGAGAGGAATCCGGTCAGGCCCTCTTCCCCGATCATCTCCCCGTCGGCGGAGCGGGCCTCGGTCAGTCCGTCGGTGTAGAGGAGCAGTGCTTCGCCCGGGGCGAGGTGAAGCGTGTGGGAGGCGAAGCGCGCGTCGGCTATGGCACCGATGAACATGCCGCCCTTGGGGTGCACCTCTTCCACGACACCCCGGCCGCGCAGGTGGTAGGCGGGTGGGTGTCCGCCGGTGGCCACCGTGACGGTGAAGCCGTCCTTCTCGTGCGGTTCGAGGACGCCGAAGACGGCGGTGCAGAACCGGGTGCCGACGGCGGGGTCGAGAAGCAGCGCCGTGTTCAGCGAGGTGAGGACCAGCTCCGGGTCGGAGTCGATCAGGGCCGCGGCGCGCAGGGTGTAGCGGGTCAGGGAGGTCAGGGAGGCGGCTTCCGGACCCTTTCCGCACACGTCTCCGAGGAAGAACGCCCACCTCTTCCCGCCGAGGGGGAAGACGTCGTAGAAGTCGCCGCCCACGTTCTGCGGGGAGGCCGTGGCGTAGTGGCACGCCAGCTCCAGGCCCGGCACCACCGGCAGCGCCGGCGGCAGCAGAGTGCGCTGGAGGGTGGAGGCGAACGCTTCGAGGGCGCTCTTGTCCCGGTCCGCGCGCTCGCGGGCCTCCTCCTGCTCGATGCGCCGCTCCTGCTCGGTGCGCAGGGCGTTCAGCGCTGACAGGCGCATCTCCAGCTCGTCGAGCACGATCGCGGCCAGATCCGCGAGGGTGGCGGTGTCGTCCTCGGTGATCAGGCGGGGCTTGGTGTCGAGGATGTTGACGGTTCCCAGCCGGTGGCCGTCACGGGTGGTGATCGGGGCGGCGGCGTAGAAGCGGACCGCCATCGGCCCGGTGACCAGACCGTTGTTGAAGGCGACGGGGTCGGTGAGAGTGTCCGGGATCACCAGTGTTTCGTCGGAGAGGATCGCCGAGCCGCACAGGCCCGGCTCCCGGCCGATCTCGCTCACGCCTTCCAGGCCGTGGGCGGCCTTGAACCAGATCCGGTCCGCGTCCACGATCGTCACACTCGCCACCGGCACCTTGAACAGCCGGGCAGCCATCGCCGCGACGCGGTCGAATGCGCCGTCCGGCGGGGTGTCGAGGATGTCATAGCGGCGCACCGCGGCCATCCGGGCCGCTTCTTCTACCGCACTGAGCGTCCGCCGGCCCGGCGTGCCCGCCCGGCCGGTCGCGTGTCGCGCTTGCGGCATTGTCTACCTCTCCTTGCCTCACCGGCCTTGGTGGCCGACGACGTCGGCAGCCTAGACCAGCCTCCCGGCCTCGGAAAACAATCCTCGTGTGGGGTGGCCGACTGGGCCAGGGCCTGCGCGAGCGGGATGAGGTCGCGGTCCGTAACCCGCATCGGCCGGCTCCGGCGTGGTGGGGGCGCCATCGCTCATCAGGGTCCAGGCGGCGTGGGCGTAGTCGGCAGGGGTGGCGGCCAGGTGATGGACGCGGGTGAGGGCGGCCAGCAGCGCGGTGTGACCGAGGTCGGTGCCGGCAGTGGGGGTCGCTTCCAGGAGCTCCCACTTCGCAGGGCTTGCCAGCGCGTCACGGCGATCCGCGGGCTCCGGTCGGCGGGGCCGCCGAGGTCGTGTTCGACGCGACAGGAGGAGCGGCCGTTCTCCTCGACACTCTCCACGCGCAGGCGTCGATCACGGCGGATCCTGTCGCGGGCGAGGTCGCGCTACAGCCAACCCGCGCGGACGGTCCTCATCGGTGAGCTCCTCGCGTGCAGTGCCCTGATGCGACGCCCAGTCATACGTGAACGCTCTCGTTGGCTTCCAGCGTCGTAGTTGGCCTCTGAGCGGCGTACTGGTCCACGCCTACCCTGCTCGGGCGTGTCCTGTCGCAGTGCAGCCGGCGGATTCTCGCTCGGTCTCATCCGAGCCGCCAGATGCTCACCGCGTCGCGGTTGGCCGCCGGTTCGTCTCGTCGAACGCCGGGCGTACCACCTCTCCTATGATGGGGACATGAGTTCGAATGCGGGTGCCGAGACGCGACCAGAGCTGAGTGCGGCGTTGAGCGGGGACGAGTTGTCCCGCTGGTACTGGACGCTGGCCGAGCTGACCGTGCTTGCCCGCGAGCTCGGGGTGCCGCGGGGCGGTGGGAAGGCGGCACTGACGGACCGGCTACGGGCCGCGCTGGAAGGCGTCGCCCCGCCGGCCGCGCCGCCCCGGGCGCGCAGCGCTGGCCGCCAGCTCGCCGCGCCAGTGAACGGGTTCACCGTGATTCCCGAGGGCCAGCGGTGCAGTCAGGTGCTGCGCGAGTACTTCCGCCGCGAGATCGGCCAGGGCTTCCACTTCGACGCCTCCATGCGGACATTCGTAGCCGAAGGTGCAGGGCGCACCCTGGCCGATGCCATCGCCCACTGGCACGCCACGCGCCAGGCCGCTGTCCAGCCTCAGGAGATCGGCTCGCAGTTCGAGCTCAATCGCTTTCTGCGTGACTGGCATGTCGAGCATCCGGCCGGCAGCCGTGCCGAAGCGCTCGCGGCCTGGCGCGATCACCGAGACCGGCCTCGTCGCCCGGCCGCGGGGTGACCGGTTCCACAGCTATGTCTGGGCGCCGAGTGCCAGGGCATCGGATCCCCGCCGCGCGATTCCTTCCGAGAGGGCCAACTCGTCTGAACGACACCGGACCGCATCACCAGACCAGCTGTCAGCCCTGCAGGTCATAACCGCGCGACCTGGCAACTGGAATGCGACACGACACGGGCGCACCCCTCCCGGATCTGCGGGCTAAAACGTCCCGTAGGCGCCGGCCCCCACGATGTAGGCGCAGGGGCCGTCACGGGTGGCGTCTGCCTTCGTACGGCCGGGCCGCTGGTGGCGCCCTCGTGGGAAGTCCGGCGGTACGCCGCCCACGAGGCGGGCACCGGGCCCGGCGGGCCCTCACCGTCCGTGGCGGCGAACCGCGCGGCGCGGTATGCGAGGGCCGGGGGCGTCGTCTCCCGGCCCTCGCATGTCGCGGGCGCTACTTGAGCACGCCCGCCCCCGTCGTCGTCGCCAGCGACGTCGGAAGGTTGATCGCCGAGGGCTCCAGGCCCGTCGTGAGGGTCGGTGTCCAGTTGACCGTGGTCTTCAGGTCCTTGGACGAGGCGGCGTTGTAGGCGGCGACGAGGTCGGTCACCGTGCCGTTGACGAGGTTGCCAGAGCCCTTGACCGAGCCGGTGCCGTCACCGCTGAGGAGCTTGGCGGCCTTCGCGCCGGAGGGCAGCTTCCAGTAGTTGTTCTCCGCGACGATCTGAGCCTTGGCGCGGGAGTTGATGCTGTACTGCGGCGTGTACCCGTTGAGGGGTGTGACGTCGTAGTAGTTGTTGTAGATGTGGATCTGGCCGATGCGGGCCAGCGGGGCGCGCTGCATGATGCCTTTCCACACGTTGTGATGGATGGAGACGCGCAGCTTGCCGACGCTGTCGGTGTCGCTGCTGCCGATCAGCATCGTCTTGTCGTGGTTGGTGAACTGGTTGCGCGAGACGGTGACCAGGTCGGATCCCTTCGTGATGTCGAGGGCGCCGTCGTGGATCTGGTACTCGCGGCCGAAGTGCTTCGGGTTGGTGTTGTCGAAGTGCGGCGCGTCGGTGAACGTGTTGTGGTCCGCCCACACGTGGGTTGCGCCGCGCAGGGACACCGAGTCGTAGTTTGAGTTCCAGTTGCCGTCGTCGCCGTCGGTCGGGTCCCACTGCGGGAAGCAGTCCTCAGTGGCGGCGAAGGTCAGGTTGCGGACGATGACGTTGTCGACGTTCTGAATCTGGAGCATGGCCCCGCTGAGGCCCGCGTTCGTGCCGGGGACGCCCACAATGGTCGTGTTGGCGGGGACCTTGAAGACGACGTTCTTGCCCTGCTTGGTCTGGGCGGCGGCGCGTGCCGTCTCCTGGGTGCCGGAGGGCAGCTTGGAGCGGCCGTAGGTGGCCGGGTCGTAGGCCTTGAGGTAGGCCGACAGCGAGTAGCCGGTACCGAGGGCGTAGTCGGCGCAGGTCAACTTCTTGCCGCTGTCATCGGTGTTGGCGTCGATCATGCCGTTGATCTTGATGAGGCGGGGTGTGGTGTCGGAGACCGAGCCCAGCGCCTTCACGAGCTGCGCACGGGTGGAGACGGTGAGGGTGTGGGCGGAGTCGGCCTTCGTGCCTCCGGTGGTCCCCGTACCGGAGGACGCCCAGCCGTCCTTCGCGGTGAGCGTCTGGTGGTACAGGTCGGCGGTCCCGGCGTTGGCGTTCATCACGACAGCACCAGAGCCGACGCATGCGGCCACGACGGCCGCGCAGAGGACGGCGCCACGACGGGATCGGAGGGACCGGCGGTGGGAGCGAGCAGCCACGGGGCTTCCTTAGGGGGAGGAGCGGGGTTGACGGGGTTACGCCCTGTTAGTGGCCGCCGACCCTTGAAAGGTTGCCGCGTGCGGGAAGTCGGTTTGAACCATGCAGGCAAGGTCAGCTCAGGTCAGCAACCGAACGTTGCGCGTCCAGGACGCCCTTCACGGTCCCGGTCCGGTCGCCGCATCGATTCAGCCGATCGTCTCGACGGCTGCGGGCGCCCCCTGTGCGCCCGTTCTGGGACCTCTGCCCGCCGGCCGAGACCGGGAGTGCCGTCGGACAACAGGCGTGGCAGAGCAAGCGCTTGCTCACTGCTACTCTTGCGGATCTCGTTCGGACATTCACATGTCGCACACATGACAGGCACAGGCGCCCGGTTCCGGAGCCCCGAGGTCGCTGCGAGGAGGACATCGCCCGTGGCCACAATTGTCGATGACGCCGCCTCCGTGGAGTTCCATGCCTTCTTCGAGCGGCACCACGCCGAATTGGCACGGCTCGCGCACCTGTTGACCGGCGAGGCGGATGCCGCCGACGACCTGGCGGCGGACGCGCTGCTCGCGCTGTGGCACCGCTGGGACCGGGTGCGGGCGAGCGGGCAGCCGGTGGCGTACGCGCGGGGCGTGGTTGCCAATATGGCCCGGGCGCGGATACGCAGCGCGGTGCGCGAGCGGCGGCGTGTCGCGCTGTTCTGGGCGCAGCGGGAGGAGAAGACGGAGAATCCGGACGTGGCCGGGGTGCTCGACGTACGAGGGGCGCTGCGCAGGCTGCCGTTCCGGAAGCGGGCGTGTGTCGTGCTGCGCCATGCGTTCGACCTGTCCGAGAAGGACACCGCGCTGGCCCTTGGCGTGTCGGTCGGTACGGTGAAGAGCCAGACCTCGAAGGGGATGGCCGAGCTGCAGCGGCTGCTCGGCGCGCAGGACGCTCCGCGTAAGGTGCACGCGGCGATGGTGCGTACCGGGACGGCCGGAGGAAGGGACCGATGACGATGCGGGGGGACGCGGACGACGAGCTGCGCGCCCGGCTGCACGAGGCGGCCGGGACGCACCGGCCCGACCGCGCGCGGATCCTGGCACGGCTCGAACGCGGCATGGCGCAGGAGGACCGTGCGGCCCGCCCTCTGCGGTTCGGCTGGTTGCGTGCGGTGGGCGTCACCGCGGCGGTCGCGGGGATCCTCGCCACGGGCGGCTACGGCGTGGCCTCCCTGGTCAACGACAAGCCTCCGCAGCAGACGGTCGCGGTCCCGACGGTGCCCGCCCTCACCTCCACGCCCGCCCCGTCGACGGAGGCGACGCGCAGGGCTCCCTCACCGGCGGACCCGGCGCCCGTGGATCCGGCGCCCGCGGACCCGACACCGAGCACCTCCCGCAAGCCCCGTGAGCCGAGCGTCTCCCCGCCGCGTACGCCCGATGCCGGCGCGCCCGCCGCCGGTGAGCAGGACGGGCCTCTGTGGTCGGACGGCTCCGTGGACCCGCACAGCAACGACTTCTGGGCACAGAGCAACGTCACCCTCAAGACGCGCGAGGAACTGAGCACGCTGACCGTCGAGTTGCGGATCGCTCAGACCGGCCAGGTCACCTCCACCGGCGCGTGGCGGTCGCTGCCCGAGGCTGACTTCACCCTGACGATCGTCGAGAAGGCCGGTTACCTCGTCCACACCTGGGTGCTCAAGCAGGGTCGTACGGTCCCGGCCGGTCAGTGGGTGTTTGCCGGGCAGTACAACCACGCCGGCGGCGCCCGGGACGCCCGGGACGACCGCTACGCGGCCACCGCCCGGACGCGGAGCGAACAGCTCGCCGTCTCGGGCGACTTCGCCCGGCACGACGACTGATGACGACGAAAACGCGGCAACCTTTCCCCATCCGTGCCGCTTAGAGGGCGCAAGATCTTCCCACGCAAGGAAGGGGCATGACCGCCGAGCTGAAAAGCGTCCGCCACCGTCACCGGGTCACCGCGCGCCGGGCGGCGGTCCAACACGGGCTGCCACACTGTGGTGCAACAGCGGTCCCGGCCGGAACCCGTGGCCCCCTCACCGCAGGTCAGGGGTGCGCTACGGATCGGGTGTTCCAGCGAATGCCCCATGGCAGGCTGCCGGCGGCGCGGGATGCTCACCCGGGCCTTGCCAGGACCATCGCGGTCGCTGGGTTGTGGTGCACGGGCACGTACAGGCCCCAGTCGGCCTCACCGGCGGTGCGCCCGCCTCCGGCCCACGGGGTGCGGGTGGTCACCAGCACGAGACCGGCGAGTGATGTCCGTCCAGTCCTCCAGCCACTTCCCGGCCTTGTCCGGGTCGCGATCGTGGGGCACAGGATCCATGGGGCGGTCGGGGGCGGTCAGGGGCGGGCTGCGCAGAGGCCCTCCAGGCGTGGCTCTCCGCGAGGGCAGCGGATCGGAAGGAGAGTACGGGACTGCCCAGCGGGGGACCCGGGGCGTGGAGCGGCCGTTCGCGCGGGCCCCGGGCGGTCGGAACGGGCGTCGTGCACCGGAATCGCGGCAACCTTTCCGCCCGCGGTGGCAACTGACAGGTGTACGCCCCACCATCATCCTCCCAAGGACAGTGAACGATGAAAACCACGCAGCCCAAGGCTCGGCACCGCAGGCGCAGACTCGGCCTGACGGTCGGCATCCCGTTGGCCACGGCCACCGCAGTGGGCATGTCGTACGGCGGAGCCCTCGGAGTGTTCGGCGAGGACGCCCGGCCGAAGGCCGCGGCCGCCACAACGGGCCCGGCCTGGGCCCGTGAGGTCGCGGACGGCTTCGCCTCGGTCAACGCGCTGGGACAGAAAGGCACCTACGGCGGCCGGGACGGCGCGATCGTCACCGTGAAGACCCTGGCCGACCTGGAGAAGTACGCGACCGCCCCGCAGCCGTACGTCATCGTCGTGGCGGGCACGATCACCATGAACCCCAAGGGCAAGGAGATCGCGGTCGCCTCTGACAAGACCATCGTCGGCGCGGGCACCTCGGGACACATCGTCGGCGGAGGGTTCTTCCTCGGCCAGGGCGTCCACAATGTGATCATCAGGAACCTGACGATCCGTGACTCCTACGCCGGCACGTGGAACGACAAGGACCACGACTGGGACGCCATCCAGATGGACGGCGCCCACCACGTGTGGATCGACCACAACAACCTGCGGAACATGGCCGACGGACTGATCGACAGCCGCAAGGACACCACATACGTGACGGTGTCCTGGAACCAGCTGAAGAACGAGAACAAGGCCTTCGGCATCGGCTGGACCGACCACGTCACCGCCGACATCACGATCCACCACAACTGGTTCCACGAAACCGAGCAGCGCAACCCGTCGACAGACAACGTGGCACACGCCCACCTCTACAACAACTTCCTGCAGGACGACCCGGACTCGTCCATCACCTCCTCCTACGGCAACTACGCGCGCGGCGGGACGAAGATGGTGCTGGAGAACAGCTACTTCGAGGGGATGAACAACCCGGTCATCAAGGACGGCACGGCCGCTCTCGTGCAGCGCGGCAATGTCTTCGTGGACACCACGGGCCGCAACGAGAGCGGTGGCACGGCCTTCGACCCCACGACCTACTACCGCTACACCCTCGACGCGGCCGCCGACGTCCCCTCGAAGGTGAAGTCCGGCGCCGGCCCCCGCCCTGCCATCGGCAGGGCGGCGACCACCCCCTCCGCTACGGCCGCGACAACCCTGACCGTGGCCAAGGACGGATCCGGTACGTACAGGACGGTCCAGGCCGCAGTGGACGCCGTACCCGTCGGCAATCCCTCCCGCGTCGTCATCTCGGTCAAGCCGGGCACGTACCGCGAGACGGTGGACGTTCCGGCGAGCAAGCCGCACATCACCATCCAGGGCTCGGGCGCGAGCCGCAAGGACACGGTGATCGTGTACGGCAACGCGGCCGGCACGCGGAAGCCGGACGGTTCGGGCACGTACGGCACACCGGGTAGCGCCACGGTCGCCGTCCGGTCGGACGACTCCCAGCTCCGCAACCTCAGCGTCTCCAACGACTTCGACGAGGCCGCGAACCAGTCCCTGAACGGCCACCAGGCGGTCGCCCTGCTCACGGCTGCGGACAGAATTGTGCTGGACGGCGTCATCGTCACCGGCGACCAGGACACCCTGGAAATGGAAACCGCGGCGCCGGACAAGCCCGGCCGCGTCTACGTCACCAACTCCTACGTCGTCGGCAACGTCGACTTCATCTTCGGCCGTGCCACCGCGGTGATCGACCAGTCGGTCATCACCCTCAAGAAGCGCTGGAACGGTACCTCGGCCGGCTACATCACCGCCCCGAGCACCCCGGCGGGCCGCAACGGCATCCTCATCAACCGCTCCACGGTCAACGGCGATGTGGCCGCGTCCTCCTTCCACCTCGGCCGGAACTGGCATCCCGGTGGCGACAAGACGACCGACCCCCAGGCCACCGTCCGCAACTCCCACCTCAGCGCCGCGATCAAGAGCACGCCCTGGGCCGACATGGGCGGCTTCGCCTGGAAGGACGACCGCTTCGCCGAGTACATGAACACCGGCCCGGGCGCCGGTCCAAAGAGCACCGAGCGGCCCCACCTGGCGGACGCCCAGGCCGCATCCCACGAAGTCTCGCATTGGCTGGGCGGCTGGACCCCGTAGATCGGCCGGGAGAAGGGGGCCGGGGGGTCGCGCAGCTCCCGGGCCCCGGATCCGCGGGCAGGGCCCGAGGCGGCTGCATCCGCCGTCACTGCGGGAGTTTCAGGACGCGGACCGGTGCCCAGAAACGCTCCAGCGCCCCCGGGGTCCTGCCTGTCGGCTCACAGCGTCACTAGTCATCGGGTGCGCTGCCCACCCACGCGCTCGGCCGGCCTCGGTGGTCCGTCCCCAATGCGGTTCCTCCAGCGAGGACTCGTGACCGTCGGGCAAGACGCAGATCCGCCGAGTTCCGCCGAGGTCCTGGACCGGGCTCGGTGGTGGAATACCGAGCATCGCCCCGCCGGCCTGGCTGCCCGGACCCTCTGGAGGCCTGGCAGGCCGACCTCACGCCGCCCTCGGACATCCCCGGGGCCGCCTCGTGGGGATTGGTGCTGGAGGGCGACGGCCGGGTCCGCTCGTCGAGCTGTTCTTGTGATGAGCGGTGAGCAGCTGGACCGGCTGCTCACCGATAGCTCCGGCACCTGAGGCGCCCCGTATCAGGAGGCCTTCGCGGAGCTCGCGCGTACGCACCGGGGCCGGTCCGCCGCCGAAATCCTTCCGCCGCTGGCGCGCTCCGCGGACACCCGCGCCGCGCCCTTGATCAGCCTGCTTCGGTCAAGGCTGCGCGCGCGGCGGCGAGGATCTCCTCGGAGAGCGGGGAGCCGTTGGTTGCCCGGGACAGGACCAGTGCTCCGAAGAGGGTGCAGAGGCGGGCGATGCCGTCCTGGTCGTCGGTGGCGAGGAAGTCGGCGAAGTCGGCCACCCCCTCGGTGTAGACGCGACGGGCCTCACGTCCCCCGCCTTCGCGCGCGATGTCGGAGGCGAGCGCGGCGACCGGACAGCCGTCCGCCGGGCCGTCCCGGTGCTCGACGGAGAGGTAGGTGTCGATCAGCACCTGCTGGGCGGCGTCGCGCCGCCCTTCATACCGCTCAAGTCCCTCGGTGTGGCGCCGGGCGAGCTCGGCGAAGGCGTGGGCGGTGGCCTCGTCGACGAGTGCCTCCTTGGAGGCGAACTGCTTGTAGAAGGCGCCGTGGGTCAGACCGGCCGCCTGCATCAGATCGGCGACGCTGACCTGCGTGCCCTGCTCCCGGAACAACCGGGAGGCGGTGTCCACCACCCGCCTGCGGTTTTCCTGCGCCTGCGCCTGCGATACGCGGCCCATGGCCACCTCCCGTTGGATGTCGACTGGCATCTATCGTAACTCCATGTTTAGATTGATGTCGTAATCTAATTCACCGGGTTGCCGTCGGCGCCCGTCAGGATCAGGAGCGGGCATGGAACTCAAGAACGCGGTCGCGGTCGTCACCGGCGCAAACCGGGGGCTCGGGCGGCACCTGGCAGCCCAGCTCGTCGAGCGTGGCGCGAAGGTGTACGGCGCGGCCCGGCGCCCCGAGGCGGTTGACGTGCCCGGCGTCATCCCGCTGCGGCTGGACGTCACGGACGAGGCGTCGATACAGGAGGCCGTCCGCGTGGCATCCGACGCGACACTGCTGATCAACAACGCGGGCATCTCCACCGGCGTGACGCTGATCGGAGGCGACGTGGCTGAGGTGCGCCGGGAGATGGAGACCAACTTCTTCGGCCCGCTCGCCGCGACCCGCGCGTTCGCTCCCGTCATCGAGGGCAACGGCGGCGGCGCCGTACTCAACGTCCTGTCCGCCCTGTCCTGGTTCCACCCGGCCGGCCTCGGCTCGTACGCGGCCTCCAAGGCCGCCGCCTGGGCGCTGAGCGATGCGACCCGTGAGGAGCTGGCACCGCGCGGGATCGCCGTCTCGGCGCTACACGTCGGTTACATGGACACCGACATGGCCGCCGGCGTGCCTGCCGATCAGAAGGTCGCCGCCCCCGACGTCGCGGCCCAGGCTCTGTCCGGCATCGAGACCGGCCTGCCCGAGATCCTCGCCGATGAGACCAGCCGGTACGTCAAGCAGAGCCTGTCCGCGGCACCCCAGTCGAACGCGGGCTGACGCTCACCCCTCCACCCCGGCGCGGCCGCCTCCCCACCCCCTCCGACTCGCCGAACTGGTAGCCGTCCGCGCTGTCGAGGACCGAAAAGTACGGCAGCCATTCGGGATGCGCCCGCCGCCGAGATACCCGCCCCCCCCAGAAACGCTTTGCTAGGAGTGCTCCGTGAAGGCCTTCGTACTCGAGAGGTACGGCTCCCCCTTGCGGGAGGTCGAGATGCCCGTACCGGTCCCCGCCCCCCAAGAGGTGCTCGTGCGCATGGTCGCGTCGGGCGTCAACCATGCCGACGAGCGGCTCCGCTCCGGCGAGTTCAAGGCAATCTTCCCGTTCCGGCTACCCAAAGTCATGGGCGGTGAGCTCTCCGGTGAGGTCGTTGAGGTCGGCTCCGCGGTACGAGACGTCGCCGTGGGTGACCACGTGTACGGCTATGTCGACCTGGCGGCCACGGGCACCTTCTCCGAGTTCGTCGCGGTCGACGCCGCCACGATGGCACCCGTGCCCCACTCGGTGAGCCGGGTCGAGGCCGCGGGGCTTCCCGTCGTAGCGCTCACGGCCTGGCAGGCCCTCGTCGACATGGGCAAGGTGAAGAACGGCCAGACCGTCCTCATCCACGGCGGGACCGGTGGCGTGGGATCGGTCGCGATCCAGCTCGCCAAGCACCTGGGCTGCACCGTCGCCACCACCGTCTCGACGGCGAACATCGCAGCCGCCCGGGAGCTTGGTGCCGACATCGTCATCGACTACCGCCACGACGACCTCGCACAAAGCCTCGCCGGCACGCCCGTCGACCTCGTCCTCGACACCCAGGGCGGAGCCACGCTGCAGGCTTCCCTCGGTGTGCTGCGCCCCGGCGGCACCGTCATCGGCATCACGGGCCCGCCCGACCCGGCCTTCGCGCGGCGCGTCGGCGTCAACCCCGTCGTCCGGCTCGCCATCCAGGCCCTGAGTGCCCGTACTCGCCGCCGGGCACGCGCGCTCGGGGTCACCTACCGCTTCCTGTTCATCACACCCGATAGCGCCGCGCTGCGCCAGGTCACCGGGCTGGTCGACGACGGGGTGCTGCGCCCGATCATCGACCGGGTGCTCCCATTCGACCAGACCCCGCGGGCTCTCGACGAGGCGCTCGCCGGCGGCACACGCGGCAAGGTCCTGGTCACCACCGACCCGAAGGCGGTGACCAACCGTGGCTGAGTCCAACGTCCGTCCCCGCCCGATCACGTGGGCCACGGCGCCCAACCGCCGCGTCGTCGTAGGTTCGAACACGCTCGTATACCGCGACCTCGGACCTGAGAACGGCGTCCCTCTGGTCCTGCTCACTCACCTGGGCGCCACGCTCGACGAGTGGGATCCCCGATTCGTCGACGCGCTCGCCCGCGATCGCCGCATCGTCGCGCTCGACCTCCCCGGGGTCGGCGGATCCACCGGCCGTGTCCCAGGCACCGTCGCCGCGATGGCGCGTGCGGCGGAGGGGTTCGTGGCCGCCCTGGGCCTGACCCAGATGGACCTGCTCGGATTCTCCCTCGGCGGCTTCGTCGCCCAGCAGGTGGCCCTCGATGCGCCGGGGCTCGTGCGCCGCCTCGTCCTGGCCGGAACCGGCCCCGCCGGGGGCACTGGCATCGACCGTCCGACAGGTGGAGCCTACGTCTACTGGGACATGGCTCGTGCCGCGATGGCCCGCACCGATGCCAAGGAGTTCCTGTTCTTTCCCCGCACTCCAGCGGGCAAGGCGGCAGCGGAGGTTTACCTCGCGCGCTTGCGCGAGCGCGTGATGGACCGTGACGCCCCCATTTCACTGTCGTCCTTTCACCGCCAGATCACCACCATCCGGGGCTGGGGCCGGGCTGAGCCGCAGGACCTCTCCCGCATCGGCGCCCCGACGCTCATCGCCAACGGCGACCACGACCGTATGGTCCCCACCGAGCTGTCCCACGACATGCACGCCCGCATTCCCGGTAGCACGCTGATCATCTACCCAGGGGCCGGACACGGCGGCGTCTTCCAGCACGTCGACGAGTTCGTCGACGCCGTGCGAGCCCACCTCCGCACCGACAGCTGACATCGGCTCCTCCGCCCGCACCCTCGGCTTGGTCGGCCTCGCCCTCCGCCGGGCCGGGGTGGACCTGTGCGACGGCGGCCACCCGTTTCCCCCGGTGATGTCGCCGCATCGCCGAGGGGCAGGGCCTCGTCGGGTGGGCTTACGGGACGGGGGGGTAGGTGACGGTGTTGCCGCCGCAGCCGGCCGTGATGTCGTACAGGCGGTCCTGTTCGTTCTGGTCGATGGCGAGCTGCTAGCGCGTTCCGCCGCTACTGGACGACGCCGGCCAAGAACTGGACACTCACGGCGATGGTGTGATCACCGTCGAGGAGTTCCGTCACTTCGTGCTTGTTTCTTAGGCGTCGGGCCACCAACCGACTTACACCTGATCGCTGACACGCCCTGGCTCACCGGGTGAGTACGTGGCCGTCGTGGGGGCGGTGGTCGCGGGAGCGGCGCAGGTCGGTGGTGACGTAGGTGCGTTGCAGCCAGCGGTCTGCTCCGTCGTAGCGGGGGTGGAAGGCGGTGCGGCCGTGGACGGTGACGCGGTTGTCGATGACGACCAGGTCGCCGGGTGTCAGGCGCAGGGTGCGGGCCGTCGCTTCGCAGGCGCGGCCGAATTCGGCCAGCGCCGCGGCGGCCCGGGGAGTGAGCGGGGTGGTGACGAGTTGCGCCATGCGTATGTCGGGATCCTCGACCGCTCCCGACAGCACCGGTCGGGGCCTGGCATCCGGCTTACCCGCGCCGGCCGCAGAGTTGAAGGAGGGGGGCGGTGTGGTGAGGAACTCCGGTGCGAACAAGACCTGACGGCCGGCTGGGCTGAGAAGCGGCAGCGCTTGGCGGATGCCGGCAACGCGCATGCCGGCGCGGCGGTCGTGGTCGGCGCGCAGGCACAGGAAGACCACATAGTCGGGTGGGTGGGGGTGGAAGCCGTTCTCGGTGTGGAAGGACAGCGGCACCGATCCGGCGTTGCCGTGGAAGGTCTCCTGTCCGGGGACGGGCACGACGTCCTGCACGAGGGCGCCGGATTTCTCAGCCAGGTAGGCGAGAGGCTCCCCGAGCCCGCAGGCGACCATGGTGAGTACCGCTGCCGGGATAGTGGCCTGGCGTTGGACCGAGCCGGGTACGGCGGGCGTCGGGGGCAGGGCCGCCTGGTCGAGGGGCAGGCCGCTGATCACCAGGGTGCCGTGCGGGCCGGAATGCCGTCGAAACCGCCGAACCTCGCGGCGCAGCAAGAGCGGGAGATCCTCCCAGGCGTCCCGGGCCCGTGCCACCCACTCCGGGCTGTCGAGCTGGTCGTGCCCGCCGGTGCACAGAGCGCGGGCCACCCGTTCGCACGCATCGGCATCGGCCGGAGTCAATTCCCGGTCGGCGAGGTCGGCGAGGTCGGCGAGGTCGGCGGGATGGGTGGTGTCGGGCGTGGTCTCGGGCATCGGGTTCTCCTGCGGGGGTGGGGCGGCGGCCGCGCGGACCTACTTGTGGCGCAGCCCGGCCACGGCGTCGGCGATGTAGTGGTCCCCGAATCGGATCAGGGGGGCGTACTGGGCCGCCCGGCGATGGCGCATGAGCCGTAGTTCGGCGACGGCGTTGTCGGGGCCTTCGGGTTTTTGAGCGAGGGAACGGTGCAGATGCACCATCGAGTACGCGAGGGTGACGTGCCGCTCGCCGTCGATGATGTCGGCTTCCAGGAGAGCACCCCGCGCCTCGGCCAGTTCCGGGGCGCGGGCCACCAGGTGCTCGTAGGAGTCGGGAACGACGGACAGCAGGTCATTCATCGACGCCCGGAACAGTTTGTATCCGCGGTGCTGGCGCCCGCTCAATGGGACGTCCACCGACGGAGGCGCCATGGTCTGGCGTATCGCCGCCATGTAGTAGTCGGCCGGGACCGTACTGGCGTGGGTCATGGCCGCCGGGAAGCCCCGCACGTACGTGGTCGCGTCTGCCAGCCGCAGCAGCGCGGCGTCGTTGTCGCTCTGCCGCAGACGGGCGGCGGCGTCGGCTACGGCGACCGCGGCGCAGACGTTGAACAGGACATGGACCTGATGGCCAATGAGCCACCGAGCGCTCCACACGTCCTCCGATGACGCCCTCGTACCTGGCTCCGGGACGTTCGCCGTAGGGTCGAGGTCACGGCTGCTGCCCGGCGTCGCGCCGGTGAGGTCGACCACCGCCTGGCGCATTCCCGCTAGCTCCAGTGCCAGGTCGCCGCCCGACAGCGGCGTCTCGCAGAGGTCTTGGAGAGCGCGGTGGATGACCAGGACGCCGTGCAGGGCGGCCTGCTGATCAGACAGTTCTTTCTCCCGGACCCGGAAATAGGACTGGCTGGTCGACTCGGCCTGCAGTGCCTCGCCCGCGACGGCCGGAGCCTGATCCGACAGAGCGGCTGCCAGTTCACGAGCAGCAGAGGCGGCGCGCCGCAGTGCGCCGGCCCGCTCGACAGGTCTGGCATGGGTCGCCACCCCGGCCAGCACACGCGCGGTCCGCTCCGCCTCGACCTCGACCCGGGAGCCCAGCGCCGGGGAGGGCCGCCCGCCTCGGGGCAGGCGAAAGACAGCGACAGCAGGATGACTGGCAAGCGGTGATAAGCCCATAGTCACAGTACTTGGCCATGAACACTTCACCCGAAACCTTGATCTACGCCATTCCTGGGCGGCGTAATGGAGCCAGGTCAACTGTGGCAAGCCGGGCAAACAGAATCCTCCTTGATGCTTCGGCCACAGCCCGGTGGTCGGGCCGCTGGTCGAGGGGGAGCGCGATGGGCGTACGGCGTGGGGCGTATGACGAGGGCCAGGCGGCGGGGTGTCTGCGGGTGCAGGTGGCGGCGTGGCGGTGGGCGGCCGGGCTGGTGCTGCCGGCCGACGCGGGCCGGGGGAGTGGTCTCGCGGGCGGTGGTGGAGGCGGCCGACCCGGAGGCGGTACGCGCCGTACTGCCTGGGCCGGTCGGCGCGGGGTGGGCCGCGGACCGGCTGACGAGGCCCTGGGCGTCCCGCTCCCGTGGCGGCGGCCGCGGGTGACCGCGTCCGCGGTCGGCCACCTCGTGCGCGCCGGCCTTCTGGTCCGCCTCGGCGGCGACACGGAGTTTCCGGAGGTCCACCCGGATCAGGTGGAGACGCTGGCCCGCCGCCGGGACCTGCCCGCCCTTCTGGACCACGACGTGCCCCTGGGCCCGGACCACGCCGCCGTACGCCTCGGCGTCCGCCGCAGCGACTTCGACCACGAGGTGGCGTCGCGGGTGGGTGTCCTCGGTGGGCACGGCCGCCGTCGACTACGGGCTGGCGGCCCGGGGGCAGGTCCCGTTGTACTGCGCCTTTCCTGTTGTATCGGCGTGTTGAAGGTGAGCCGATCCGACAGGGCGGCGTGATGAGTGGTCGCGTGTGGCCTGGTCTGGGTTCTCAGGGTCATGTCACGGCGCGACGTCCGAGTTCAGCTTCGCCGAGACCGCCCTGGCGCCGGTCGGCACGCGCCGGTTGTGTTCCTCCTCGGTGGGCCAGTGAATCTTTAGGCTCAAAACTCGCTGTTCGAATCCGACTGTTGACCCGTAGTAATGGCTTCGTGGCCTGACCGGCCGTCCGCGATCAAAAGGAGCCACGACCGATGACTCGTCTTCGCACCACAGGTATGGCCCTCGCCGGTGCCGCAGCGATGTTCGCTCTGACCGCCGTCCCGGCCCACGCTGCCCCTGGTGACGTCTCCACCTCCTGCGCGAGCGTTCTCACCCCGACCGGGTACGTAGACGTCAGCTGGGGGTACAGCAGCAGCTGCGGCACGCAGAGCTTCAGCCCGAACATCAAGCAGATAAAGCAGCTCACCGGGCTGCCCGTCGGCACCGTGGTCCAGGCCTGCGCCTCCACGTACCAGCCTGCGGGCTGGGTTCAGACCGGCTCGTACTACAGCAGCAGCTGCGTCTACTCGTCGAACCCCAGCTTCAACAACAACGCGTGGCAGCTCAAGCGCGTCTCCTGATCCGGGATCGCGGCATGGCTCCACATACGGGCGCCGTACGGATCGGCGGCCCGGTCCGGTCCGTAAAGCTCCAGGCGGCCACCGCGGTGCCCGTGGGCGCAAGCCGATGCACCCGTCCCGCCACAACTGCCAGGGGCTCCGTGCGGCGAATGCCAACACGCCGAACCTGGCAGGGAATCCGCGGCCGCCGTTGCGCTGCTGCCGCAGACCCGCCCCGCCGTCGACCGGCGACAGGTCCGCCGGACCGGCCCCAGCCGCCGCTCCCCGCTCCCCGCTCGCCGCTCGCCGCTCCCCGCTCGCCGCGCTGCAGCCGGCCGCCCCCGCCGACGACACGGCGTTCCTCGCGGAGGTCGCGCGGATCACCCGGGTGGGCCGCGCCGCGGTCACCGTATGGCGCCGGACCCTGCCCGGCTTCCCCGACCCGGTCGCAGGCACCGACGTGGGAACCCTCCGGGCCCGTTCCTGCGGTACGGCGACACACCCTGACGCCCCGCGTCCGCGCGATCGTGCGCCTGGTGCCGCTATCCGTTCATCTGACCCCGGGCGTATTAGCCAGCCGCCGCGGCCGCGGCCCGCCCTGCGTCGCGCCTCCGGCCTTCGGCCTGCCCGTTTCGTGCCCGCCCAGTTCCACCCTGGTCGCCCTTCCCCCACTGCGTTCGGTCGGCTGCGGCCGTCCCGCGTGCATCTCACCCGGCCTTGACGAGCTGCACATCGGTGCCGACGGAGGCATAGTCGTGGCCTGCGACGTGCGGCACCTCGCGTTCATCGACGCACCGGCCTGAACGGCCTGATCGCTTTCTCCGCCCGCCTCGACCAACCATGTTCTTCGCCTACAACTGGCAGCCCCAACCGCAGCGTCTCCTGGACCTCGTCGACGTTTGTACCCGCCCGCAGGCCCCACGGCCGACCACGCTGGACCCGGCTGCTACGCCGCTCCCTGCACGACGGCACCACTACATCTCGACACGCGCCGACCCGGGCCGGGACCATGCTGCGCTCAGGGGCCGGGCCCGCGTCGGTAAGCAGCGTCACGACGATCGCGACCATCCTGTCGCCCCCAGGGGTGGGCGGGCGGCGCACGAAACCCCCTTGACGCGGGGGATGTTGGCACTCTGGTGTGTCCACCATCGCTTGGGTACCGTGCATCCGTTGCCATCGTCGTGCATGGCACTCACGATCAGGGGGATCTTCATGCGCTTCGAGAAGAGCATCGCCTCCCTTGCCGTTTCGGGAGCAACTGCGGTAGCTGTCATCGGTATGTCCAGCCCTGCCCAGGCCGGCTCTTCCCTGTGTCTCACGAAAGCGGTCTCCAGTTCGACTCCCGGCCTCTCCATGCAGACCTGTGGTCACGGACTGATGAATCAGGCAAACGGCCAAGTAACCGTGTTCATGACCAACGCGAACCCGAATGTGCAGCACTATGTGCGCGACATCTCGCTCACCTACGGCCCCGGTAGCTCTGGAGCGGGCTACGGCGGCTGGACCTGCGTCGTGATGAAGTGGATGAAGAACGGCGACTCATTCAAGTGCACCACCGTCTCGAATGCGGTCAATCAGACCTACGGATCTTGGTGGTCAGCTCAGTCCACGGTCGATTACTGGAATTCCTCTCTCGCCGGTTATCGAGAGACCAATGACAAGGTATCCATCTATGTCGATGGCTACTACAACTAAGGGCTGTTCCGTAATCCCTGGCGGGTCAGCGCACGGCGTCAGATGCGGTGCATCGCAAGGCGGAGGGGCGCGGGCCCTCATGCTGGGCGTATGAGGGCCTTCCGACAACGCGGCGAGGTGCCGGAGCTGGCGTCGCGCGCCCGCCGGGGACTACGGGACAGCCCTTAGGCTCGGGGCAGCCAGCCGGCGGCGAAGTCGGCTTGTCGCGTCCGCGCTGGGACCGGTCCTCAAGAGGTCGGCGAAAGTCCGCCACCGCGTACCGCCGAGACGGCCGACAACCAGGCCGTGCCTGCCGCTTTCGCGCTCGCCGAGCACCTCACCGGTATCCGCGTCACCCCGGCCCTCCTCCAGGACAAACCTCCATCTGCGGCACCGCCGAGTCCGCTGAAGGTGTTCGATGCGTTTCGGTCGCGGACCGGGTCTCGACGCGGGCAGGGTCGAGGCCGTGTCTCAGGATGGGGATGAGGGTGCGGGTTTCGATGAGGAGTCCGCCGCCGAGCAGGGGGTGGGACGAGTCGTTCGGGTCGGCGAAGGGGGTGTCGAGGTAGGCGAGACCGTCCAGGCGCGGCCAGGTCGGATCCACGACATCTCCCGCGGGAGTGGAAGCCCACCCGTGGGAAGCATGAACAGTGCCATGGCCATCGACCGGCGTCGAACGGAAACCCTCCACGTAGACCAGCTCCCCGCCGGACACTTCCTTGCAGGCTGCCGTCGCGTTGGAGAAGCAGAACCCGCGATACCGCGGGGAGGGCGAGGCGGGCAGGCAAGCGGGGGTGAACAGCCGGCCGACGTCGAGAAGCAGGTGACAGACCGAGGCGTAGAGCCAACCCTCCGCAGCCTGGCGCCCTGTGGCGCTGGTCTCCTCAGCGTGGGCGCGCACATATGCGATCAGCTCCTCCTCGGCCGGGCTGACCGACATCACCACGTTCCCGGAGCCCGCCTCCGTCCACCGCACGCCTCCGTCCCCCGCACGGCAGCCTGGGCCGCTTCCTCTTCCCGCATTGCTTCCTCCCTGCCTCGTTCCCTGAACATTCGCGCCGGTTCCTTAGGGGCGTCAGCGGCGCAGGACGCTTACGACGCGTTCCCTGCCGATGACGCTGGCCCCACGGAAGGTCGCGCACGGATCGCCCAGATTGGACTGCGGTCATGCAATCGCTCGGTGAGTGGAAGATGCCCCACCAGCTCGTCCAGCTCGCAGCCGCCGCGGAATGCCTGGGCACGGCGCCGCTGGCCGTGCGGGTGGACGCTCTGCGCTATCGGGGGCTCCACCGCAGTAGCTCCGGCATTTGCTGCGGCAGTCGACTGGCGAGCCGTCAGGCGATGGAAGAAGGTGATAGTGCCTCAGGGGCTGCTCCTTTCAGGGATGGCAACGCCTACCCGAGATCCACCGCCCGACCGGCAACGGCGAAGCCGTCAGCTCTTCAGCAGCCTGTCTGCCTCGTTGACGAGGTCGGCGAGGTACGAGCCCGCCGTCGGTGACTCCTGAGCCAGGGCTGCCGACTGGCCGGCCCATAGGTTCACGTACTCGGGCCGGCCCTGCGTCCCCGCAGCCCGGCGGATCGGCTGCATCAGGGCGTTCTGTACGGGATACGGCGGTACGTGGTCCTCGTGGGCTGCCATGTCGCGGACGAAGCTGTTCGGGATGCCCCGGGCTGTGCGGCCCGAGAACAGACGGGTCAGGACCGTCGTTCGGGCCCCAGGGGTGCCGAGCGTCTCCTTATGGACCGCGCTCGCTCCCGACTCCTGGCAGGCGAGGAAGCCGGTGCCGATCTGGACCGCGTCCGCGCCGAGAGCGAGGGCTGCGGTGACACCGCGGCCGTCGGCGATCCCGCCCGCGGCGACCACCGGCACCGTGACCGCATCCGCCACCTGCGGGACCAGCGAGAACGTGCCCACCAGGGACTCCCGCACGGGGCGCAGGAAGGCTCCCCGGTGGCCGCCCGCGTCGCTGCCGGAGGCGACGATCGCGTCCACGCCCGAGGCCTCAAGAGCGATGGCCTCGTCGACGGTCGTCGCCGTACCGATCAGCGCGATGCCGAGCCGCCGGGCCTCCTCGACCAGACGTCGGGGCGGCAGCCCCATCACGAGGCTGATGACCGGCGGGGCGGCGGCGAGCAGGGCATCCACCTGCGCGTCGAAGTCCGGCCACGCGGCCACGTCGGCGGCGGTGGGGGCGGGGACGCCGAGTTCCTCGTAGTACGGCCGCAGTCGCGCCACATGAGTGGCCAGGTCCGTCTCGGACGGCTGGAGTTCGGATTCACCATCGAGCGGAACCCACAGGTTCACCGCGAACGGCCGGTCCGTGCCCGCTTTCAGCCGTGCTACCAGATCCCCGATCTCCTCCGGGAGGAGGATGTGGGCCCCGTACGAGCCGAGCCCGCCGCCCTCCGACACCGACACGGCCAGCTCGACGGAGGAGAGTCCGCCGCCGAACGGCCCTTGGATGATAGGCAGTTCGATGCCGAGGAGCTCGCCAAGACGTCCCGGCCTCATCCGGTCACCGCCGAGGCGAGCTCGGCATCGCGACCCAGGGCCTGGCGAAGCGCGGCCCGTGCAACGCGCTCTCCCAGGTGCCGGGCCGTGCGCAGGTCGGCCGTGCCGGGTGCCTGCTCCGGACCGAGGTCGGAGGGCGACTGTGCCATGGCGCCGACGAAGCCGCCGAGCCGGTTGAGGTCCTGAGGGCTGCCTCCGGAGGAGTAGATCCAGCCGGGCGTCAGGCCCAGCGGCACCCAGGTCATGCCGTGCTGGGCAGCGAACACGGTCATCGACAGCAGGGCGTTGTCCTTGTTGCCGTTGACCCCGGCGGAGTTGGTGAAGCCGGCTGCGAGCTTGTCCTGCCAGCCCCGCTCGGCCCAGACCGGCGCGCTCGCCTCCGCGAAGTGCTGGAAGACCGCAGAGGTTGAGCCCATGTAGGTGGGGGAACCGAAGACGATCGCCTCGGCCGCGCCGAGGGCGGTCCACAGGCTCTCGTCGAGGACCGACACGTCCCGGAGATCGGCGCGGACTCCGGGCACGGAGTCCGCGCCCTCGGCGACGGCGGCGGCCTGACGGGCGGTGTGCCCGTACCCGCTGTGATGGGCGATGGCGACGGTGATCGGGGGTACAGCCATGGGGAGGCCTCCTGGAGCGCGGCGAGCCGGTTGCCTGCCGACTTTCCAACACTAGACGACCGGTCAACTAAAAATCCACTCCCGGAACCTCCGGATAGTTGACCGCCCGTATAGTGGCCGTTATGGGACGCACCAGCACGGCACGCACACGGCTCCTTGCAGCCACCGGCGAACTCATGCGCAGCCACGGCTACAACAGTCTCGGCATCGCCGAGATCTGCGCCCATGCCGACGTGAAGAAGGGCAGCTTCTACCACTTCTTCGAGTCCAAGCAGGCCCTCACCGTCGAGGTCGTCGACGCCTACTGGCAGGGCGAGCGAAGCTGCTGGGTCGGGGAGCTGTCCGTCCCCGCGCCCGCCCTCGACCGGCTGCGGCGGCTGCTCGACGCCATGGCTGCTGTCCAGCGGCGGATGAAAGAAGACTCCGGCACGGTCGACGGCTGCCTCCTGGGCAACCTCGCCCTGGAGCTAAGCGCCCGGGAACCGGACATCCAGGCCCGTCTGAAGGAGATCTTCGACGAACAGATCCAACTGGTCGCCGCCGTTCTCACGGACGCGGCAGCCGAGGGCGCAATCCCGACAGACCGGGCTTCGATGCCGACCGCCCGGGCCCTCGTCGCCCAGCTGGAGGGCATGGTTCTCTTCGCCAAGCTCAACAACGACCCCGCAGTGCTCGACGACCTCTGGCCTCACACACTGATGCTGCTCGGTGCCTGACTTGGGCGCTGTCACTGGGAGTTCTCCGCCAGGTTGTTGATCCCCTTGTAGGAGCGGCGCTCCACCGAGGGCATCACCTCACGGTGGAGCACCGTAAAAGGCGAGCATTGGGACATGCCCCGGCGCCACCGCACGCATCCCCTCCAAAGACCATGCTGGCGCGCCCCGGCCCCGGGCCTGCAACGGAGCAGGTTCATGCGTCCTCCACGGCAGATCGGGCGGCCTCGCTGTCCGCGGCCCGGGGTCCCGGGACAGAGGCCGCGGGCGAGCTTGAGGCGGGCGTCCATGACGCGGTTCACCTCACCGTAGGGCCGGACGTGGGACCTGGACAGCGGGGTCAGGCCACGCCGGTCGGCGGGCGTGAGGAGGCCTGCCCACTCCGGTTCGCCGAGGATGTCCTGGAGCATCAGGGTGTTCACGTAGACCAGGGCCGATCGCAGAATGTGCAGACACAGTACGAAACATCTCCTGTTCGTCACGCCGGTCAAGCACGTCTTCGACGTAGTCCTCGTAGTTGTCGTCCGCATCGCTCTTTCCCGAGCACGCGAACGCCTCCCACACCTCCAAGACGTTCTGCAGACCAGCCACCGAAGAGCTGACCAGCCCGTACTGCTGTTCCCCATCGCCTTCATGGCCGCGGGCCATCCACACTTCACCGCTGTCGATCAGCAGCCAGTGCGTGTTGACGCCGTCCTCGAACGCACCGAGGAACGCAGCCCGACCCGGCGGAAGGTCGCGGACATCCAGCTTCCGACCCGAGTCCCGCACGAGGTCGGCGATCCGCCGCATCGGCAGGCCCGGTAAGTAGGCGACTGGGCAGCCCATGTCCCTCGCGACTGCCAGGGGCAGGGCGCCGATCGAGGCCGGCTGGTCCACCACGACCAGCACCGTTCCGTGCTTGGCCTGCAACTTCGCGAACAGCTCGCGGAGTTTGGGCTCGGTGTTGGACAGGCGTTTGTCGAAGGCCTTCTTCCCCGCCGGGGTCACAGCGGTGGCGTGGTGTTCGCCCTTGCCGACGTCCAGGCCGGAGGTAGACGTCGATGTCGCCGGTGTCGATCACGTGCGTGCTCCGGTCGTGCTTCTACCCGGCCTCACCCACGGCACCGATCGCCACATCCACATTACGAAGAACCTCCCGACCTGCGACAAGTCGGGGGTCAAGCCCCTAATCAGCGGTCAGTCAGTGCCTCCGGGCCCGGTGACACCACCCCCCCCGGATCATGGTCAACAAGGGGGGAAGTCATGCCGGGCCCGAAGGCCGGGAGCCCCATTGCGGAGCCACCCAAGAAGGTAATGGGGGAGGCGGCCTTCTTGGGTGCGGGGGCGGGGCGGTCTCCCGTGGGGCGCGGGACTATCGGGCGACTGCGGGCGTGGGCTCGTAGACCGAGACGCGGCGCAGGCTGGAGGAGGTGAACTCTCCGGCCTCCGCCTAATGGACCGCTGGGAAGACTGGACCAAGCACCCGTGCGCCGGGCGAGATCTGACGTCCCTCGGGCCTGGGAGTGTGTACGAAGGCCGCATCCATCTCCCCCAGCCGGTCCGCGATCCGGGGCGGTAGGACCTGCCGAAGTTTCAGCAGCGCCGACAGCGCGGCCTGTTCGCTGCCCAAGACGCCGCTGAGCGCGGCCTCTCGCAGCGAGACGGCCACAGCAAGCGCCTCCTCGTCGTAGGAACGCCGAGAACAACTGGACCGCTGTCAGGACCACCCGCACTTCCTGCATCAGTTCCAGCCACAGCCGGTCCGCGCGTTCGTCGCAGGTCTCGATCCGTTCCCCACGTTCGACGCGCGCGCGATCACGAGGCCCTCCGGGCGTGCATCCGCGCGGTATCCGCGCGGTTCTCGGTTCTTCTTCCTGCCGCTACCCGCAGAGGGGACCGTCAAGCGCGGTCGTGCCGGCCTTGGCCGAGGGCATCGAAGCCGTCCTGTGTGCCGGCCCGGCGCCCTCTGCGGCGACGGTCTCCGGTCTCCGGACGGCTCATGGGCCGTGGCCGCCGCGGTTCTCCCAGGACCCGCCGGCTGTGGCAGCGCCAGCGTCGAGGAGATCGACCATCCGATCGAGGACCCGTCTGGGGTCTTGCCACGGCGTCGCGCGAATCTCCGGGTTGTCGGACGTCTCGCCGTGGCGAGTCCTCGGTTCTCTCGGCTCGCGCGGTTCCATCGGTGCCACCGTTCCTTGCTGATCCTGCCGGCCCTCCCGGTGGCGGCCACTCGCACGGGCAGGCCGGGGCATGTGCACGATCAGTGGGCGTCTTCCCACATACCGACCGCCCATGCCGCGGTGAGCCGTGGTGGGCACCAGCGGGCCTCCCCGTCCGGGCAGGCCTGGGCGGACTGCCGAGGAGGCACGGCGGCGGGACCCCCCGCTCGTGCATGCCCCGCACGTACCTGCCCCCGCGCGGAGGTCTGCCCCTCGGCGTGGGAACCCGATCGTAAGTGGTCGTATGGCCGGCCCGGCCCCGGGCAGGCGCACCGTATGACCGTCTTCGTCGGCACGTCGGGATGGCAGTACCGGGACTGGTCGGGCGTCTTCTACCCGCCGGACCGGCCGCAGCGGCTCTGGCTGGAGGAGTACACGCAGCACTTTCCCACGGTGGAGGTCAACAATGCCTTCTACCGGCTGCCCACGCCCGAGACGTTCGCGCAGTGGAGGGCCCGCACCCCGCCCGGATTCGTCATGGCCGTCAAGGCGAGCCGCTTCCTGACCCATGTCAAACGGCTGCGTGAGCCTGCGGAACCGGTGCGACGGCTCATGACACACGCCGCTTCCCTGGGTGACCGACTGGGCCCGATCCTCCTCCAGCTACCACCGACGCTGCGGGCCGATGCGGCCGCCCTGGACACCTGCCTGGCGTGCTTTCCCGCCGGCGCGCGCATCGCCGTCGAGCCGCGCCACGTGTCGTGGTGGACCGACGAGGTACGCACGGTGCTGGTGGACCGCGGCGCAGCCCTGTGCTGGGCCGACCGCGGTTCCCGGCCCCTCAACCCGCTGTGGCGGACGGCGGACTGGGCCTACGTTCGCTTCCACGAGGGCCGCGCCAGGCCCTGGCCCCGCTACGGGCCCACGGCTCTGCGCAGTTGGGCGGACCGCATCGCGGACGCGTGGCCCCGGGACGCGGATGTCTACGCCTACTTCAACAACGACCCCGGTGGTGCCGCCGTCATTGATGCGCGGGTCTTCAACCGTCTGGTGGCACGCCGGGTGCGCGGGTGACCGTCGGGGCCGGGGCGGCCCCGGGCAGACGGGGACGGCCGCCGGCCCCCGTGTCAGTGCCGTGGTGGCAGAAAATGGAGCGTGACGTCGTACAGCCGCCCGTGCGCAACAGTGAGCGTCATGAACGAACAGAAGGGCTGGCGCCTTCGGTCGGTGGGCGAGCCCGGATTGAGCAGGCGCAGTCGCCCCGACGTGGTGTCCCACGGGATGTGGCTGTGGCCGAAGACCAGGACGTCCAGCTCCGGAAACCGTTCGGCGCAGCGCCGCTCTCGGCCGGCGGCCGCTCCCGTCTCGTGCACGACCCCGAAGCGCACTCCTTCCAGCTCGGCGTAGGCGACCTCCGGAAGTCTGCGGCGCAGTCCGGGACCGTCGTTGTTGCCGTACACGCCGATCAGCTGGCGGGACCTGGATTCCAGTAGGTCGAGCGTGGCCTCATCGATCCAGTCCCCGGCGTGGATGACGGTGTCGGCGTCGTCGACGGCGGCCATGAGGTCGTCCGGCAGCGACGAGGCGCGGGTGGGGAGGTGGGTGTCCGAGGTCAGCAGGAGCCGCATGCGTTCCACGGTAAGGACCGCCGCCGGTGTCCGCAGCGGCGGACGCGGCCCGTTCGCCAGCCGCAGCCGAACTGCTCCGGGCGCACAGGGCTCCGGCGCGCCGCCGCCCGCCGACCTCCTCAACGTCGAACGGCCCCGGTTCGTGACCGCCATGGCGACGCGGCGTCACATTTCTGCCGCGCTGGTCGTCTCCGCCGCATCCCGCGTGGCGCTTCCCCGGCGATGGGGCCCTGCCCGGACGCCCATCGCCGGGACATCCCGCCGCTCCCGGCCGCGGGGCGCGGTCAAAGGCGGTCGTGTGCCGCGGGGCGGCCAGGGTCCCGTGCAGCTCGAAGTGGGCCCGCGTGGCGGCGAGGTTCTCGGCGAAGCCGGCGTCGGCGGACACCATTCTCCCCGTGCCCGCGGGGCCCGGCGTCAAGCCGGTCTCGGCGGGAACGGGCCGTCCGCGACCCGGCCGCCGCCGATTCGGCGCCATCGCGAGCGGCGAGGCCGCCGCCATCGCCGTGACCGCCCGTGCCTGTAAATGTGCCGGCCGGATCGGTGCAGGCTGGCGCGCGAGCCCGGCGGCCCGCGGGTGCCCGCTGTTCCGCCGACCCCCTACCCGCACCCCACCCTCTCCGTACGCGATACGTACGCTTCATATACGGAATATGTAAGTTTCACGTAGTCGGGCGGCCCTTACGGCACCCCCGTCCGGACCCCGTGTGCTGCCCTCCGCTACCGCGCCCACGCCGCCCCGAGTTCGGCGAGTGCGGTCAGCTGCGCCCGGTCGAGCTTGTCGCGGTGGGCCTTCAGATTCCTGTACCAGATCCCAGTACGGTGCTCGGCGCCGTCGGGCAGCACCTCGACCGCAGAGCGCGCGGGCAGGCCGCCGCTTCCCGCGCGACGTACTGCGTGAGGGCTGCCAGGCCCCGTTGGAAGGCCTGCTGTGCCTTGGACGGCCCCTTCACCCCGCCGCCCGCGCCCGCGGCCCGCGTCCGCGGCCGGTGCGGGGGCCGGGGGGAGCGGGTGTCACGCCGAGCGCGGTGAGCCGCTCGCGCTGCTCGGCCGACAGCTGGAGCTGTTGGAGCTGGATGGAGCGCAGCACGGGTTCGCTGTCCATGAGGATCCCGGTTACGCCGATCCGCAGACGCAGCTCAGGCAGGCCCAGGTCATCGACCGGGTGACGGGGTTCTTGACCGTTTGGGCGGTCAGGTTAGGCGGTCAGGACGGTGAGTGCCTGACGCAGTTCGCGAAATGCTAGGGCGTCAGGAGTCGTTGGGCCGCCCCGGTCGGTACTCGTTCGCCCTCGAGAGCGGACTCACTGGGCCGCACCGCCTCACCGCACTCCGGCGGGGCGCCGGGCGTGGGGGCGGAGCTGGGCGGCGGTGCGGCGCCCGGCCCCCGCTCAGGGGCCGCGCTTTACCGCGCACCTGGCCGGCGCGCTGGCCGCCGCGGGCGAGCCCGACCAGGCCGCCACCACCAGCCTGACCGCGCTCCGCCTCTCCCCCTTTTCAAGGCCCGCATGTTCACCGAGTCGATCGCGCAGCGGGACCAGTCGAGCTCGCCGCGGGCGCCGAGTTCGTCGAGGACCAGGCGGTGGAGCTTGGCCCACACTCGGGGGGCCTTGCTCCATTCGGAGAACCGTCGGTGGGCTGTCGCTCCGGACGGGCCGAAGGATGCCGTGCGCAGCTGCTGCCAGGCGTAACCCGACGTCGCGACGAACACGATCGCGGCCAGTACTCCACGGTCGCCGTGCCGGCGCCGGCCACCGCCTTGGGGACGCGACGGCGCCTCCGGCACCACCCGCTGGAACAGCACCCACAACTCGTCCGGCACCAGCCGCTCAACGATCCCCATTATGACCGTCAGCCTACCCGCGATGCCCAAATGAGATGACGTCTTACGTGGCGGCTGTCAGGCCTTGTTTGGCGGCGGAGGCGATGTGGTGGCGGGTTATCCGAGCGCACTCGTGCCAGAACGGCACGGCCGTCAGGTAGGCGCCCAGTACGGAGAGGATGCCGATGGAGACGTCTACGCTCAGGCGCCCTTGTCTGGTCCAGTAAACGTCTTGCAGATCGAGAAGCAGGGCGAATTCGTCGGCGATGAGTGCGGTTCCTGCGCCGTAGGCGGTGGCGACCGCGGGGTGGCCTGCGGCACGTTCGTCGCCACGCACGGCGACAAGGCCGACGCCGGCGAGGGTAGCGATGCCGATGTTGTAGTGGTGCAGGTGCCTGCCTCCGGCGGAGATGTTCCCCCAGGGCAGCCAGCCGCCGCGAATGCCGTGGGTGATGATTCGCACGGTTCCCCATGTGACGCCGAAGGCGATCCACGTCACGATCAGTGACCTTTTCGTGGGCGTGAGGTGCTGATCGGCCGATTGGCGCCAGCGCGCAATGAGGCGTGTCTGGGGCTGGCCCCCCTGCGGGAAGGTGTCAGTGATCACGAGCGTGGCTCCTCTCGGGGTGGGAGTGAACGATCTCCCGCGTTCTGCCGAACGGCCTTACCTGTGCGGAACACAAGACGGCGCTGCCGCGGCGACGACGTCCATGCAACCGCGGCAGTACTCCTCGCAGTTCCGGCACGTCCTCCCGGCAGCGGAGCAGCCTGCTTGGTCAGCGTCCGACGGCACAGGGTGTTGCCCTTGCGGTCTACGGCGTGCCACAGGATCCGGGCACCGGCTTCCACGTGTTGGGCGTACATCCTGTACATCGGTCACCTCGCACTCGGGACGCTGTACCGGTCCAGTTCAACAGAAGGCGATGGCGTACAATCCAGCCACTTAAACGCCCCAAACGGATGAATTGTGTGGCCGGGGTAGTCCGCTCGGACATTGGAGACTCGCGGAGGCCTGGGAAATGCGCGTTCGGTCTCTGTGGCAGCACGTAAATGAGGCAGTGATTTGAGAGCTACGTGCCTCATCGATGATTTCCCCGCCTACACGATGGCCGGGCCGCCGAGAGGCTCGGCACCACCCAGGGCTTCCTCCGTGCGATCGGAGAGGCGCGCCTGATCACTCCGCTCCGCCGGCAGTCACCGGCGCTACTGCCGCCATCAGCTACGGATCGAGGCCCGCGCTCGCGCCCGCGAACTCCTCGGCCTCGGGACCCCGCTCGAGGCGGCCTGCCGGATCGAACAGGGCCAGCGCATCAATGCCGGACACCGTCGTGCCGTCGGTCCGGTGGTCTCGCCGGCCGCGGCCTGGGGCGGTACGCGCCCGTCGGGCACCTGGGGGTCCCCTGCGCGTACGCCGTTGAGTGCGGCGTATGGGTCGTTTCACGTGGTGATGGGGTGTACTGGCGTGTAGCGTCGGTCCAAGCTGTCGTGGTTCGGAAGTTCCCTTTTGCCCACGCTTTCGGCGTGGGTGTTTTGCTGTGCTGTGCCGCAGGAACCAGGACGGTCACCTCCGCCTTCCGCGCGTTGCGGGAGGCGTTCGTCGGCTGGAAGGCATGGATATGGCTACGGGAACTGTGAAGTGGTTCAACGCGGAGAAGGGCTTCGGCTTCATCGCCCAGGACGGCGGTGGCCCGGACGTCTTCGCCCACTACTCCGCGATCAACTCCTCGGGCTTCCGTGAGCTCCAGGAAGGCCAGACCGTGACGTTCGACGTCGCTCAGGGCCAGAAGGGCCCCCAGGCCGAGAACATCAGCCTGGCATGACCGGACCCGCGGCATGACCGGACCCGCAAGCACTGCAACGGCCCTGCCCTCCCCGGGGAGCCTGTAGGACCGAGCCGAGCCGCATGGTGGAAACCTGTCCGGCGCGCCCGCGGGAGATTGACACGCATGCGATGAGGGCCGCGCACCTGCGCGCGGCCCTCATCCCGCGTTCGGCCGACCCGCGCACGCGGCGAAGGCAACGCGCAGGGGCGTTGGCGTTCTGGAAGACGTGGACGCGGCCCGGGTGCGCAGCTCTTTTGAGCCGGCCATCGGGGTAACAGGCGCAGGTGCTGAACATGGCCGACGCTGAAACTCACGAGCGGGCTACCAACGGGCCGGAGGGCACCAGCACCGAGACGCGCTGACCCCTGCCGGCCGTCTCCGGCAGAGCGGTCCCTGGCACGACCGTGCTGGGGGCCTCGTTCGTTCAGGGGGCGTTCAGGGCAGGAAGTTCTTCTGCCACTTTCAGCGAGTTCATGCTGAGCGCGTCGCCGCGCCCGCCCAGGGGGCGGGCCACTGGCGGTGACGGGGCGTGGGGGCGGGAACCGTCCGGCATGACGACCGGGACCCTGCCGCCCGGCCGCCCCGGCCGTTGGCGGCCCCGGTTGAGCGTCGGCCCTCCTGTGGGTACGCGACGGGCCAACGGCGCCCCGGCAGCATGAAGTCCTGGTCCCGAGGGCGAACCAGGACCTTTGACGGCACGGGCAACCGGGAGGTTTGGACGCGGCTCCGATGCCGGGCGGGAATCGGAGCCGCGGACGGCACGGGCCCGACGTGGGGGGCAGGTCCAGGCTGGTGCATGCGTCGCCGTCTCAACGTCCCACACGCCTGCGAGACACGTTCGGCGTCAAAACGGAGCGCCTCGGCGCGTTCGGCCTCCACGTCGGCGGAGATCACCTGCGGCCCCTGGCCGTCCACGTGCTCCCGGGCGCCGTCCATATGGCCTGCCTGCGTCGCCCGTGGGCACGGCCACCTTTAATCCAGTGAACGGACACGGCCGGGCGGGAGGACCCTGGAGGCATGGCCAGGATTGTGCGAGAAGCGGCGCAGCTTCTGCGGTTGCGCGCGGCCGAGGTCACGCAGTTCCCGGACGGGCGTTGCCGGACATCGTGAGGTGCCCTACTCGGCTTCCGCTGGTTTCTGCAGGTTCGTCCGTCCCGCGTCACGTGTTCTGCCGTGTTCGGCTTTGCGGAGGCGGGGTCCGGTTATGCCGGTCTTTGGCCTGTGGGGCGTCGTGGGGGAGTGGGGCGGGTGCGGTGGCGTGGCTTGGTCTGGAGTGGTGGGCGGGTGAGGGTGATCTGTCGGACGAGTTGCTGGAAGCAGGTGAGGGAGGCGAGGGCCGGGAGCGCGGCGGCTGCCACGTCGACGGGTGTGTGAGATGAGACTGACAACCAGCTCCTGGGTCCGGCGCGCCCAGCGCCACTACCTAACCAGCCGCAGCGCACAGCCCTGTACAGGTAGGCCTCCGCTCATCCTCCGGGGAGGCCTACCTCACGACGAGATCCAGTGGGGCAGCCAGTTCAGCCAGGCCGCGGGGAGAAAGATTCCGCAGCAGCCTGTCTCGCGCACGAAAACCGGGCTTCACGCCCAACTCCGCTGACAGGCCCACCCGCCTGCTACCGGCGGGCGCAGGTCCAAGCCCCCATACCCTGCACCGCGGCCAGCCTTCTGGCCGTCGCGATCTGCTCCGGCTTCGTGGCCAAGTCGGCCCGGGCGGCGTACCGGCGACCACCCGCCGCCCTCCAGGTCGGCTGGGTGAACTGCAGACCGCCGTAGTGCCCATTGCCTGTGTTGGCACGCCAGTTGCCACCCGACTCGCATCGGGCGATCGCATCCCAGTCGACACGAGGTTTCGTGGAGGGGGCAGCCGCATGGGCGCTGGAACCGGTCAGTAGTGCGGCTTGGCTCAGGAGCACTGCGCAGAGCAGTGCCAAGATGGTGCTTCCGGTTCGCTGGCTGTCCTGGAAACGAGACATCAGTCCTCCTTCGCTGTCCGGCAGACCAGCCCCGGGGCCCGGCCGGTCCCGCCTACGGCCGACGGGCCGTGCAGGCAGCACACCACGCTTCCAAGCTGACCCCGGCTCATCTCAGCAGGCGAACGGGCGACATCACCCGTACGGCGCCCGTGCCAGCCGGGATACAGCCCGTCCCAAGGCGGGCTGGGCACCGGCAGGCACTCGTGGGCTCCGCGACTGGTGATCTGCATCGCCGTAGTTGATCAGCTCCCAGACCGCCCGCGTACGGTGCTCAATGCGCAGCCTGGCCCGGGGCGGTTCGCTTCGGCCTCAGCGGCGCGGCGTTCCTCCGCCTCCCGACGCTGATCCGCCAGGGACTCCTCTGCCACAGCCGCCGAGCGCCCGGCCGCCGTTCCAGAACGGCGCGCCTCAGTGACCGACAGCTCTGCCGCGGTGGCCGATCGGCGGGCGTCCAGCACCGCTTCACTGGCCGCGTTCGCGGAGCGCCTGCTGTACCGCAGCGACAGGAGGCTGACTCCGAAGGCCGCCAGCCCCAGACCTGCTCCCACCCACCCAGGTGCGTCCCCTATGTCCATGGCGGAAACCTACTCTGCGCCGTGAGGGAAAGAGCCTATGAGTGAAAAGCATGAGACCGACGATGGGAGTGTGGCCAACGGTTGTCGCCGGGCGGTGAATCTGCTCAGTCGTTGTGTTCCTGGCCTGGTGTTGTGCAGGTTGGTTGAGCGGGTTTGCGGCTGGGTGGCCTACTGAGCCTGCGCGGTGTTGGGAGGCTTGCTCCGTCTGAGCTGCGGTGTTTCCGAGTCTGGACGTGGTTGTGCGGGTTCGTTGGGTGCTGCGCAGTTTCGCTGGTCGTTGGTATGTGGCTGGCACGGCGCGTGGGTGGGGTGGTTGGTAGCCGAGGCGGCGGTGGTTCATGTGCCAGCCGAAGGTCCGCTCGATGACCCAGCGCCGCGGGATGTCCTTGAGGCCCTTGTGGCCCGGGTCGCGGCGGGTGGGACCTCGACGTCGACGCCGAGGTGGCGTTCGCAGTTTCGCCGAGCAGTTGCGACGGGCCGGACGCACCGTCCACGCTGCAGGGCAACGGCCCTCGCCCGGGCTCGCATCTGACTATCTGCCCAGCGGGTTGTCGCTGTACCTCTCGGTGGAACGTCCCAGATAGGCGAGTGGTCCCGGATCGGGGACCTCGATCTCATGGAATCCGAGGCGGTCGTAGAAGGCCCTGGCCGGTGTGTTCGCCACGAGCATCGACAGATGGACGGCCGGGACCCCCTTGGAGTGGAGCGCGTCCAGGAAGGTGCCCATCAGTTCCCTCCCGTACCCCTTGCGCTGCCAGGGCGGTAGCAGGTCGATGTGTAGGTGCGCCGGATGTCCGTCCAGCTCGGGAAGGATCATGCGTTCGGGGCGGTAGAGAAGCGCGGTCATCTCCTCGACGAAGGTGTCCGGCGTTCCGTCCGGGCGGGGGAAGCGCTCCGTGATCAGCGGGAGCCAGGCCTTGCGGAACGCGTCCACGAACTGCCGGGTGTCCGCAGTCCCCAGGATGTAGCCGACCGCCTGGCCGGACCCGTCGTCCAGGACGAACGTCAGCTCGGGTTCGAGGTACGCGTAGGGCGCCGCGAACAGTGCCGGCATCAGCTCCGGATCGGGGTACAGATGCCGGGAGTCACCGCCGTTGTCCGCGGTGCGGATGCAGATCTCCGCAAGGGCCTCACTGTCGCCGGGTCGATAGGAACGTACGTGCACTGCCTGGCTCATCGCCTCATCCTGCCCACTTGGGAGCGCTCTCACAAGGGCTTTGCACTCAGCTGCCGCCGCCCTCCACGCGTCCGAGTTCGACGTTGAACTGGTCGGAAGTACCAGTGTGAATGGGTGCGCCGGTGGGATCGTCCTCCGGACGCTGCGCCTGCTCGGCCTG
The DNA here is from genome assembly GCF_042715295.1 of Streptomyces sp. NPDC058701. NCBI lineage: Bacteria > Bacillati > Actinomycetota > Actinomycetes > Kitasatosporales > Streptomycetaceae > Streptomyces > Streptomyces sp. NPDC058701. The sequence goes on along the minus strand of NZ_JBHXSY010000030.1, from coordinate 52,283 downwards.
CCACTGACCGAGGCCGTAGCGCATCCGCACCACGCCCGACTCCTCGGAGCCGGCGGCGGTGAAGGCCGAGTGCGCACCGCCGATGCCATCCGCCGGAACGCGACCACCGGCACGGCAGCGGCAAGCTCGCGGAGGGTTCCGCCACGTTTAAACCGCCCTTCGCCCCGGCCGGGCCCGCGTCCCGCGTGAGGGTCTCCCCGGCGGCGGCCCGCTCCCCTTCCACCACCCCGGCCGCCGCTGCCCCCGGCCAGCCGGCCCCGGCGGAGGCCGCCGTCCCTGCTCACCGGCACAGGCCGCACCGGCCAGGGGCGTGGGGCGTACCCGCTGACGGCGCCACCGGTACCCGGCCGCGAACGCTGCGAGCGGGCCGGGCCTGCGTCACCTACGGGCGGAACCCCGGGGCGTGGCCGCCGAGGAAGATCCTCAAGTACGGTCGCCAGACCTTGTCCGGCATAGAGGAGATTCAGCATGGCAACGGATGCGACCGCCGGGCCGCAGTCGGTGGAGACCGAGATACGCGCGGAGATGATCGTGGTCCGCCCCACCGGTGAACTCGATGTCGACCAGGCGCCCGCCCTGCGCACGGCACTCCTCGGTGCCCTGGCCCGCACCGGCGGTCCGGCCGACGTCGTCGTGGACCTGAGCCGTGTCGATTTCTGTGACTCCTCCGGGTTGAACGTCCTGATCCGCGCCATGCTCGTGGCGCGCTGGTCCGGCCGCGGTCTGCGCCTGGCCGCCCCGTGCACGCAGGTCGCCCGCCTGCTGGAGATCACCGGCGCGGACAAGACCTTCGACATCACCCCCACTGCCCCAAAGGCACCGCGAGCGGGCGGCGGCCACGGACCGTGGCGTTGACCACGGCGGCCAGGCCGTCGACGCGCTCCGGATCCGCGGGCCGACCCGGAAGTGTGCCTATGCGCCGACGTCGAAGGGACGGACGGCGTGCCAGGCTCGACGGAGCTGGCCGATGCGGACACCTTGGCGCAACCCGGAGGCGCGGCGTGGCTGGTGAACGGAGGCCGTCGCGACAGCCGAGGAGAAGGGGCCGCCGATGACCCTCCCGCTTCGCAGCGGGCAAGCCCCCTGATGGTGGGCGCGCTGCTGGCCTCCTGGGGTTTTCGGGTACGGGCGTGGGCAGTACTGGGACGTCATCACGGGGCGTTGCCTTCAGCGAGCGGCTGGCGCGGGGGTGCGATTCCCGCCTGCATCAGGCGGAGGAACAACGCCTTGCGTTGCTGCCGTGCCTGCGGGTCCGCGCTCGTCTTCTTCAGTCCGTCCGTGACCGCGAGGAGGAGAAGCACGATGTCCTCGGCGGTCGCCTCGGTGGTCGAGAACTGCACTTCTCCCGCTGCCGCGGCGGTGTGCAGCGCGGAGGCGAGGCGGACGACCAGAGCCGCGTGGGCCTCGCCGGCGATGTCGCCGGCGACGTCGAGACTCGCATCGAGGACTTCTCCGCCGTGCACGCTCGACGAGATCTGCGCCAGGAGTCCTCCGAAGTAAGCGCCCATCGCGGCATCGATTCGGGACAGGACGTCGCCCTGCTGGGTGAGGGCTGTGTCCACTTCGCCGAGCGCTCGGGAGTGTGCCCGGCGGGACCCTGCCCGGAAGAGATCTTCCTTGCTGGGGAAATGCAGGTACAGAGCAGCCCGGGACATCCCGGCGGCACGGGCCACGTCCTGCATGGTCGTCTTGCCGTAGCCGTACTGGCAGAACGCGGTCAGTGCGGCATCAAGGATGTGTTCCGTTCGGTCGTCTGTCATGCTGCAATCCTGACGCAATGGACTCCCAGCGTCAATATGTCCAATTAGGCTGGTCATCCCGGGTCTCCACCCCCTCGCTGGCCTCACAACCTCTCAGGAGTGAAACGCCATGACGCAGACGGCAGCCGTCCCGGTCGGTGGTGCGATCGCCGAGCAGATCCGCGACGTCGAGCGGGCCAGACTCCGAGCGCTCGTCGCCGGCGACATCCGTGCCGCTTCCGAGCTGCACGCACCCGACTTCCAGCTCGTCACCCCCGTCGGCCACGTGATGTCCAAAGATGCGTACCTCCAGGCGATCGCAACCGGAGACATCGACTACGTGGAATGGGAACCCGGCCCCATCGACGTCCGCATTCACGGGAACGCCGCCGTCATCCGCTACCAGGCAACGCTGGAGGTGATCTTCAAGCACCGCCCAGTACCCCGCGCGAGCTACTGGCACACCGACACCTATGAGAACGCAGACGGCCAGTGGCAGGCAGTCTGGTCCCAGGCGACCGCGATCGAGCAGATCCCGGAGCGCCCTCTCCCGTAACGGATCGTTGGACCTGAGCGCGCCGTAGCTCCCCGAGACACGTCCGTGGACGCTTGCCGCACGCTCTGCTCACCTCGGCGATATTCCGGCCCAGGCGGCCCGCCAGTCGTCCCGCACGTACCTGTGCTCCGGGCCGCGCTCTGCCGCCCCTCGCTGATCCTCTCCGGCCACCCCGGTCTCGTGCCGTCCGCGCCACCCGCCGACGTCCCACGAGTCCGGGACCAGGCCGCCGCGACGAACCGGCACCGTCAGGGCACGAGCCTGCCTGCGGTCGCCGGTCTGCTGCCCGTCCTGTTGGCGGACCTGAACACCAGGATCCTGATTCGACATCACCTCCTGACCGAACCCGGTCGCCGGCTCCCGTCCCGGCGCAGCGCCTGGGCGGGTGCGTGTCCGCGGGCGGGGGCGGTTCGTTGAAAGGGGTGGGGAGCCAACACCGTCCCGGGGATCTGCCCCCGAGTTCCCGGGGCGGGTCCCGGGTCCTGGCGCCTGACTGCTTTTCGTCACCGCGGGTCCGTCACCGCCGGGCCTGACGGTGGCTACACCCCGGACGGTGGTGCCGACGTCAGGTGTCAGGGCCACCCCGCACCGGGCCCGCGGCCCCCCGTTCTGTCGACCCGTCCGTCCCGGGTCCTTCAGCTGTCGGTGAGTGTCCGTGTCTGAACCTCGGATGGAGAGTCTTCTCAGGTCAGGATTCGAACGAGGCGATCCGAAGGCGGCTCGATGGGCAGCGCATGCCTGCCCGGCCCCCGGCGAGGAGTCGGACAGGCATGAGGAACCGAGCCTGGTGTCGGTGTATGGGGCAACGCGGCCCACCGGGTATAGCCGAACGGGCACGTCCAAGCCGATGCTCAGGGATTGATCTCGGTTGTCCCGCCTATCGAGCGCCCATGATCCGGAGGACCGAGCGCACCCCGTGGCACGACAGCGCGTTCACCCGTGCCATGGTTGCTGCCATGACAGTTGGCGCGGCTCCGGGCAGTGCGGTTGTACTCGAGACAAGTCGCCTGCTGCTCAGACCTTGGCGGGTAGCCGAGGCCGTCGTCCAGCATGAGCTGTGGACCGAACGTGATCCACGAGTGCCGCCGCACCGCCGAATCGACGCGGACGGACACCCCACGGTTGCGGAGCTCGAGGGTTCGATCCGCACCAACCAGCTGTGGTCGAACGGGTTGCTGGCGGTCGAGCGGAAGGCATCTCGTGACGTCATCGGTTACTGCGGGCTGGTCGACAGCGAGCGAGGATCGGCAGGGGAACCTGAACTGGCATTCGAGCTGCTACGCCGAGTTTGGCGTCAGGGATACGCGACCGAGGCATCGTTGGCGGTTCTGGAATGGGCGAGATCATCTGGGTACGAACGTCTGTGGGCCACGGTCTGGGACTGGAACACCGCTTCTCGCCGTGTGCTCGCCAAGGTCGGATTCACTGAAACCGAGCGGAAGGAAGTGGACGCGGTGTACGGAACCAACCTGTTCACCACGAAACGGCTCTGACACACCCCGTATCGGCCCTGCGGACGGCTCCGTGTCGACGGCTGACGCCGAGCCCCCTGGTGCGGATTGCCCTGTGGAGCCGTCGTCCCTTTGGTGCCCGGCCGGATCAGCGACCGCCCGCGGGCAGCGTCACGCCGCCGCCGCGCCGCGTCCTGCCTTCCGCCAAGCGACCAGCCGCGGGCCGTCTGGGCGAGCAGGTCGATGGTGGGGACCACGACCAGGACCCGCCGGGCCTTGAGCCCTTCGGCCACCAGCGCGGCCATCAGCGTCTTGCCCGTCCCGCACGCGGCGACCACCGTCGCCCGCGCCCCGTGCGTCAGGTGCGCGAGCGCGGCCGCGGCGGCTTCACGCTGATGCGGACGGGGCGTCAGCATTCCGGTCACGGGGTGTCCTTCGGGGTGAGCGGGAGGCTCTGTGGCGGCCGGGGACTGACGACGCCGATCTTGTTGCCGTCGTTTTGCTGGGCAAGCCAGGCGTGCAGGCCGTGCGTCCCGTGCGGGGCCGCCGCTGCGGTCAGTGCCATCCGGAAGGCGTCATTGCGCTGGTACTCCCGCGCCACCCAGCACCCGCTCGCGCCGCCTACGGCGCAGGCGGCGGCGAACGGTGCGCCGGTCGCGACGGCCGCCACCACCAGCTGCATGGCCCGCTGCTCCGGGCCCGTCCGGACGGCACGCCGGGTGGCCCGCCGTCCGGCACGCCGGGCGGCGCCCGCCCCGTAGGCCTCGTTGATCTGGGCATCGGCCTCGGGCACGAGGCGGCGGACCCGATCAAGCCAGGACGCCGTCAGGTCCAGCGAGGCCAGAGCCTCTTTGAGGGTCCCGCCGTCTTCCAGCAGCGCCAGCAGCGACGGCAGCGACGGCAGACGCTCCCGGAAGCGACGGGCCGCGCTCGCACGGTCCTGCTCCCTGGCCGTCATCTTGTTCCGCTTGGCGGCATCCCGCTGGGCGGACGGTCGGCGGCCTGTACCGCCGCAGCCTGTGCCCCGGCCCGGTCGCGAACCGCCTGGGCGGCCGCAGTAGAGCGTTACGACGAGAGCTTCTCGGCTGGTCCGTCCGTGGTTAGTCGACACCTCCCCTGGCTGCAGCAGGGATGGACTCGAGGGCCGGCCGTTTTGTGAGTGGTGCGGTGCACTGGGCCCGGCAATATGGCCTGGTGACCACATGGATGCGCTGCTACTGGGACGAGGAAGACACCTGGTTCTACTTCGAGGTCGACGCCGAAGGTTGCGTGAGCCGGCAGGTCGAACTCGAAGGGCCCGAGCTGACTCCGATCGCGGCCGCCTCCCTTGCCGAGTGGCAGCGGGCCTACGAGGCAGGCCGCCTCGACGAGTACGGCAGCAGGTTCGGGATCACCGCCAAGGTGCCCGTCTCGGAATGGGAAGGCCATGACCCCGAACAACTCACTTCCGAGGAGTTCGAGGAAGTCTGGGGTCCTGCCCGTCTCCAGATCGCATCCCGGTCCAGCTGACCTCCGGGCAGGTCCGGCGCAGCCGGCTCGACAGTTTGAGGCAAGACACCGATCCGGCAGAAACGCCGCCCCAGGTCCCTCGGCCTGGCGGCGGCGGTGGCGGGGCCGCAGGCGGTTGCGCCGGCGGCCCCGCCCGGTTGTCGGGTCAGGAGGGATCGCCGTACTGCAGGCCGCGGCCGTTGGTTCCGACGTACACGCGGCCGAAGGCGTCGGGGTCGCCGGTGATGACGCCGGTGCCGCCGATGCCGCCCCACTGGTGGGCGTCGTCGTTGACGCGGAGCCAGGTGGCGCCCTTGTCGGTGGAGCGGAAGACGCCGGTGACGTCCTTGACGGTGCCGATCAGGTACAGCGCCTGGTAGGAGGCGCCCGGTGCGGCCTTGCCGAAACCGATGGCTGAGGCCGACTTCACCGGGGCGAGCCGGGTGAAGGTGCGGCCGCCGTCGGTGGAGTGCAGCAGCCCCTGGCCGCCGCCGGCGATCCACAGGTCGCCCGGGGCTCCGGGGACCGCATCGAGCCGGCCGTCGGCGGGCAGGTTAGCTGCCCGGGCGCTGAAGGTCGCCCCGCCGTCCGTGCTGGCGTACAGCGTGCCGCCGGCCAGGGAGTAGAACGTCCCGGCCGAGGAGCGGTCGGCGACGACGACGGCGTTGGTGCCCAGGCCGTTGACCTTCGACCAGCTCGCTCCCTTGTCGGTCGAGCGGTACGGGGCCTGGCCGGTCTGCGTCCAGACGATGGCCGAGCCGTCGGCGGAGAGCGCCACCCGGCCGCTGTCGGCGCCGGCCACCGGTTCGGACGCGAAGCCCTTCCAGCTGCGGCCGCCGTCGGCGGAGTAGGCACCGTCCTGCGCGCCGCCCCGTCCGACGCGGACCATCATCGAGGGGTTGGACTGTGCGAAGTCGATGGATGTGCTGTTGGCCATCATCGGGTTCGTCAGCCGCCCGGAGGGCACCTCGGTCAGGGAGTCGTGGCGGAATCCGCCCAGGTCGCCCAGGGCCGTGACGACGTGGGCTCCGCCGGGCGGGGCGATCGCGTCCAGCACGGCGGTCTCTTCCAGCCCGCGGGTGCCCACGCTCCAGTGGCTGGTGCCGCCGCTGTCGGAGGCGTTGGCGTCCTTGCTGCGCAGGATGCCGCTGCCGGTGCCGTACAGCACGTGGCCGGAGTCGAAGGGGTCGATGGCCAGGGCGGTCATCCAGTGCCCGGTGCCGGTGCCCACGTACGGTGCGGCGGAGGCATCCCGCACCGACTTGTCGGCCAGGGCCTTCCATGTCGTGCCGCCGTCGGTGGTCCGGTAGATCTCGTCCTCCGGCCACCAGCGGTCGAGGGTCGTGACCATCACCGTGGAGGGCTTGCGCGGGTCGACAGCCAGACCGGAGAACCCGTAGGTGCCCTGGGAGGGGGAAACGTTCTTCCACGTTCCGCCGGTCGGCGTGTGCTTCCAGACCGAGCCCCCCGTCACGCCGTTCGGGCCGAGGGCGTTGGTGTACGTCAGGTACAGCGAGCCGTCGCCGGAGAGCACGCCGTGCTGCGGCATCTGTCCGGTGGGCTGTCCGGGGACGGCCTGCCACGTGCTGCCGCCGTCGGTGGAGCGGTAGAGGGAGGTGGTCCTGTCGGCGACGCCGACGTAGACCGTCTTGCTGCCGGCCGGGCCGTACGTCACGAAGGAGATGCCCGCGCCGCTGCCCGCCCCGTCCTTGACGGGGAACGAGGGGACCTGGCTCCAGGTCGCGCCGTGGTCGGTGCTGCGCCACAGGCCGTTCTTGCGCGTGCCCAGCAGCAGGGTGCCGTTGTCCGCGGGGTTGACCGCCAGCCGTTCGCCCGCCCCGCGGCCGTCCTCGTTGCCGCCCAGCTTGAAGGGCAGGTCGGTGCGCTGGAAGGTGCGGCCGCGGTCCGTGGAGCGGAGGATCGCGCCGTTGCCCGCCCAGTCGTTGGTGTAGGTGCCGGTGGCGAGGTAGAGCCGGCCGGGGTCGACCGGATCGGTGGCCAGCGCGTCGATGCCCAGCAGGTTCCAGTCCTTCTCGCCGATCCAGTCGGTCAGCGGGATCCACTGCTCGGCCCCGGTGTCCCAGCGGTAGGCGCCGCCCATGTCGGTGCGCGCGTACAGCAGACCCTTCTCCCGGGGGTTGAACACGAGTCCGGTGACGTAGCCGCCGCCCACCACCTGGGCATTTCGCCACGCGTACGGTCCGGATCCGGGCGTCTTGGCCCCGGTCGTCCTGACCAGTTTCCACTGCTGGTTGGTGCCGCCGTGGCCGCGATACTGGATGACTTCCGCGCCGTCGGCCGTGGAGCTGCCGGAGACGTCCAGGACCTGGCCGCTCCTGCGGGAGGTGAGGACGACGGCGTCGGAGCCGCTCACGTCGTCGATCCGCCATTCCTGCGAGGTGGCGGAGCCGTCGGTCTGCTGCTCGGCGGCGGCCGCCGGGGCGGTCGAGTCGCCGGCTATGCCCAGCACCTTGCCGCTGTTGCGGTTCACCAACTCGTGGTAGCCGTCCCCGGTGGGTCGCAGCTGCCACTGCTGGTTGGCGGTGTTCTGGTCGGTCCACTGCTGGATGCGGGTGCCGTCGGCGGTGGAGAAGGCGTTGACGTCCAGCGCCTTGCCGCTGCGGACGGAGACCAGCCGGTAGTAGGCACCGGCGTCGACCGTCGCGGCCTGCGAGTCGTCCTGCACGTACAGGAGGTACGGCACGAGGACGGCGGGTACACCGAGCAGCAGTCCGGTCCCGGTCCAGCGGCGGCGGTGGCGTCCGCGGCGCCCGCCGTTCGTGGGGTTCTTCATGGGGGGTTGTTCTCCTTGCGTGTTGCTGTGGATCGGGGCAGGTCAGCGCTGCAGGGTGAGGAGACCCGGCCGGTAGGGCAGTCGGTCGTAGGGGCCGCCTGCCGCGGGCGCCTTGCCCTGGTAGAGGAAGCGCAGGTTGCAGGGGTCGATGGTCATGGTCTGGTCGGGGTTGTCGCGCACCAGGTCGCCGTGGCTGATGTCGTTGGTCCAGGTGGCTCCGCTGTTCGCCTTGCCGGCGAAGGGGTTGCTCTCGGTGGCGGCCTGCGGGGTCCACGGACCGTTGAGGCTGGAGGCCGTGAACGAGCGGAAGTAGCGGGCCTGGTTCGCGCCCCGGGCTTCGACGATCATGAGGTACTGGTTCTGGCCCTGGACCTTGTAGACCTGCGGCGCCTCGAACAGGTTGTCGGGGGAGTCGCTCATGACCGTCGTGTAGGAGGAGCCGAAGTTGCCGGGGAAGTTTCCGATCGGCATGCTCGCCCGGTAGATCTTGCCGTTGTCACCGGCGAAGAACAGGTGCATGTTCTTGTCGTCGGCGATCAGTGTCTGGTCGATCGGGCCGGTGGGAGAGTCGGTGCGGGGGATGCTGCCGGTGAACAGCGGCTGCGGCGCGGACCAGCCCTCGGGGTTGGCCGGGTCGCTCGACGTGCGGTAGATGAAGGGCCACGCCCCCCACTGGTACGCCAGCACCCAGATCTTCTTGGGCGCGAAGTAGAACAACGTGGGAGCCACCGCGGCCTGGCTCATCCCGCTCTGGCGGGCCGACGCCATGTCCGACCAGTTGGTGAAGGGCCCCGCCATCATGGAGCCGTACGAGGATCCAGAGAAGTGCGACCCGTAGACCAGGTGTTTGCCGTTGTACGTCACGTGGGTGAAGTCCTTCAGCGAGGCCCACCCGTTCGCCGGCTGCGCCAGCGCACCCGTCGACGTCCACCGGTAGGTCGACGGAAGAGCACACGCGCCCGTTGGCGCGGGCGTGGTCGGGGTCGGCGTCCCGGACGAGCCGGTCCACTTCTGGTTGCCGCCGGACCAGCAGGAGTGCAGCTGGATTTTGGTGCCGTTGGCGGTGGCCGCGCCGACGGCGTCGAGGCACAGGCCTGACTGGACGCCGGAGATCGTGCCGTCGGTGTTGATGTTCCACTGCTGGCCGGCGCCGCCGTTGCAGTCCTCGATGACCACCGCGGTGCCGTTGCCGGTGCCCTTGTCCTTGGCGGCCAGGCATTTCTTGCCGTAGACCGTCAGCTGTTTGCCGGAGGTGTGGGTCCAGCGCTGGTTGGTCCGTCCGTGGCAGTCCCACAGCTGCGCCTGGGTTCCGTTGGCGGTGGTGGAGCCGTTGATGTCGATGCAGCGGCCGGAGGCGACGCCCTTGATCGTGCCGGTGCCGTTGCCGGTGCCGGGGGCGGCCTTGAGGGCGTTCACGACGGCGGTGTAGGCGGCCTTGGGGCTGCCGTTGTTGTCGAACAGCAGGGGGTTCTCACCCTTGCGCCAGGAGTCGCTGTCCCGGATGCCCCAGACGGTGATGCCGGTGCACCGGGCCACGGACAGGCAGGACTTGACCGTGTTGGCGTAATGGGTCGGCGACGCCTGGGCGATGTCCAGCTCGGTGATCTGGACGTCGACGCCCAGGGCGGCGAAGTTGGCCAGGGTGGTCTGGAAGCTCGCCGGGGGGCCGCCGGCGCCGAAGTGGCTCTGGAACCCGACGCAGTCGATCGGCACGCCACGGGACGTGAAGTCCTTGACCATGCTGTAGACGCCCTGGGTCTTGGCGTCCGACCAGTTCTCGATGTTGTAGTCGTTGTAGCAGAGCTTGGCGGAGGAGTCGGCCGCCCGGGCGGTGCGGAACGCTTCCTCGATGAAGCCGTTGCCCAGCACGTTCTGGAACACCGAGCTGCGGTGCTGGGTCGACCCGTCGGCGAACGCCTCGTTGACCACGTCCCAGGAGTGGATCTTGCCCTTGTAGCGGGTCATCAAGGTGGTGATGTGGTTGTTCATCACGCCGCGCAGCGTGTTCGCGTCGCTGATGGAGTTGACCCAGGAGGGGAGCTGCGCGTGCCAGACCGCGGTGTGGCCGCGCAGGCGCTGGCCGTGCACCGCGGCATGGTTGACGATCTGGTCGGACGGGCCGAAGGTGAACGTGCCGCGGGACGGTTCGACGGCGTCCCACTTCATCTCGTTCTCCGGGGTGATCATATTGAATTCCCGGTCCAGGATGGCGGCGTACCCCGCGTCGCCGAGCCTGCCGGAGGCTACAGCGGTGCCGAAGTACCTGCCCGAGGGCGCCGCCTGCGTGCCCAGGGGCGTTGCGGCTCCGGCAGAGCTCGGGAGGAGCGTCACGACACCCCCCACCAGCGCCGCGGCGGCCAGTCCGATCGTCAGTGTCCGCCGGCGCCGACCGTGCCGGTGCAGGCCCTTCATGCTGCTCCTCGGTGGTCTCGGGTCGCCTCGCGGGGCGTGATCGTGGGCGCACTGGCCGATGCGGCCTGATCCGCCGCCGGGGCGGGTTGGGTGCGGTGCAGGACGAGGTGCCGCTCCTGCGTACGGGGCGCGCGGCGTTCAGGGGTATGTCGCGTCATGGGGCGCTTCCTTCCGGGGATGTGCCGATGGCTGCGGGGGCCTCTCACACCGGCTCGCATGGTGAGCGGCGGGAAGAACCCCACGAAGTGGAGGCTTCCGAACGCGAGGCCGCGTAACAGAAAAGCCGCGCCATCCTGAAGATCTCCCCGTGATGCATCTCGCAGGCAGGAAGTGTTACGCCCAGCCCCTGGGGCTGGTCGTCCATGGGGGAGGGGAGGCCGCGCTGCTCCGCGGTGCCGTTCGTACAAGCACCGGCCGGCAGTCGCCGTGCCCGAGCCTTCAGGCCGACCGGTTTGGCGAGGCGCCCGTCGACGCAGGCTGATCGACCCCGCACCGGTGCGGCACGCGGGCGGCCCACCGCAGGGGCGTGCACTGCGCAGTGCTGGAGCCGGCTGCGGGCTCGTCGGCCGTCACGGCGCGGCTCGCGGCTCCGTGCGCGATGCTGAGCGACCGGTTCTCAGGACCAGGCCTTGCGGACGATGAAGGAGGCCTGGCCGGCGAAGGCCCGGCTGCCGTCGGAGCCGTCGAGCCAGATGCCGCCATCGCGGTGGCGGATGACCGATCCGGGGTAGTTGTGCGAGTGCAGGGTCACCGACCCTGCGACCGCCCCGGGACGCGGACAGAAGGTGGCGTCCTTCCGGAACAGCTCGCTGCCGTCGTCGGTGCTCAGCCGCAACCGCAGGTAGTGGTGCCGCAGGTAACGGCCGTCGGCCGCGCGGAAGGTGACGCATCCCGTGTCGGCCAGTCCCCGGACCACCGTGAACGTGACGCGTTGCCGTGCTTGCGCGCTGCTGGACGCGGAGACCGGGCCCAGCGCCGCGAAGTCGCCGCCATACGTCAGGTAGAGATCGGGTCGGTCCACGGACTCCAGTGATTGTGCGCCCAGCGGAACAGTGCCTCCTGCGACGGCGGACGGACTCGCCGACGGCGTGACGGCTGACGGCGGTACGGCCGACGTGGGGGTGCCCGACGGGACCGGCCCGGGATGGCCGGCCGTGGGAGCGGCACTGGCGCCGGGCGACCGGGGCTCCGGTTCCGGCCAGGTTGCGTAGGTGGCGGCCCCGGTGATGAGCACCGCGCCGGCGGCCAGGCTCACCAAGGGATGAGCGGTCACCGCGTGGAGCTTTCCGGCCACCGCGCCGTGCGCACTGCTTCCCATCGTCGCCGTGCCGGCGGCAACGGGGACCATGGCCGGCGCCGCGGCGATCGCAGCCGAACCCGACAGCAGGCCTTTGGCGGTCAGCGTGGCGATGAGTCCGGCAGGGACGGTCAGGGGCGCGAGGCTGAGGAGCAGCACCTCGACAGGGACCCGGTTCGTCGTCGGCGCCGTGCAGACCGGGCAGTCGCGGGTGTGCCGCGCTATCCGCTTCCGCCACACCGATGTACGCAGACCGTCCCAACCGGCGACGGTCTCCCCCAGCTGCGGGCACCGCGGGTGGGCCGCCAGGGCGGCGACGATCGTCCGGCTCAGGTCCAGCTGCTCGCGCATGCGTTGCAGGCGCACCCCGGCGTGGGCGACAGTCAGGCCCGTCGCGGCGGCGATGTCCTCACGGCTCAGCAGTCCGGCGCGCTCCTGCCACCACAGCGAGAGCAGCACCCGGTGGTCCGGGTCGAGCCACCGACCGGCTTCGGCGATCTGACGGCGCTCGTCCGACACGTGGAGACGCAGGATCGTCGCGTCCTCGGGGTCGGGGCCGGCATCCGGTATGTGGAGTGCCTCGTCGATGACCGCGGTCCGGCCGGCGAAGGCGCGCTGCCGCTGCCCATGGGTGTGGATCTGGCGGATCGATATCGACACCAGCCAGGAGCGGAAGCTGTCGGGGGCGCGCAACGCAGGCAGATCCCGCACCACGCGCAACAGCGTCTCCTGGACGACGTCGTCGACGTCGGCATGTCCGCTCAGCGCCCGTCGGACGATGTTGTAGACCAACGGCAGGTAGGCGGCGATCAGCTCTTCGCGCGCCCGGGCATCCCCGGCCTGCGCCGCGACGATCAGCCCGGCATGATCTGCGTCCATGAGCCTCATTCCCACCTTCCTCACCAAGGCGTCAGACCCTAACGTCCGCAAAGGTGTACGACCAAAGCCCGCGCCTCGGATCGGGGGTCGGGCCCCTGCCGGTGGCTCCGTCCCCGTGGCTGTGGGCGCCCTATGCCTGCTGGCGCCCCGTGCCTGCTGGCGCGCGGGCGGGGACCGTCCGATCCTCGCCGCGCCGCCTCTCACAGCTTCGAAGAGTGCGGCGAGCTGGAAACACCTGTCGGAGTGAACGCGGCTATGGCACAGCGGGCGATGGGTCGCTGGCGTGGCCCTCGGAGGAAGTCCAGCGGCACGCCGCCCGTGAGGCGGGCACGGCCCCCGGCGCCTGACCGGGGAAGAACCGCGAGGAAGAGGGGGAGACGGATGGTGATGACGGGCAGGCAGCGCCGGGCCGGTGGCAGTGTGTCGGCGGGGCTCGTGATGGCCGCGGCCGGCTGGTGGGCGCAGTGGTCCGGGTACGAGGTCGCGGGCACCGTCTTGATGCTGCTGGCCGGGATGGTGGCGCTGGGAGGTGCGTGGCGCTCGGGCGCCCTGCACCTCCCCCAGGCCGCCGAACCCGCGTCGGCCGAACCCGCGCCGGGGCGGCCGGGCTCGGCGCGGGCCAAGGCGGACCAGGAACGCTCGATGCGCCTGCTGAAGGCGATCGACGAAGCCGCCGCCGACGGGCAGCCGGGAGAGCTGTCGGCCCGTAGTGAGCCGATGGCCACACTCTCGACCCGACACGAGCCCCACACTTGATCGACTGGCCCGGCCGGGTAAGTCGCCGGGGCGTGCGCCTGGTGATGCGCGGGTCTGTAGGGGCAGCGTCAGCACGGCGGAGCCCGACCCCGAAGTCCTCGCGGGTCTTGAGCCAGTGACACGGACGGCAGAGCGGTGGGAACGTTCCCGTCCGTGTCCGTTCCGCGGTGCCTTCCGACAGGGTCGGAATTACCCGGAATGGCCGGGCGCGCAGGGCCTCGCCTCCCGCGTCAGGCTGCGCCCGCCGGCCCTCCACTGCCGCCAGGCCGCCGTCCGGCAAGCTGCGTCGCAGTACCGGCGGGATGTCCTCGACTCCGGTGGGAGCGGGGCCGCGCATTGCGAGCACCGCCGGACGTTCTTCCTGGTCGCCTTCCCCATGCTCCTCCCCTGTGGCTCGGCCCGTGAGTAGGCGACAGTGGCTCCGGGTCCGGCGGCGTGCCAACGTCCGGCCGATGCTGCCGCCGCCGGGCTCCACCCCTCACGCGCGCCCCGCCGCTGGGCCCTCGTCGTACGCGATGTGTACGCCATATGTACGGGTCGGAGGGTGGGGGCGCCGCCTCGGACTTCGGTCCACTCCCGGCCACCGCAGCTCCGCCTGGCCCGCGCCTCACCGCCGCGAAGGCCGGCGGCGAGCGGCCTGCGGCGGCCGAGCCTGCCTCCGCCGAGGTCGTCGCCTGATGGCCATGCTGGAAAGGTCCGTCGCCGACGCCGAGAGCGCCCGTACCGGCGCCGCCGACGCCATCGTCCACGACCCGGCCCCGAAGGAGGTCACCTCCAGGAAGGTGGCCGCGAAGAGGAGCTCGGCGGCGCCGGCCAAGAAGGCTGCGAAGCGGAAGCCGCCCCGGGGCGTCTGAGCCCAGCAGATACCCGGGCGGAAATCCGCTGGGGCTACGGCCCTGGCAACGGGTGCCGAGCCCGCCAGCCCGGTCATCCGCAGCGCGACCTCGCGCCGCCGCAGGCGTTGAGACGGCGACACGTGCCAGCCGGCCTGCCCACCCCGGGCCGGTCTCCGTGTGACGGCCCCGTCCCCCCGCCCGGCGGCGGGGCCGTCGTCACGCCGGCGGCTGGCTGGACGAAACTGCGCCACCGGTGTCCGGCCGCCGATGCTCAGATGCCGATGTGGCGCCCGTAGTACTCGCCGACCTGCGCGCGGTAGGCGGCGTTACCGCGGTGCTGGTCCTTGTCGTACTCGGGCGAGTCCTTGATCTGGTCCTTGGTCAGGTTGACCTGGACTTCCTTCTCCGCAACATCGACCCGCACGACCGTACCTGCGGGCAGCAGGACCTCCTTGCCGAAGATCCACGGACCGGTGTCCACCACGATGTACGAGGAACCGACCTCCTCCGTCGCCTCGTCGACCTTGCCGATGTGTCCGTCCGACGCCTGGACCTTGAAGCCCACCAGGCTCGTGCCGGGGGTGTAGTGGGTCTTGGGGCTGTAGCTCCACATGTTCTCGGCCACGGGGAACGCTCCTTCTGCTCGTCGATCATGACGCCGCGATCCCTTCCCGCCGGGGGCCCCGCACAGCCCGGCGCTACGCCACCCGCCCGAAGCTGCCACCCGAATGGCCCGAGAACCAGATACCGCGTCGGCCGCCGACACCTGGAACTCGCGCCGCGGCGCTGACGTGCGTCCGGGCCCGGCGCGTGAGCGATGGGTGATGCGGGGACGTATGGCGACCGACGGCATCCGGCCGTCCTCCTTCTCCGGATTCCTCGGAGTTCCTCGGGTTACCTCGGTGAGGCTCACCCATCCACACTGGAACTCACCGGTACCTGCCTGGCCTCGACGGCGCCCAGCCGCTTCGCCGTGGCGGATCGCCATGCCAGACTCCCCTCAGGCAAGCAGAACGAGCCAAACGGCCGACCGACTTACCTTGCGTTGTCTTGCCTTGAGTGACCTTGAGTGCGATCGAGCGCCCACTCTCGGAAGACAACACCGACTTGACCAGGCAGAACGTTGCCCGTGGCAGCTTCCACGGCCCCGGTCCCGCGGGCCGCGACCGGGGTGAGCCTGCCGCCGAGCCCGGCCACGGTCGCCCCGCCCGCCCCGCCCGGCCGCAGAAGCGCACCCACGGGTGCGCTCACTGCAAGTCCCGGAGGACGCAAGGGAAACCGGACCCGTCAGGGTTGCGGGGCTAACCCCCCGGGCCCGCACTGTGCCGCCGGTACGCGACGCAATCCCCGACGTCCTTTCATGCCCTGCCTCTTCTCGAAGGACACCGACCGTCGTGCCTCCGTCGGTTTCCGCACGGGACCGGCCTTTGCGAGGGGCGGACGGGAGCGCTACGACCTCACACCCGATACGCAGGCGCGGTTCGAGCGCTGCCTGTCCGAGAGCACTCAACCGGACCTGCCTCCCCCCTCACGCGCCGCCCGGACCTACCTTGATGTCCTGTTCTTCCATCCGTTCGAGGACGGCAACGCCCGCGCAGCCATGCTGGCGCTGGCCTTCATCCTTGCCCGCGAACGAGTACTCCTCGACCAAGTGCAGCCGCTACAAGCCACCCGCTGGGCCGATGACACCGAGGGAGCGGCCGATCTTGCGGTGCTGCTCGGAGTCCTGATCGCTGCGACGCAGCGCCGCCTCTCCGAGGCGAGGCGGTCATGACCCAACTCGACGTCATCCCGGTTTGGTGTCCGCTGCGGAGTGCACCCCACGCACCCCATGCACCCCATCAGCCCTGGCAGGCGCCGGCTTCCGCCCGAGCGGTCTGAATGATGCGGTGGAACGCGGCCCGCGCCGAGTGCGGTGGCGGGGCAGGGGCTGCGACCGTAAGCAGCAGCGAGGGGCCACGGCCACCAGCCCGGCGGCAGCAGGGGGTCTGGCCGCCCTGCCAACCCGACCAAGGCGCCAGCCCGGCCGTGCTTTCCAAGCCGTGCTGTCGACACCGTGCAGGAGGACGACCCGGTCGGCTGCCCGCGCATGCGCGGACACGTACCGGAGCCTCGGACCGCTGCCCACCACCCTGCCCGCCCTGACCACCCTGCGCCTCGCCGCCCTGCGATCATTGATCGCGACGCTGCCGATTCTCAGGCTCCGCTGGAGCGTCTTGCGCACCCTCGGTGTCTGCGCCGCTCTCGGCCCCCAGGCAATCGCCCGCATGGACCCTCGCGAGTGGCTGCGAGAGCGGCCGGGGCGGCGGTCAATTCAGCGCGGCCCCGCCGCGTACGGCGGTGACCATCCATGAGCTGCTGCGCAGCCACACCGCCCCGTCCGACTCGTAACGGCCGAGGACGTCGGTCAGCGTCCGGCGGGCCTGGGTCTGCTGCTGCGGGGTGGCCTGGCTGAGCAGGTGCCGGCCCGGGCCGGAGCCCAGTAGGAACGCAGCGGCGCCCTGCGCGTCGGCGCCCCAGTTGCCCGGCACCTCGATGCGCTGTACGTCGACATCGGTGAACCCGCCCGCGGTGACCAGGGTGCGGATGCGGTCGGGGTCGGTGAGGGAGAACATGCCGGGGCCGCCGGCCTTGCCGAAGCCCCCGAGCGGCACGACGGCCTCCAGGGAGGCCAGCGCCTCGAGCCACTGGTTGGCCTCGGCTTCGGCCGCGCAGATGAAGGCCAGCCGGCCGCCGGGGCGCAGTGCGTGGTGGAGGTTGGCGAACGCGGCGGCGGGGTCGGCGAAGAAGGTCATGCCGTACCGGCTGATGACCGCATCGAAGCCCTCGGCGTCGAACGCGTGGACTTGCGCGTCGCCTTGGTGGAAGGCGACGTTCTTTACCCGCTCCCGTACGGCGCTCTCGCGGGCCTTCGTCAGCATCGGGCCGGACAGGTCCAGCCCCAGTGCCTGTCCGCGGCGGGCGCGCCGGGCCGCGAGGCGGGTGGTGCGTCCGGCCCCGCAGCCGACGTCCAGCACACCATCGGTCTCCGCGATGCCCGCGGCGTCCAGGAGGGGCTGGTTGAAGCCCTCGTTGACGGCATCCCAGCGGTCCTGGCTGCGGGCCCAGTGCTCGCCCTCGTATCCGTTCCACGCCTCGGCCTGGGCGGTGTTGGCGAAATGAGCCATGGATGACTCCCTCCCACCTGGGCGCAGCACGGCGCCCCGGCTCTAGTATGGGCAAGTGCCCAAACAGTATGGACGGATGCCCATACCTGCAATGGGGTTGAGGGAAGGGGCGGTTGTGTCACCTCGTGGAGTGGCGATTCCGGATGTGCGCGAGCGGTTGTTCACGGCCGCGGAGCGGGTGGTGGAGCGCGATGGCGCGGCGGCTCTGACCAGCCGCGCGATCACCGCGGAGGCGGACTGCGGCAAGGGCGTCCTGCACACGCATTTCACCGGCCTGGACGAGTTCGTCGCCGAGCTGCTCCTGGACCGGTTCGCGCGCAGCGCCCGCCAGGCCGAGGCGCTGGAGGCAAAGGTGGGCGAAGCCACGATCGCCGGCAACCTGCAGGAGGTCGTCCTCGACCTGCTGGAGGCGCTGCCGCCGGCGGTGGTGGGGCTGGCGATGACTCGACCGGCAGCCGCGCTGCACACCCGGGAGGGGTTCCAGTCCGGCGCACCCGCCTTCGATGCGATCCAGCATGCATTCACCGCCTACCTCCAGGCCGAGCAGCGCGGCGGCCGGCTGACCGCCGGGGCCGATACCGCCACCATCGCGCTCGCGCTGGTCGGCACGATTCACCACCTGCTGATGACACGCGTTCCCGGACAGGGAGAAGACGCGGAGGCGACCACGCGGCGGCTGCTGGCCATGCTGCTCGGCGGCGCCGGGCAGCCGCCGACGGCGTAGCCTCCGGGCCCAGGGCCAGGCGCCGACGCCTGGCCCGTGGCGGCCCACTGCCGGGTGCCGAGTCCGACAGGCGGGACCTCCGCTCGCGTGGAGGTGTCCCGCTCCCTGGCCACACCCGGTCAGGCCGGGGCCTGCTGTCCGATCCTGGGCGTGTGGCCGTGCGTTGGTGGCGGCATCTACAGCGGCGGCCCCGCCACCGCTTCGGTCGGCAGCGTCACGGGCAACAGGCCCGGGCAGTGCGCCGGCGCCATCCCCGTCACCGAGTGCTCGAACTCACCCCTACACGCCCGCGCCCGTCCCGGTCCCGGTCCGGGTCAGGCGGGGGCTGGTGCCGTCTCCGAAGACCCTGGGGGAAGCCGCGCGGGCTGCGGCGATGGCCTACCGGCTCATGATGACCATCACCGACGCAGTACGTCGCGCCACCCAGACACCGCACGGCGGTAGGGGTCCCACCGGGAACGGTTAGGGTGCGTCGGGAACGTGATCGCGCCACCGTGGGGGATGGAATGACAGTGCACCGGCCCGGACTGCCGCAGGACCTGCCCGCGCCGGAGGTCCTGTGGGCCCGGTGGAGCGCGGTCGCCGTGCTGAAGGCGACGACCGAAACGGAGCAGAAGCCGCCGGTCCACCGCACGGGCTGCTGGATCGACGACCGTGGGCTGCACCTCGACGACTGCGGCTGCACCTGGTGGACGCTGAAGCCGCTGGGCGGAGACCGGTTCGTGCTCTTCGGTGAGGACGAGTCCAGCGGGGTCAAGTGGCACGAGCCGCCGGTCGACATGCTGGCCGGCGCTCCGGCCTGGCTCCCTCACGACGAGCTCCGTGAGCTGATCGCGGGGAACGAGCTGGGGTGCGTGTACTGGTCCGAGAACGGGTCCTGGGCACGCGCTCCGTACCCGGCGGACCTCGATGACGACGGTCTCGACTGCGGGTTGAGCCGCTTCGTCAACGAGGACGAGCTACTGCGGGAGCTCGACGGCGAGGCCGTCCTCGGGGAGGGCCGCGCGGAACTGGTGCGCCGCGCCGAGCGGTACGAGCTGACGCCGGAGCTGCTGGAGACCCTCGTCCGCGGTTCGGGCGGCGAGCCCAGAGACCTGCCGGCCATGCTGCGCGCCCTGCGGCGGTCGGGCCTGTCCCACGGACGCCCGCAGCCGACCGCCTGACGTCGGGGGCTTCCCCCGGCGAAGGGGAGGCGGGACCGCTCAGCCGGACGGCACGGCCGAGGGCCGCACGCCGAACACTGCTCGGCTCCGTACTCCTCGGACGTCTCCACCTCGATGAACCCCAGCTGGCAGGGAACTCAGGCCGAGAGCGAGTGGGGGAGGGGCTCGAATCCGACCTTGGAGCTGGAAGAGAGTCCGGTCTTTGTCGCAGTCGGGGCGGGCGGTACAGTGCGCGCCGTGGACATACCCGACTGGGGGGTCTGGATCGTTCTCGGTCTGGCGATCCTGCAAGCCCTTGGCCTCGTTCCCATCGTCCGCCGGTTGCGCGGTCCCAACTCCGAGGTGCGCTCCGAGGCACGTCTTGAACTGCTGGATGTCGTCGCCTCCCTGCTTCTCATGAGTGGCGTGATGCTGAGTCTCACGGAGTCGGAATCCTGGTTCTGGCTCGCTGTCACCGGTTTCGTGCTCATGACTGCCGTCTACGCCGTGAAGGGCATCCGCTGGCTCCGCGCCCGCCGCGGCCTCGCTTCCTGATAGGGGCTGCCCACGGCCCCCTTGTTGTTCATGGCGCCGCCGCCGTCGGCCCTGGCCGAGGCCCCCCGGGCCGCCCAGCGCGGCGAGGGCGGCGAGCTGTTCGGCCTGCTGCTGACGCGTCGGTGGTGCCTTGGCGGTACACGCTGACGTGGAGCGGAATGTACGCAGGTCCGTCACTGTCACGAAGGCGGCTCATCAGGGTAAATCCCGAGTCCGGGAAATATAGTTGTTCGGGTGTGCACGGGTGCCGACGGGGCGCTGTAACCGGCCGGGGGCCGGGCTCCGACCAGGGGCGTACCTCTGGTACTCATCTCCCATGAGCCACTTTCGCGACTTCAACCTCAAGCTGCTCGTCATCGAGGAGCTCATGTACGGACCCGAGCCGCTCCTCCCGGTCTACGACCTGCCCGCGCGGCTGGCCGAGCGGGGGATCGGCGACCCCGCGTCCCACGTCCTGGAGAACGGCCTGCATGCGGAGGTGCTGCCGGAGTCCCGGGCCCATTTCGAGGCTCTGGAGATCCCGGACGAGCTGCTCGCCGGTGTCGAGGAGCTGTGCTTCGACGCCGGGGCGGAAGTCTTCCGGCACTGCGCCCCCGCCTGGGATGGCGAGGACGATCTGTTCGACGTCCGCTCGCTCGACGACCTCGCCCTGCTGCCCAACCTGCGGGAGGTCACCTTCGTGGAGGACGGCGTCCTGGCCGTGCCGGACGCGGCGGAGGTCTTTGCCGCGCGCGGCATCGACACCGACTGAGCCCCGCTACTCCAGCAGCCCTGGCCAACCACCATGCCCCCATTGGACCTGATCTCATGGTGGCTGCTCCGCGTACTCGATGGCCACCGCGCAGGGCGAGGAGTCCACATCCAGGGCTTCCAGCCCATGGACATCGCCCTGAGCGTGAGGTGTAGGCGAGGGCCAAGCCGCGGGGCGCCTGCGGGTGCCGCTGGCGGCGTGGCGGTGGGCGGCCGGGACCGGGCTGGTTCCGGCGGCCGACGCGGGCCCGGGGGAGTGGTCGCGGGCGGTGGCGGAGGCGGCCGACCCGGAGGTGCGGTACGCGCCGCGCTGCGTGGCCCGGTCGGCGCGGGGTGGGCCGCGGACCGACTGACGGACGCGCTCGGCGTCCCGCTCCCGTGGGACCGCGAGGAGACCGCCACCATCTACCTCGCCGGACTCCACATCGCGGGCATCCTCCTTGGTCCGCGAGATGAGGCCATCTCTCTGACAGCCCCCGCACACACGCCAGGTCGGCCGGAGGGTCACACTGCGTAGGTGCTGATCAGACGAGAAATCCCCGCCGACCTGGCCGCTGTCCGTGCGGTGACCATCGCCTCCTCCTACAAGCCGCACGAGGAGGAACCTGTGGAGGTGATTCTGCGGGACTCACTGCACAAGGGTGAAAACTGGATACCAGCGCTCTCGCTGGTGGCCGAGGGCGAGGACGGCGCGATCATCGGTCATGCTCTGTGCACCTGGGGCCGAATCGGTGCCGTCCGAGTCCCCAACCTCAGCCTGCTCGGTGTGCGATGCGACCATCGCCGCCGCGGCGTCGGAACGGCCCTGGTCCACGCCACTCTCGCCGCAGCCGACGCCCTCGACACCTTGATGGTCGTTGTCCTCGGTGACCCCGACTTCTACGGGCGGTTCGGCTTCCAGCCGAGCACCGACTTTGGCATCGTCGGCGAGGAACCAGCCTGGGAGCACATGTTCCAGATCCGCCCCCTGCACGCCTACGATCCGTCCGTACAAGGCGAATTCACCTACCCCGAACCCTTCGGCAGTATCTGACGCGACGAGGCAGCGAAGTGGAATCCAGCCGGGCTCGGTGATCCAAACGATCCGTCCTAGACCAGCGCACTCCTGGCTTCGCGCCCCTTGGCCAGATGGCGCAGCAGGGCCCAGATCGCCGTGGCGTTGATCAGTGCGCCGATCAGGAGCGGGGCGTAGATGCCGAGTCCGGCCCACAGGTCGGGCTCGGCGGCCACGGACGGGTCCGGTACCCAGTCTGCGGGGTACCGTCCCGGCTCCGGAACGGACTCCGTGAGCGGCTCGGCGGGCGGCAGCGAGCCGTAGGAGGGCTCCGCGGTCGGGGGCGGCACCTCGGCTGACTCCAGGGCGGCCTTTGCGGCTCCGAAGGCGGTCAGCAGCAGGAGGCTGACCGGCGCCGTGGCCAGTATGGGCCCGAGTGTGCTGAAGATGGTGTCGTGCCCGGCCTGGGAGGCCATCTCAAGCCGGACCAGCATCGCGGCGACCAGGGCCAGGTATCCACCGGGCACCCACATCTCGGGCTTCGACCAGCGCCGCACCATTTCGTTCCCCGTCCCGTTCTGCTTCGTTCGTTCTGTTGCCAGTCTCGAAGCTGCAGGGTCCCGCCACCTGAGTACGCCTACTCATCCTGTTCGGACCTGCGTACCTGGTCAGAGCCGTGGACAGCAGGCACCGCGGGGACACCGCGCACCGAATCCCCCCATGTCCGGCACACCGCGCCGGAGGATTCCGCGACGTCCTTCTCGCGATGGACCACTACCCCATCCCGAGTTCGCCGGCACCGATGGCGCCCCGCAGGACGTGGGCGCTCTCCCCGGGCTTGAGTGGCGACGAGGTGGGTGCGACCGGCGCGGGCGTTGACGCTGCCGATGTTCACGATCCGGCCGCAGCGCCGTTCGATCATGCCGGGGGTCAGGGCGTGGCAGGTGCGGTAGTGGGCGGTGAGGTTCACGTCGAGGGAGTAGTTCAGGCGGCTTCGTCGGTGTCCTGTCAGGGGACGCGGGGATAGGAGCCGGCGTTGTTGACGAGGATCCCGACGGGGCCGATCTCGGCGCGGACGGAGTCGGCCATGGTGTGGACGACGGAGGGGTCGGTCAGGTCGGCGTTCACTGATGGCGGTGCTTCTGTCGCGCTCGAAGGCGGCGAGGAGGGCGTGGGCGTCGAGGTCCTGGCGCTCGCATTGATTCCGTGTCGTTCCGCGAGCAGGCGGCCACCGCCCGTACTTCTCGCTCCGGGCCGCGGCGTCCGCCCGCTCCTGCACCGCAGCCTGCTCGACCGCGCGACCTCCCGTCGTCAGCCGGTCGGTCCGCCCGGGAGGGAAGGCCGACCGGCTTCCTTTCGATCACGGCGGCCCTGGCAGTCGGCACGAGGGGGCCACACCCGGTGGACAGACCCTGCCGGCGCTCGGGGCCGTACTCAAGGGCACCAGGAGTTGCCGCTCTTGCTCGCCCGGGCCTCCACCGTGTAGCCCTGCCCACCATCGAACGCCCAGGACACGCCGAGATGGGCGGTGGCACCGTCGATCCGCTTGATGAGGCAGAGGCCGGTGCGCTCGCCACCCGGGTCGTTGCGCCCGGCAGGATCATCCGGATCGGGGGGTGCCGGCAGCCAGCCGTTCTGGTCGGCAGCCGTCCGGTAGTAGGCGACTACGTCCGCTCGGTGGGCGGGCTCGGCGTACTCGCGGCCGACGTACGCGAAGGCATCGTCGTCGTCGCAGCCGGAGTAGGACTCTCCTTGGGGCTGTGCTCCTTGCGGGGTGCCGAGCGCCCGGATCTGGGCGGCCATCGGGTCCTGCAGTCCCGCGTCCGCGGCGGTGCAGCCGTAGAGCCCACCGTTGAGGGCCCACCAGCCACCGATGACGGCGAGTGTGCCGAAGACCAGTCCGCCCGTGACTACGGACGCTGCCACCCGAAGATCGTTCACGGGCGGGAGCGTACTCGTCGGCACTGGCCGGGAGAAGCCGGGTACCCGTAACTGCCACGGCGCGGCCGTCCAGTCCATCGCCGCGACCACCACCCGCACCGGACTGTGCGTGAGGGCCGGACTCGACACCCATACCTACCCGACCGGAGTCACGATCAGTGATGCGGAGATGGCCGTCCTGCCCTTGACCCGGCATGCCTTCCACGGCGACGGCACTATGCCCTGCCCCCGCAGCCATCACCCGTGATCCCGGCGGCCCGGACCCCACAGACGCCGGAGCCGGAGTGGGACGAGGCCCTGCTCTCCGATTCCGCACTGACCGGGATGCTCCGCCTGCAACGGAACGACCTCACCAAGACCCTGGCCCCAGACGGGGATAGCCGGCGCGGCCGCCCGCCCGGGCTGACCTTCCCCGACCAGGTCCTGGCCACCGTCCTCCACCTACGGGCCGCCCTGCCCGCGGAGCCCCTCGCTGTGCTGTTCGGCACCAGCCGCACCGCCATGCACCGCACCCTGTGGATGAACCGGCGCCTGCTCGAGGCACACGGCATCGCTGTCGCACCCGCGACAACGCCACCCACGACCCTCGCCGCCCTTCAGGCCCGGGTCCGGGCACAGACGGGCGAGGACAACAAGATCAAAACAACGTGTTGATGATCTGCAAGTCCTTAGGGGCCGCTACATACGGGTTCGTTGGCAGCGGTTTTACCCGAAGGAGCCTTGAGGCCCATCCAGCGTCGGGGTCGCGGTGAACCCGCTCCTGGGGGACACGCTCTGGGGGACGCCCTCCGCGACTTTGCCCCCCTCGCGCAGGTCCGCGCCCAGATCGCCGAGCTGAGCGCGTCGCCGGCGCCGCAGCAGAACCTGGGCGCCCGTTCGCTGACGCTGTCAGCACCGTGAGCATCCTTCCGCAGTTAGAGCGCAGCCTGGGCGCCGTCGGGGGGCCGGCCAGCGCGCAGGACGCGATCCGTCGGATGGTCGACTCGGGCAACGTGCCCGGGCCTTCCTTGCCCCTCTACCCGGTCTTCATCGACCCTTCCTGGCGAGTCGAATTTGCGGGCGTCGGGGACGAGGACCTGGCGGGGGTGGGTCCAGCCGAGCGTCCGCTTGAGCAGCCGGACGTCATCACCCAGGCAGGCCTCAAGTCGTTTACCTCAGCGGCCGGCCCGCACCCCGACCGAACGCACCGGGGTCCCCGCGTACACCCCCCTCACCGCCGTCTTCACCGCAACCAACCGACCCGCTCCGCGACCCCCGGGCAGGCAGTGGTGGCGGGCCGGCTACACGGCGGTCCTGCGGCGATCAGCACGGGCTCAATCCACCCCGCCCGCACCTTCGCTGCCCTTGCGGACAGTTCGCCCGTGCGCGAACAGTCTCCGTTCCGTGCCTCTTGCACCCAACTTTCCGGACGGCCGGAACGGCTGCGGTCGAGCCCGCATCTGGTTGTTCGTCACGCTTCCCGCGTGCCGCTTCCACCGATCCGCACACCGCAGGAGGACCATTGCACCGTCATTCCCGCACACCCACAGCGCTCGGACTCGGCATCACAGCCGCCATGACCCTGGCCCTGGCCGGGACGCCCCTCGCCCAGGCCGCCGCCCCGGCACCCGATCCCGTCCCGGCTCTGGTGGCAGGCACGGACACCGCCGCCCCGCAGCTGGTCACCGGCCTCGTCGAGCCGGCCCAGGGGAGTCCGGCCGATGCCGCCAAGGCTCATCTCGCGGCCCACCCGGACCGGTACCGCATCGATACCGCGCAGCTGACCGAGATCGCGTCCGAGCGCGGCACGGGCGGCCGGCACACCGTCAGGTTCCAGCAGCGCCACCACGGTATGCCCGTATTCGGCGCGCAGTACCTCGTCCACCTCACCGGTGACGGCGCCGAGCAGCGGGTCGAGTCGGTCGGCGGCAAGTACTTCACCGGTCTCACCGCACCGACCATCGCCACCGTCCCCGATGCCGTGCTCCGCGAGCTGGCACTCGGTTCGCTCGGTGACCCGCGCGCCCGCGCCGGGGCCAGGGCCGAGGACCACGGCCAGCTGATCCTGCCCGGCGGCGCCGGCTGGCTGGCCCGGCACTTCACCCTGCGCGGCGCCGCCCCGGCCACCGGTGGACCACAGGCCCGTGAGGTCTACGTGGACGCCACCGACGGCACGATCGCCCTCTCCTACGACGCCCGCATCCCGGACACCGCCACAGCCCGCACCGCGCCGGGCGCCGAGCCTGCCGCAGGCACCGCCCCGGATGCCCTCGGCCGCACCGTCAACGTGAACATCGGCCGACTGCCGGACGGGAGTTACCAGCTCACCGACCTCACCCGGCCGGCCACCATCACCACCTACGACGCGGCGGGCCGCAGCTACTACGACTTCGGAGGCGGCGTCCCCGCCGACGTCCTCCCGGCCCGCTCCCCGGGCCCGGACTTCCCGGCCGCCACGGGCAGCAGCGGCGCCACCGACGCGCACCTCAACGCCGGCGCCGTGTACGACTTCTACCGCGACCGGCTCGGCCGGAACGGGCTGGACGGCAAGGGTTCCGCGATCATCTCGGTGGCCAACGCGAGCGACGACGGCACGCCCATGAACAACGCGCTCTGGGACGGCCGGAAGATGATCTACGGAGTCGGCGGCGGCACCTACCGGCCGTTCTCCGTCCCCCTCGACATAGCGGGCCACGAGATGACCCACGGCGTCATCCACCACACCGCCGGCCTGGTGGGCGCCGGTCAGCCCGGCTCGATGAACGAGGCACTGGCCGACTACTTCGGCAACGCCATCGAGGTGACCGCCCGGGGCATCGCGATGGACGACCCGAAGGCCGCGCTGCTGGGCGAGACCCTGTGCCTCACCGGTACACCGGAGGCCTGCGCGCAGCGCCGCCTGGACGACCGCCGGACCACCCTGAACGACTACCTCGGCGCCGGGAACGACGTCGACAGCGGCGGGGTGCACCCGAACTCCACCATCTTCGGCGGCGCACTGTGGGACATCCGGCGCACACTGGACCCCCTCGTCGCCGACCGGCTGATCTACCGGGCGCTCGCCGACTACCTCACCCCGCTGGACGACTTCGTCGACGGGCGCAACGCGGTGCTCGCCGCGGGCAAGGCGATGAAGCTCACCCGCGCCCAACTCCGTTCGGTGACAGCGGCGTTCGACGCGCACGGGATCCGGGCCGGCTGGCAGCAGAAGCTCGGCGTGGACAGTCACCTGCTGCTCCGGGGCGCCGCCAGCCCCGGCAGGCCGGCCGTCGCCGACGGCCGCTGGGTGATGGGCAACACCGACCCGGCCAAGAAGGGCCAGGGCACCCCCCTGTACACCGGCTCCACCACCAGCGCCGCCGCCCCCACCAGGCTCAGCCCGCAGGACCAGCGGGCACACGGCTGGTCGGCCACCGACGGCAAGTCCGCCGCCTGGGTGGCACAGGGCACCGACACCCAGGGCGTATGGGGGTTCGAGGTGCTGACCCGCTCCCTGTCCGGGGGCCCGATCCGCAGCCTCTTCCGCTCCCCGGCCCAGTGGCCCGCCGACGTCCAGATCTCGGGCTCCGACGTGGCCTTCCGGGTCAGCGACCCCACCACCGGCCAGGGCCAGGTGCTCCTCTTCCGCGACGGCGCACCGGCCGGGAAGCTCCCGCTGCCCGACGGTCACGACATGACCGGCCTCACCCTGAAGGACGGGCTGCTCGGCGGGACCGAAACCTGGACGGCCGGCGCGGGCGAGGTTTCCGCGCCCACCGTCTACTCGCTCGCAGACGGCAAGGTCACCGCGCAGTACGTGACGGGCGACCCGAACGGCGGCAGCGGGATCTGGACTTCCTCCACGCTGCTCGCGGGGGGCAGACTGCTCTGGGTCGAGAACCCCGGGGACCGGACGAAGCGCAGCGCGATCCGTTCGGGGGCGCTGAACGGCTCCGGAACGACCGACGTGCTGCGGAGGGACACGCCGCACGCCCCGGCGAACATGGAACTCACCGCCTCCGACCGGTCGGTCACCTTCAACGTCTGGGACGCCAATCCCGCCGGGGGCTGGTCCAACGCGGTACTGCCCAAGCTCTGGCAGCTCCCCCTTACCGGCGGAACCCCCAAGCGCCTCTCCTGCAACCGCGGAAGCCAGGTCATGGCGGCAGCCGACCAGGGCACCCGGGTGGTCTGGCTCGACTCCACCGCAGGACGTACCGACCTGGTGGCCCGCAACCGCCCCGCCGGCACCTGCTGACCCTCCGCCCACCCCTATCCGGCTGAGCGACCGCCGGTCACGGGGCCGGTGCCGGGCTCGTAGACGAGCCCGGCACCCGGCACCCGCGGCGGACCTGACCGGCGTCCTCGTCGGCTACGGCCGCGTCTCCACCAAGGGCCGCTCCTCGACCGGCAGATCCTCGGCTCGGAGGGCGCCGGGTGCGCGCGGATCTTCGCGGACAAGCGGTCCGGGAAGAATGCCGAGCGGCCCGAGCTGCGGAAGGCGCTCGACTACGCCCGGCCGGGCGACACCCTCGTGGTGCTCTCCCCCCACCGGCTCGGCCGCTCCATCCAGGACCTCATCTCCATCGTGGCCGGTCTGGACAAGCGCGGGGTGGGCTTTCCACTCCCTGCACGCGTCACTGGCACCACCACCCCCGGCGGCAGGCTCGTATTCCACGTCTTTGCCACCCTCGCGGAGTTCATCCGCGAGCTGATCATCCAGGGCACCCACGAGGGCCCGGCCGCCGCGCGCCCGCGGCCAGCAGATCGGCCGCCCGCCGGCGGTGAACGCTGAGCAGATCCGGCACGCCCGCGCGATGCCCGCCGACCCGGAGGCCACGGTCACCTCGCTCGCCAAGCAGTTGGACGTCTCCCGGACGACCCTCTCCACGTGCGTGCCCGAGCTGAAGGCCCGCGGGCCCCGTCATCGGCCCACAGGCTGATCGCCGAGATCAACGCCGATTCGGTCGTCGACCGGCAGAGGCGTCTGGCGCCACCCTCTGCGCTGCAAACGGCTGCGCATGGACGTGGCCGTGAGGGACGGGCCGTTGTTCGGCGCGGGCCCACGACCGAGCGCGACCGCCGGCTGAGAGGTGTGGGTGAGCACCTGCACGGAGGGGCCGGCGCATGATCGGGGCTTGCGGGATCACACCCGAGATCGGCCGCCGCGGCACCGTCCACGGCTCCGGCCTCGGCAGAACAGTTGGGTCGTCGAGCGGACCTTCGCCTGGCTCCACCCGTTCAAACGGCTCCGGATCCGCTACGAGATACGAGCCGACCTGCACGTGTGACCGCTCGGTCAGTGGTCCCTGCGTCCGGGACGTTCCTCGTACGGGGTGGCACGGGAGCCGTCGACGCCCACCTCCAGGCGGCCGATCCGCTCGATCTCCACGACCACGCGGTCTCCGTGGCTCAGCGGGCCGACTCCGGCGGGGGTGCCCGTGGCGATCACGTCGCCGGGGTGGAGGGTCATGACGGAGGAGGTGTAGGCGATCAGGTCCCGGATGCCGTAGATCAGGTGGGCCGTGTTGGTCCGCTGCCGGCGGGCACCGCCCACGTCGCAGCGGAGGTCGAGGGAGTCCGGGTCCGGGATCTCGTCCGCGGTCACGATCCAGGGGCCGATGGGGGTGAACGTGTCGAACGACTTGCGGGTGGAGCGGTCTTCGCCGGAGCGGACGGTGATGTCCAGTAGGCACGTGTAGCCGAAGACGTAGTCCAAGGCCTCGTCCGGGCTGACGTGCGCGGCAGTGCGGCCGATGACGACGCCGAGTTCGCCCTCCTGGTCCGTGCGCTTGTCGGAGTAGGGCAGGAGGATGTCCTGGCCGGGTCCGATGACCGATGAATTGGCCTTCAGGAAGACACCGAGGTCGGCGACCGAGGTGGTGTATTCCATCTCGGCCTTGTGGTCGAGGTAGTTGACCGGTGCGCCGATGATCTTTCCAGGGCGGGGCAGCGGAGCTTCCAGGACGGTCTCGGCGAGCGGGAACCGCGTACGGCCGGCGAGGTCCAGTTCTGCTGGGCCGTGCAAGTCTGCGGTCTCGATGTGGTGGTGGAGTGCTCCGGCCGGCCCGAAGGTTCCGGAGCCGGCGAGCAGTTCGGTCACGTCGACGAGGTCGTCCCCGTCGAGGAGCCCGATACGTCCTTTGTTGAACAGGGCCAGGCGCACCATGGTCTCCTTGATGAAGTGTCGGATGTGCGGATCAGGCGCCGGGGTCGGCGTCTTCCGTGCGGTAGAGACCCAGGGAGCGCATGACGGGCTCATCGCTGTAGGAGAACAGCACGGCGTCGTTCGAGGACGAGCTGTTGAGGTGCCGGTAGGACGTCCAACCGGGCACGGCGAAGGTGTCGTTCTCGGACCACTCCAGCCGCTTCCCGTCCACGATCGTGGCGCCTTCACCGCGTACGACGCTGAAGATGGTGGAGGCGGTATGCCGGCGCCCGGTGCCCCGGAAGCCCGGGCGCAGCCGCTGGACGCGGCAGCCGATCGTGGGCATGACCGGACCGCCGGTCCACGGGTTGGTGTATTCGAGGACGATGCCGTCGGCCTCGCTGCCCTCTGCGGTGTCGGCGACGGCCTCCAGGGCCCGCTGGGTCTCTGTCCAGGTGTAGCGGGTGACGGGGGAGTGGGGTCCGTCAGGGGTGAGCCAGGTGGGGGTCAGCCGGCCGTGCAGGAATTGCTTGCTGCCCGCGTCGTCGGGCCGGGTGACGGGCTGGAGCCGCCGGGGGTACTTCTCGTAGAAGCCGGCTTCCAGGGCGTTGACGAGCGGGTAGTCGAGCGCGTCGAGCCAGATCATCGGCGCGTCGCCCTCATGGGTGTGGTCGTGCCAGTGCCACCCGGGGGTGAGCAGCAGGTCGCCCGGGGACATGAAGACGCGCTCGCCGTTGACGGTGGTCCACGCGCCGCTGCCCTCCAGGATGAAGCGAAACGCGTTCGACGTGTGCCGGTGCGCCTGCGCGGTCTCTCCGGGAAGGATGATCTGCAGGCCGGCATAGAGGGTGTTGACGGTGGCCGGGGGATCGCTCAGACCGGGGTTCACCAGCATGAGCACGCGTCGTTCGGCGTCCTCCAGGGAGAGGGTCCGGGAGAAGTGCAGCAGCTGGGGCCGCAGTTCCTGCCAGCTCCAACGGTGGGGAACGGCACGGCTCTTCGGTTCGGCGGGGAACAGATTGCCGTGGAAGCGCCACAGCGGTGCGGCTCCCGAACCCTCCAGCGCCTTGTAGGCGAGTTCGTCGTTCATGGTGTCCTCTCGCGGTGGCGGGGTTACGGGGCGGGAACGGAGGCAGGGGTCGGCGTCCACACCCAGGACATGTCGTCGAAGTCCTCGGAGGAACGGGTCGAGAAGAGGGCGTTGCGGAGGGTGGCTCCCATTCCCTCCAGGTGGCAGATCTCGCCGAAGCGCCGGGCGTTCGTCTGGACGAGCGCCGCCCGTTGGCGGCGCTGCCCGGCGTACGCGGCGAACGCGTCGGCCGGGTCGGCGAACCGGCCGAGCGCTTCCCCGAGGGCAACGGCATCCTCCAGTGCCTGGCAGGCACCTTGGGCCAGGTACTGGAGCATGGGGTGGGCGGCGTCGCCGAGCAGCACGATGCGGCCGTGCACCCATGTGTCGATGGGCAGGCGGTCGTACAGGGGCCAGCGGCGGTCGCGTGCCACCAGCGGGAGCGCGTCGCGGACCGCCTGGCAGGCCCCGGCGAAGCGTTCTTCGAGCTCGGCCTCGGTGCCCCAGGCGTCCGAGTCGGGCGTGTAGTGGTCGCTCTCGAACACGGCGACCTGGTTGTACAGCTCGCCACGCCGGACGGGGTACTGCACCAGGTGCATACGGGGCCCTGCCCAGACCATCACCGCTTCCGACGCGGCGTACTGCGACATCCTGCCCGTCATGCTGTGGGCGGACAGGGCCCCGCGGTAGGCCACGTAGCGCGAGCAGACCGGTTCGCCGTCGTCGACCAGGGCCTGGCGCAGGCGCGAGTGCAGGCCGTCGGCGGCCACGACCGCGTCGGCGGTGTGCTGCGCCGTGGTGTCGGCGAAGTGCAGGTGTACTCCCGCGCCGTCCTGCTCGGCATGGGTGACGGTGTGACCGGTGCGGAGCGTGACGGCGGGGTGGTCCCGGCAGGCGTCCAGGAGCGCGGAGTGCAGGTCGGTGCGATGGGTGACCAGGTACGGGTGCGTGAAGCGTTCGGTGTACGCCGCGCTGCGCAGGTCGACGGAGGTCACCTCGTCACCGCTCAGAGCGTCCATCATCACCAGTCGCGGCGGGGCGACGGCGTTGCGCTGGACCGCCGGGAGGACTCCGAGCTGTTCCAGTGCGGCGGACGCGTTGGGCGCGAGCTGCAAGCCGGCTCCGATCTCGCCGAACCGGGCGGATCGTTCGAGCACCGTGACGTGGTGGCCGGCGCGGGCAGCCGCCAGCGCGGCGGCCAGCCCGCCGATGCCGCCGCCGACGACGGCGATGCGGAGTGGAGTGGGGAGTGCACACATGAGGCCTCCTTGGGGATCGGAGCGGAACGTAGGAGAGGGGAGGGCGGAAACCGTCACGCCAGGTAGGTCGAACGCCGATCATTGGTGTACGCACTAGTGCGGCGTGAGTTCACCTGGGCGTCACGGCCAACGGTTCGTGCGGACCGGTGCGTCGGTCCGGGCGGCGATGTCGGCGACGGTGACGCCCGGAGCCGTCTCCACGAGAGCCAAGCCGTCCTCGGTGACGTCGAGGACGCCGAGGTCGGTGATGATGCGGTGAACGCACTGCTCGCCCGTGAGGGGCAGGGAGCAGTCTTCGACGATCTTGGGGCTGCCGTCCTTGGCGGTGTGTTCCATGAGGACGATGACGCGGCCGGCGCCGTGTACGAGGTCCATGGCTCCACCCATGCCCTTGACCATCTTGCCGGGGACCATCCAGTTCGCGAGGTCGCCGTGCTGCGACACCTGCATCGCGCCCAGGACCGCCGTGTCGATGTGGCCGCCGCGGATCATGCCGAAGGACAGGGCGGAGTCGAAGAACGAGGCGCCGGGCAGTACGGTGACGGTCTCCTTTCCGGCGTTGATCAGGTCGGGGTCGACCTCGTCCGCGACGGGGTAGGGGCCCGTGCCGAGGATGCCGTTTTCGGAGTGGAGGACCACGTGGACGCCGGGCGGGAGCAGGCCGGGGATGAGGGTGGGCAGCCCGATGCCGAGGTTGACGTAGGAGCCGTCGGCGAGTTCGGCGGCGGCCCGGGCCGCCATGTGGTTGCGGGTCCAGGGCATCAGGGACGCACCGTCCTCTTCTCGATGGGCTTGTCCGTCGCCTGCGGCGGGGAGAGTTCCACGACCCTGCGGACGTAGATGCCAGGGAGGTGCACTTCCTCGGGGCTGAGATCGCCCGGTTCCGCGAGTTCTTCGACCTCGGCGATCGTGACGCGGCCGGCCATGGCGGCAAGTGGGTTGAAGTTGGCCGCGGATTTGCGGAAGACGAGGTTTCCGTGCCGGTCCCCCCGCCAGGCCCGTACGAGGGCGTAGTCGGTGGTGATGCCGTGCTCCAGCACGTGCCGGCGGCCGGCGAACTCCCGGGTCTCCTTGGCAGGTGACGCGACGGCGACCGAGCCGTCGGGAGCGTGGCGCCAGGGCAGTCCGCCGGAGGCGACCTGGGTGCCCACGCCGGCCGGGGTGTAGAAGGCGGGGATGCCGGCGCCCCCGGCACGCAGGCGTTCGGCGAGCGTTCCTTGCGGGACGAGCTCCACTTCCAGCTCACCGGCGAGGTATTGACGGGCGAACTCCTTGTTCTCGCCGACGTACGAGCCGGTGACGCGGGCGATGCGTCCGGCGGAGAGCAGGACTCCGAGCCCGCGTCCGTCGACCCCGCAGTTGTTGGAGACGACCCGCAGGTCGTCCGCGCCCTGGGCGAGAAGGGCGCGGATCAGGAACTCGGGTACACCACTGAGACCGAAACCGCCCACGGCCAGTGAGGCGCCCGGCTGGATGTCGGCCACCGCCTCGGCGGCGCCTTCCATGACTTTGTCCACGGTGTGTGCTCCTTTCAGGGGGTGACACCGGGCAGGAAGCAGGACCAGGCGCCGTCCACGACGACGTTGGCCCCGGTGATGTCGGCGGCCTCGTCGGACACGAGGAACAACGCGGCGCTGACGGCGTCCTCGGGCCGGCCGGAGCTGACACAGTTGGCACGAACCCCGTACGGAGCGCCTTCCGTCGCAAGCTGCTGCGTCAGCGCCACCAGCGAACCCCTGGACGCCGAGCGAGCGGCGCGTGGAGGAAGTGGGGACGCCGTGGGACCGGTGGTCGGGCAGACCGTCAGTACGCAGCCGCGGCTGCGTACCAAGTGCGGCCACGTGGCTCGGACCGTAGGCCACACCGAGTTCAGCTGCACGCCCATGGTGCGAGCGACGTTGTCGTACGGCCGGCTGCCGAGGTCGCCGAAGCGGACGCTGCCCGTGGTCACGTAGACGATGTCGATGCCGCCGAACGCCCCCACGGCTTCGTCGACCCAGGAACGGACGGATCCCTCGTCGGTGACGTCCAGGGGGGCGGGGGCGAGCGCCGTGCCTCCTGCTCGGGCGATCAGGCGCTGGGTATCGAGGGCGTCCTGGTGGATCGGGTCGCCCGCGACGACGAGTGCGCCCTCGGCTGCGAATCTGAGGGCGGCCGCCCTGCCATGGCCCTGAGCCGTACCGGAGACCAGGGCGACCTTGCCTTCCAGGCGCATCACGTCCCACCCTCCGAGCGCAGGGCGTCCGAGACGGACTTCACGCCACCGTGAGCGGTGAGACCCCCGTCGACCGGGATCTCGGCTCCGCTGATGAACGACGAGTCGTCGGAGAGCAGGAAGACGACCAGTGGCGCCATCTCACCGACGGTGCCCGTGCGTCCCAACGGGGTTTCACGGATGGTGGCCTCGCGGAAGGCCGGGGCGGCGGACGCGGTCATCTCGGTCTCGATGTAACCGGGGTGGATCGTGTTGACGCGAATGCCACGCGGGCCGAGTTCGAGGGCGGCGATCTTCGACAGGCCGCGCAGCGCCCATTTGCCGGTCGTGTAGGCCACCGGGTAGTGCGCGGTGACGGCCGCCGACGAGCCGACGTTGACGATGGAGGAACCGGGAGGCATGAGCGGAGCGAGGTGTTGGATGCCGAGGAGCGGCCCGGTGACGTTGACGGCGTGGACGCGGGCCATGTCCTCGGCGCGTACGTCGCCGAGGCGGGCGCGCCAGGTGAGGCCGGCGTTGTTGACCAGGCCGTCTACCTGGCCGTAGGTCTCGCGCAGTTCGGCGGCCAGGCCCGCCCAGTCCTCCTCGCTGCTGACGTCGAGGTGTCGGCAACCGCTGCCGGTGACCACGTCGGTGGCGATGACGTGGGCGCCCTCGCGGGTGAGTGCTTCTGCCTCGGCCGCGCCTTGGCCGCGAGCGGCGCCCGTGACCACCACGACCTTGCCCCGCAGCCTCTGGGGTGCCGGGGTGCTCACGGCCGCTCCCGGTTGCGCCGGCGGCCCGCGGGCAGGGGTACGGGCTCGGTCCCGGGAACGATGGAGTTGGTGAGCGAACCGATGCCCTCGACCGTGAGGGTGACGGTGTCGCCGGGCACCAGTGGCGGCGGGTCCTGCTCGCCGCGCAGGCCCCAGAGTTCGGCGAGGCAGCCGCCGTTGCCGCAGGTGCCCGAGCCGAGGACGTCGCCGGGGCGCACGACCGTGCCGCGCGAGGCGTAGGCGGTCATCTCCTCGAAGGTCCAGCTCATGTTGGACAGCAGGTCCTCGCCGACGGTCACGCCGTTGATCTCGGCTCTCAGGGCCAGGCGCAGGAAGCCCTCGGTGTCCCGGTGCTGGTCCAGCTCGTCGGCGGTGACCAGGTAGGGGCCCAGGGTGGTGGCGGTGTCCTTGCCCTTGCAGGGGCCGAGGCCGATCTTCATCTCGGCGGACTGGAGGTCGCGGGCGGACCAGTCGTTGAAGACGCTGTAGCCGACGATGTGGTCGCGGGCCTGTGCCGGGGTGAGGTCGCGGCCCTCACGGCCGATGACGGCGGCCACTTCGAGTTCGAAGTCGAGCACGGCCGCGCCGGGCGGCACGGGTATGCCGTCGAGCGGCCCGTAGATCGCGTGCGGGTTGGTGAAGTAGAAGGTCGGTGCGGCGTACCACTGCTCAGGCACGCCGGCCCTCCCCTCCACGGCACGCCGGACCCCCTCGACGTGCTCCTCGAAGGTGACGAAGTCCCGTACGGCCGTGGGCTGCACGGGAGGCAGCAGCCGCACCTGCGAGACGTGCGGGCCGGGCGGTACGTCGAGTGCGGCTGCCCCTGCGTCGAGGAGCCCGGGGAGACCGCCGGTCTGTTCCAGCAGGGTCGTGAGCGAGGAGACGCCGGGCAGGGGGAAGAGCGTGCCGTCCGCTTCCACGACGCCGACGTGCCGGGAATGGTGGTGCTCGTAGGAGGCGAAGCGCATGTGCGGCTCCCGGTAGGAGTGGTCGGCCAGGGGTACGGCTGCTCCGGCCGATGTCGGCGCGGGAGCCGCGGTGAGGGCTCGTCGGCCGTGGGGCCGGGGACGCGGAACTGTGTGTCAGGGCAGGTGACAGGGCCACCGCGTCCCCGGAGTCGGGTGGATCAGACCGGCGGGGCGACGAAGACACCGCGGTCGGGGTCGTTGAACGACTCCTTGGCGACGATCTCGTTCATGGCGTTGGCGGTGCCCCACTGGTCGGTGACGTCCGGATCGGAGAAGTCGTAGACGTGCGGATGCCAGCTGTCCTCGTCGAGCAGCTCCAGCTCCGTCGTGTACTCGACGGTGTTGCCGTGCGGGTCGAGGAAGTACGTGAAGGTGTTGTCGCCGGCCATGTGGCGGCCGGGGCCCCAGATCTTTCGGTGGCCCGCCCTGATCACGCGGCCGGAGCCGCGCATGTACTCGTCGATGCCCCGCATCTCGAACGAGATGTGGTGCAGGGAGGTGTGCGGGCCCTTGGCCAGCGCCATGGAATGGTGCTGGTTGCTGATCCGCATGAAGTGCATGACCTCGCCCATGTGGGGCGAGCTGAGGGTGTCGGAGAGACGGAAGCCGAGGTGGCGCTCGTACCACGCGCGGGTGCGATCGAGGTCGGGGGAGTTCAGGACGACGTGGGAGAGCTTGACCGGGATGGCCTCCTTCTCCTCGATCTTGCGGTGCTGGCGCACCTCGACGTCGGCGGAGACCTCGATGGTGCGCCCGTCGACGTCGAAGAAGCGGAAGCCGTAGCCGCCGCCGGGCGTGTCCACGGTCCCGGGCCGTGAGATCGGCTGGACGCCTCCGGCCAGGAGCCGCTCGGCGAGGGTGTCCACGTCGGCGGGGGCGGCGGCGCCGTAGGAGACGAGGTCGAGCCGCTTCTCCTCGGCCTTGCGCAGCCGTACCACGTACTGCTCCGGGGAGCCCTCGGCGGCCAGGAAGGAGATGCCGGAATCCTCGGCGACCTTGGTCAGGCCCCAGACGCCGGCGTAGAAGTCGAGCTGCTTTTCGTAGTCCGGCACGGCCAGGTCGACGTGCCGCAGGTGGGTGAGCAGACGTGCGTTCATGGTGGGTACCTCCTCAGACGAGGGCGAGGTTCAGCAGGGCGGCCGCGTTGCCGCCGCGGACGGCGTCGAATTCGGTCTCGGGCAGGCGCGCGGCCCTGAGGGCGGCGACCGGGTGCTCGGTGCCCATGTCGAAGGGGAAGTCGGATCCGAGCAGGACCCGCCCGGACCCGACGACCCGCACCAACGCCCGCAGGACGTCGGGGTCATGGACCAACGAATCGAAGTAGAGCCGCTTGAGGTAGCTGCTGGGAGGGTGCAGGCAGCCCGCGCTCGCGTCGGAGCGGGCCGACCAGGCGTGGTCGGAGCGTCCGATGTGGGTGGGCAGGTATCCGCCGCCGTGGGCCGCGATCAGCTTCAGGCCGGGGTGGCGGTCCAGCACGCCGGAGAAGATGAGGTGGGAGAGCGCGACGGCGTTCTCGGTGGGCTGGCCGACGGTGTTGGACAGGTACCACCGGTTCAGGCGCTCGTCGAGGGTGCAGCCGAAGGGGTGCAGGAAGACGATCGCGCCCGTCTCCGCGGCCCGCGCCCAGAAGGGCTCGTAGGCGGGGTCGGACAGGTCGCGGCCCGGCGCGTGGCTGGAGATCTCCACCCCGGCCAGTCCGTGTTCCGCGGCGTGGTCGAGGGCCCGTACTGCCTGTTCCGGGTGCTGGAGGGGGACGAGCCCGAGTCCGCGCAGCCGGTCGGGTGCGGCCGCGCAGTGGGTGGCGGTCGCCTCGTTGGCGAGCCGGTACACCTTCTCGGCCGTGGCCTCGTCCGCCCAGTAGTGGTAGTGGGAGGGGGACGGGCTGACCAGCTGTACGTCCACGCCTTGCGCGTCCATGGCGGCGAGGCGTACGGCGGGGTCGGTCAGCCGGGGGATGCGCTCACGGACCATGGGCCCGCTGACCGCGAGCGCCGCGGCGCCGTTGCGCCGGGCATCGAGGGCCCTTGCCTCCGCCAGTCCCGGCAGGCCGCCCACGAGGGCCTCGACCTCCGGCAGCAGCACATGGGCGTGTACGTCGACGGTGGGCGCGGTCAGCGGCTCCGGCCTGGGCACGCGGCTCACGGCAGCTCCCGCAGCATCGTCATGGTGCGGCCCATCAGGCCGGGAACGTCCGCGTCGCGCACCCCGTCGAGCTGCCACTGCCCGATCTGCACGGACGCCTCCACGACGGGACGGACACGGGCGATCCGCCGCTCGTGGAACGCCTGCAGCAGAGCGTCGTCCCAGTCATCGGCCCCGGCCAGCATCTCCGCGAGCACCCACGCGTCTTCGAGGGACAGCGCGGCACCCTGTGCGAGTGTGGGCGGGCAGCAGTGGGCGGCGTCGCCGATGAGGACGACCCGGCCGCGGTGCCACGCACCCTCGACCAGCATCTGGTCGAACCAGGTGTAGTTGACTTGTCCGGGGTCCGTGATGCTCTCGGCGATCTGCGGCCAGGAGCCGCCGTAGGCGGAGGCCAGCCGGCGCATCTCGTCCGCGTACGACTCCGGCGGAATCAATGCCCGGTCCCGGTTCGCCTCGACGACGTACGCGTACAGGGTCGTGTCGCCGGTGGGGCAGTAGCCGGAGATGTAGGCCGGTCCGCCGTAGGCGAGATCGGTGCGGGTCACGTCAGCGGGGCGCGGCGCGGTGACGCGCCAGATGGCCATGCCGGTGGGTTCGGGCTTCGCGGTGACGCCGATCGCCGCGCGGGTGGCGGAACCGAGACCGTCGGCCGCGATCACCAGGTCGTAGCGCCCCTCCGTGCCGTCGGTGAGACGGACGGAGACGCCCTCCGCGTCCTGGTCGAGGATCTCGGCCCGGGTGCCCAGGCGGACCCGGGCTCCGCTCGCTCGGACGGCATCGATCAGGATCCGCTGGAGCTCGGGTCGCTGCATGCCGAGCGTGGCGGGCAGATCGTCGCCACCCGTGCGCAGATCACGGTGGACGTGCAGGACGCTTCCGTCGGGCGCGGTGATGCCGACGGAACCGAAGCCGAAGCCGGACGTCCTCACCTGGTCCCAGACACCCAGTTCGCGCAGTACGCGCAGGGCGTTGCCCTGGAGGGTGATGCCGGATCCGGCGGTGGCGTTCCAGTCGTCCTTGGCCTCGACCAGGTCCACCGAGAAGCCGGCGCGGCGCAGCAGGATCGTCACGGCGTTGCCGGCCGCGCCGCCGCCCACGACGAGGACCGTGCGGGTTTCGGTCATGGGAACTCCCTTGTTCCTCGGATGAGTTGTCGGACTACTTGACGGCTATCGGATTGATCGGGGACCCGACCGCACCGGTGATGGGCAGGGGAGCGGCGGTGAGCCAGAACGCGTACACGCCGTCGGCCGCGCAGTCCTCGGCCAGGGAGTCGAGGTCCCACATCTCGCCGATCAGCAGACCGATGTGCGGGATGGCCACCTGGTGCAGGGGCTGGAAGGCGTGCTCGAACTCGTTGGGGCGCACCTCGAATCCCCAGGTGTCCGTGGCGATCGCGGCGATCTCGCTGCCATGGAGCCAGCCGGCACTGGTGAAGGACAGGCCGGGGGCCGGGCCGCCCGCGTACTCGCCCCAGCCCTCGCGGCGTACCCGGGCGAGCTGCCCGGTGCGCACCAGAACCAGGTCCCCACGCCCCACGGCTACGCCCTGGGCTTCCGCGGTGGCCGTCAGATGGTCCTCCGTGATCGCGAACCCGTCGGGCAGTTCGCCGTCGCGGCCGACGGCGCGGCCCACGTCCAGGAGCACCCCCCGGCCGGCGATCTGGTGAGCCATGTGCTCGATCCCGGTGACCAGATCGCCCTCGGAGGTGACGACCTTCTCGGCGGGGCGTCCGTTCCACGCCTTGCCGTGGTCGAAGATATGTCCGAGGCCGTCCCACTGGGTCGAGCACTGCAGCGGCATGGCGATCACGTCGTCGGCGCCGCCGATGCCGTGCGGGAGGCCCTGGTTGCCCAAGGCCGCGTCCGTCCCGGTGTCCAGCATGGTGTGCACCGGATTGGTGCGCCGACGCCAGCCCTTCTGCGGGCCGTTGATGTCGAAGCGCTGGGAGAGGGAGAAGCTCACACCGCGCCGGACGAGCGCGGCGCCCTCGCGGCGCTTGGCCTCGTCGAGGAAGTTCAGCGTGCCGAGTACGTCGTCCGCGCCCCAGCGGCCCCAGTTGGAGCAAACCTCGGCGGTGCGGGCGATCGAACCTTCGGGGTCGCGGCGGTCCAGGCCCATCACGCCTCCGCGACGCAGCGGGTGCGCTGTGCACCGAGGCCCGTGATGGCGCCGTCCATGACGTCGCCGTCGCGCAGCAGCCGGCCCCAGTGCATGCCGTTGCCCGCAGGGGAGCCGGTGAGTACCAGGTCGCCGGGGAGGAGGCGGGCGGTCTGCGATACGTAGGAGACCACACGGGCCACGCTGAAGATCATGTCCTTCGTGGACTCGTCCTGCATGGTGTCACCGTTGAGCTTCAACGTCAGCCGCAGGTCATCGGGGTCCGCGATCGACGCGGCGGGCACGATCCAGGGCCCCAGAGGGGTGAAGCCCGGCGCGTTCTTGCTGCGCAGCCAGTCGGTGCCGATCTGCGGCATGTCCCGGCGGAATACGGTCGCCCGGTCGGTCAGGTCGTTGGCGATCGTGTAGCCGGCGACGCATGCCATCGCCTCCTCCACGGAGACCCGGTAGGCGGGACGACCGATGACGGCCGCCAGTTCCAGCTCCCAGTCGGGCTTCTCGGCCCAGGCGGGGAGGGTGACGTCGTCGTACGGGCCGGTGATGGAGCTCGGCAGACCGATGAAGACGTAGGGAAGATCCTCCGATGCCCTGCGGTCCATGATCTCTGCCGCCTCCGCGCGCCGTTCCTCCTCGGAGCGGTCGTCATCCGCGGCCCGGTGTGCCACGTGCAGGTCGATCACGTGCTGCCGGTAGTTGGCGCCCGACTGGAACACCTGTCGAGGCTCGACGGGCGCGTGCACCCGGTGCTCCGAAAGAGGCCTGCGATCGGTGCGGTCCTCCTCGGCGAGGGCACGGAGCCTCGGCAGCGTTGCCCGCCAGTCCTCCAGCAGACTCACGGCGGTCACCTGCGCATCGCCCAGGGCGAGGCGCAGGTCGAGCACCTGAGCGTCCGGGGTGACCAGGGCGGGGAAGGCGGGCCCCTCCGGGACCGAAAGCGTCGCGAGGGCGAAAGGTCCGGCGAAGAGCGCGGACGGGGATCCAGGTTTCACGGACATGTCCTCCTGATGGCGATGGGACTAATCTGGACCTGCCGACTTGATCAGGGAAATCGATTGTTCGGATGACTGTCATCCGGCTCATGGATACCTCCTGGTCGGCGCCCGAACAGCAAGGGGAAATGCCGTGAATCTGGCCCGTCTGGACCTCAACCTCGTGGTGGCTCTGCGCGCTCTGCTGGAGGAGCGCAACGTCACGCGGGCCGGGCAGCGCGTCGGGCTCAGTCAGCCGGCCATGAGCGCCGCCCTGGGGCGGTTGCGCCGCCACTTCGACGATGACCTGCTCGCCCGTGTCGGCGGCCACTACGAGCTCACCGCCCTCGGGCAGGTGCTCCTGGACCGCACCTCCACCGCGTACGACGTGCTGGAACGGCTCTTCTCCAGTCAGGCGAGCTTCGATCCCGCCAGGGAGAGCCGGGAGTTCAGCCTCGTGGCGTCCGACTACGCCGTCGCCGTCTTCGGGGCCGAGTTCGCCCGCGTCGTACACGAGGAGGCCCCCGGCGTCCGGCTGCGCTTCACCCAGACGCCGATCACCGTCGTGGACGACACGGCCAGCCTGCTCAGCGCCACCGACGGCGTACTGATGCCACACGGGGTCATCAGCGAATTCCCGGCCACCGATCTCTACGACGACCGCTGGGTCTTCATCGTGTCGGAGGACCATCCGAGCGTCGAAGAGCACCTCACCCGCCAGGACCTGGCCCGCCTGCCGTGGGTCGCCTACCGGCGGACGTACGACGCTCCCGCGGTGCGGCAACTGGGCATGCTCGGCATCGAGCCGCGGGTCGAGGTCTCCGTCGACAGCTTCCAGCTCCTCCCGCTCCTGGTGGCGGGCACCCGCAGGATCGCCCTGGTCCAAGCCCGTCTGGCCGAGCTCCTCGCGTCGTTCACGGCCGTGCGCGTCATGGAGCCGCCCTACGAGGCGGTGCCGCTGCGCCAGGCGCTGTGGTGGCATCCCGTGCACACCCACGACGCCGCCCACATCTGGCTGCGCGAGACGGCCGCGCGGGTCGGACGGCGGATGGGAGACGCGCCCGGGGCGTGAAGCGCGGGTGCCGCACGGCCGGCCTGTCGGCGCCCGCCCGGGAGCGGCTATCCATGCGACGGATGATCCCCATCGGGAGAATGAATCGCGCAGAGGGTGGGCAAAGCCTTTCAGGCCGCCCATAGTCGTGTACATCGAGCGCACGCGCCGATGTCACCTCCGCCGCCCGGGCGCCAGGGCCAACCTCGCCCTCCCGCTTCCTCGGCCCTGCGTTCCGGACTTCAGCACCATGCCCCCTCGCACTGCCTGGCGCGTCATGCCG
The DNA here is from genome assembly GCF_042715295.1 of Streptomyces sp. NPDC058701. Taxonomy (NCBI): domain Bacteria; kingdom Bacillati; phylum Actinomycetota; class Actinomycetes; order Kitasatosporales; family Streptomycetaceae; genus Streptomyces; species Streptomyces sp. NPDC058701. Next base: position 9,862 of record NZ_JBHXSY010000030.1, on the reverse strand, counting down.
CCTTCCCCGCCGACGGAACGGCCGGGAGGTGTCGGGCTCGGCCTCGGCCCGGACCTCGGCCTAACGGGCTCGCGGTGCCGTAGTGCTGCCGCGTACGACCAGGCGCGGTGTCATGGTGGTCTGCATGGCCCGGTCCCGGCGGCCCTCCACGCGGTCGATGAGCATGCGTGCCGCGGTGGACCCCATGGTGTGTCCCGCCTGGTCGACGCTGGTGAGTTGTACGGGAGCCAGGGCGGCGAGAGCGGTGTTGTTGTAGCCGACCAGCGAAAGGTCCTGCGGGATGCGCAGGCCGAGTTCGTGCGCGGCCCGGTAGATGCCGAGCGCCGCGACGTCGGCGCCCGCCATGATGGCGGTCGGCGGGCGTTCCGCTGTCAGCAGGGCCATGCCCGCCTCGAAGCCGCCCTCGTCGGAGTAGGCGGCATGCTGAACACGGGCGTGTACCCCCAAACCGTGGTGATCCATGGCCGTCAGGTATCCGCTGGTCAGTACGGCCTCCGGGGTCCGCCGCCAGGCGCCGGCCTTGGTTCCGGACGCAGAGACCAGCGCGATGTCCCGGTGGCCCAGCTCGGCGAGATGGTCCACGACCAGGCCCGCTCCGATGCCGTCGGCGTCCACCACCGAGTCGTGCGCGTCCGCGGTGTCGTGGTGGCCGATGACGACGGTCGGCGTCGTCGCGGCCGTGGCCAGGACCTCCGGCCGCGGGCAGCCCGGGGCGATGAGGACGAGGCCGTCCATCTGGCGGTCCACCATGGCGCGAACGGTCCGGGTCTGGGCCTCGGCACCGAAGCCCGCCGCGCCGATCATCACGGTGTACGCGCCGTCCTGCAGCTCGTCGTGGATTCCGTCGAGGATGTCGGCGAAGAACGCGTTGCGGATGTTGTCCAGCAGCACTCCGACGGTGTAGGTGCGGCCCCTCATGCCGCGTGCCGCGGTGTGGGGCCGGTACTCCAGCTCGGCCATGGCCGCGTGGACCTTCTCCCGCATCGCCGGACTCGAGCCGTACGCGTTGCGCAGCACTTTCGAGACCGCGGCAGTGGACACGCCGGCGTGCCGTGCGACATCGGTGATCGTCACCCGCCTCGTGGGCTTCGGTGTCGCGTCCATGACCATCACTCCGATCTTGCCATGTGATGTAACGGTCTACATCGCTAACGGCACAGTACGTCAACGCCAAGCGCTGATTTCGCAGGAGTTACAGATCCGTGTCTTGACTCATCGTGAGGGAGGGGCGCAATGTTTGAGCCACCCGAGTGGAGAACGTTCTACACACTTCCTCGCCGAGGGCCGCCCGTTGCCACTGCCGACGGTCCTTCTCCTCACCACCCACCTCTCCGTACCGATGACAGGGAGACCTCTGTGTCCAACAACCCGCGCCGTGCACGCCGAGCGCGCCGGACCGCCTTCACGGCCGGCACCGCCTCGGTCGCCCTGCTCGTCACCGCCTGCGGAGGATCCGGCGGCAGCGCCGCGTCCGCGCCCGAGGAGTTCAGCTACCTGAGCGCCACGGAGAACACCACCGTCAAGAACGTGCTGACCGCCCTCTCCAAGGAGGCGTGCGCCGCGGAGAACAAGGCGCGGCCGCTCAAGGTGGAGAACGTGCCGCAGAGCGGTCTCGACCAGAAGCTGCAGCTGCTCGCGGGACAGGACGCGCTTCCGGTCCAGTTCGCCGCGGGCAACTCTCCCGCGCTCACCAACCAGCTGGACACCTCCGGCAAGGTCGCGGACCTGGAGGGAGAACTGTCCCTTCTCGGCGTGTACGACCAGCTCCAGCCGGCCGCCGTCTCCACGATCAAGGCGCTCTACGACGGCAAGGTCAACGTGCTGCCGTACGAGTACAACATCGAGGGGATCTTCTACAACAAGAAGATCTTCCAGGAGCGCGGCGTCGCGGTGCCCACCACCTGGGACGAGCTGACCGCGAGCGCGGAGAAGATGAAGACCGCCGGCGTGCAGCCGTTCTCCGCGGCGGGCAAGGAAGGGTGGCCGCTGACCCGGGTGCTGAGCGGCTACCTCTACCGCAGCCTGGGCCCGGACGCACTCCAGGACGTCCGGAGCGGAAAGGCCAAGCTCACCGACCCCGCGTACGTCAAGGCGGCCCAAGAGGTCGCCGACCTCGGCAGGAAGGGGTACTTCGGCGAGGGCGTCGGCTCCATCAGCTACGACGTGGCCATGAACCAGTTCCTCTCCGGCAAGGCCGCCATGTTCTACATGGGCAGTTGGGCGCTGGCGAACATCGCCGACCCGAAGGTCAACACGGTCGGCGTCGAGAACATCGGCTTCATGCCGTTCCCCACGGTCGCGGGCGGCGCGGGATCCGCGGACCAGTACCCGTCCAACGTGGGCCTCGGCATCACCCTGGGCGCGAAGTCCTTCGACGACAAGACGGGGGACTGGGTGGCCTGCATCGCCAAGAACTACGGCAGCACGGCGCTCAAGGACGCGGGAACGATCTCGGGCTTCAAGACGAACACGCCCGTCCAGGACGCCAATGCGGTCACCGCGCAGATCCGCAAGACCATCGGCGACTCGAAGCAGAACGTCCTCTGGTTCGAGGCGCTGTTCGGGACCAAGGCCACCACTGTGAGCACCTCCAACGCGGCGTCGCTGGTCAACGGAAGCATGAGCCCGCAGCAGTTCATGCAGACCGTCCAGGACTCCCTGAACGGCCAGTAAGCCGGGCGGCGAGCGGCCCCGACCGGCTCGGAAGCCCCGCGGCGCCATCGCCCGGGCTTCCGAGCCCCGCCGCCCGCGCCCACCACCTCGACGAACTGGACACCACCCATGCACCGTGTACTCGGTGACCGCAGGGCCATCCTGATCCTCTTGGGCCCCGCCCTGCTCGTCTACTCCCTCATCATGCTGGTCCCGATGGTGTGGTCACTGGGATACTCCTTCACCAAGGGCAACTCCATTGACGGCTTCACCGGCAACGGACTGGCCAACTTCGAGCGCCTGCTGACCGACCCGGCTGTCCACGAGGCCTTGTGGTTCACCCTCAAGTTCGCCTTCGTCGTCACGATCGGTCAGGTGCTCGCTGGTTACCTGCTCGCCCTGCTGTACGTCTTCTACCTCAAGCGGGCGTCGGCGCTCGTGCGCACCCTGGTCTTCTTCCCCGTCGTGCTGCCCACCGTCGCCGTGGGCCTGCTCTTCCAGAACCTGTTCCAGGTCGCCCCGCAGCCCGGACCGGTCAACTCCCTCCTGGGCGCGCTCGGCCTGGAATCGGTCGACTGGTTCGCGAGCGGCGGGAGCGCCTTCTGGGTGCTGATCGTGATGGAGATCTGGCGTTCCATGGGCTTCTATGCGGTGCTGCTGTTCGCCGGCCTCGTGGACATACCCGACGAGGTACTGGAGTCCGCACGCCTGGACGGGGCTTCGGGCCTGCGACTCGTACGCCACATCGTGCTGCCGCTGTCCTTCCCGGTCCTGATGTCGTCCCTGATCTTCAGCGTCAACGGCACCCTGAAGATCTTCGACGCCGTCGTCGCCCTCACCAACGGTGGCCCGGGCAGCGCCACGACCCCACTGACCCTGTACATGTTCCAGACGTCCTTCACCTACGGCGAATACGGCTACGGCAGCACCATCGCGCTCCTGCTGACCGTGGTGAGCCTGCTGGTGTCGCTGGTCGTCTTCCGCCTCACGCGGCGCGACCTCACGAAGGGCTGACCCATGGCCGTTGACACACCCCGGAAGTCCACTCCGCGTGGGCACCGCCGCAGCATCCTGGCAGCCGGCCGACCGCCGCGCCGCCGCGGGAGAGCCCGACCCTGGCTGATGCGCGTCGTCGTCGCCCTGCTCCTGGTCGTCGAGACGTATCCCCTCGTGTGGATGTTCCTCACATCGGTCAAGTCCAACGCCGACTACCTGAACAACCCGAGCTGGAGCCTGCCGACCACCTGGGAGTGGGGGAACTACACGGAGGCGTGGACGACCGGCAACATCGGCCTCTAGGTCCAGAACAGTCTGATGGCGGTCGTCCCTTCCCTGGCCCTCATCCTGCTCCTGGGCACCGCTGCCGGCTTCGCCTTGCAGATCATGGTGTGGAAGGGGCGGAGCCTCACCCTGGTGGTCTTCCTGGTGGGCATGATGGTGCCCCCGCAGATGATCCTCCTGCCCCTGTTCACCATCTACTTCCAGACCGGTCTCTCGGGCACCCTGTGGCCGCTGATCCTCACCTACACGGGCACCGGACTGCCGCTCACGGTGTTCATGATGGCCACCTACTACAAGGCCGTGCCCCGGGAGCTGTTCGAGGCCGCCACCATCGACGGAGCCGGCATCCTGCGCGCCTTCTGGACCATCAGCCTGCCCGTGGTCCGCAACGCGGTCCTCACCGTCGCCCTCGTCCAGTTCTTCTTCATCTGGAACGACCTGCTGATCGCACTGACCTTCACCAACAGCCAGGACCTCCGGACCGTCCAGGTAGGCCTGCTCAACTTCACCGCCGACTTCGGCGCGACCCAGTACGGTCCCCTCTTCGCGGCGATCTGCATCAACGTCTTCGGCACCCTGGCGATCTACCTCTTCCTCAACCAGAAGGTGATGAAGGGCCTGACCGGCGGAGCGGTGAAGGGATGAGGGCAGACACCGCCCACCTCGCCCGCCCGCCCGCGGAAAGCCTTCCCGCGCCCTCGACTCAGCCCGGCCCGGTGTCGTTCGAGCACCTGCCGGACGGCCTCGGCATCGGCGTCGCCGCACCGCGCCTGACCTGGGAGCTGCCGGCGGGCACCGGACCGCAGGACGCGTACGAACTCGAACTCGACCGCGGCGGCGACCTCCACCGCACCGCCCGCATCGACAGCGGCGAGACGGTCCTCGTCTCGTGGCCCGGCGACCACCTCGCTTCACGTGAGCGTGTGGCCGTCCGCGTCCGGGTCTGGACCGGTGACGCGGACCGGCCGTCACCGTGGAGCGAACCCGCCACCGTCGAGGCGGGTCTGCTCGATCCCGCCGACTGGCGGGCCGTCCCCGTCGGTGCCGCCTGGCCGGAGGACCACGACGGCGAGCGGCGCCCGGCACGCGTCCGCAAGGACTTCCGCGTCGAGCGGGCCGTCGGCCGGGCCCGTCTCTACGTCACCGCGCACGGACTGTACGAGGCCGAGATCAACGGCCGCCGCGTCGGCGACGACGCACTAGCCCCGGGCTGGACCGTCTACCCGAAACGACTGCGCTACCGCACCTACGACGTCACCGACCACCTCGCCGAGGGCAGCAACACCATCGGCGCCTGGCTCGCCGACGGCTGGTACCGGGGCCGCTACGGCTTCGACGGAGGCACCCGCAACATCTACGGCACCGACCAGTCCCTCATCGCCCAGCTGGAAATCACCCACGACGACGGCACCACCACCGTCATCGCCACGGACGCCTCCTGGAGCGCCGCCCCCGGACCGATCCTGACCAGCGGTCTGTACGAGGGGGAGGCCTTCGACGCCCGACTCGACGACCCCACCTGGTCGACGCCGTCCGCGGCCGACACCGGCTCCTGGGAGCCGGTCCGCGTCGGGCTGCGAGACCCCCGCACCCTGGTCGCACCCGAAGGCCCGCCGGTACGCCGAACCCAGGCAATCGCGCCGGTCACCATCACCCGTACCGAAGAAGGCCGTTACCTTCTCGATTTCGGCCAGAACCTCGTCGGCCGCCTCCGGATCACCGCCGACGGACCGGCCGGCACCACCATCACCCTGCGCCACGCCGAAGTGCTGCAGGACGGGGAGCCGGCCACGCGCCCACTGCGTGAGGCGGTCTCCATCGACACCCTCGTCCTGTCCGGCGACGGGCCCTACACCTGGGAGCCACGCTTCACCCTGCACGGATTCCGCTACGCAGAAGTCGCGGGCTGGCCTGGCCAACTGAGTGCGGAGGCCGTGACCGCCCGGGTCTACCACACCGACATGCGGCGCACCGGCTGGTTCGAGTGCAGCGACCCACTGGTCAACCGGCTGCACGAGAACGTCGTGTGGAGCATGCGCGGCAACTTCGTCGACATCCCCACCGACTGCCCACAGCGCGACGAACGCCTCGGCTGGACCGGTGACATCCAGGTCTTCGCCCCCACCGCGAGCTTCCTCTACGACTGCGCCGGCATGCTCGACTCCTGGCTCACCGACGTCCGCCTGGAACAGCTGCCCGACGGAACGGTTCCCTGGTACGTACCCGTCATCCCAGGCGAACCCATGTGGACGCCGATCCAGCCGGGAGCCGCCTGGGGCGACGTCGCCACCCTCACGCCCTGGGTGCTCTACCAGCGCTTCGGAGACCTTCAACTCCTCGGCCGTCACTACCCCATGGGCAAGGCGTGGGTCGACCTGCAGGAGCGGCTGGCCGGCCCGAGTCGCCTGTGGGACACCGGCTTCCAGCTCGGCGACTGGCTCGATCCCGCGGCGCCACCGGAAGACCCCGCCGCCGGGCTCACCGACCGGTACTTGGTCGCCACGGCGTACTTCGCCCATTCCGCCCGCCACTTGGCCCGGGCCGCGGCGGAACTCGGCAACGCAACCGACGCCGAGAGATACACCGAGCTGGCCGACGACGTGGTGTGCGCCTTCCGGCGCGCGTACGTGCTGCCCTCCGGGAGCATGACCAGCGACACTCCCACCGCCTACGCACTGGGGCTGGTCTTCGACCTGCTCGCACCCGCACAGCGCTCGGCCGCCGGCGACCGGCTGGCTCGGCTCGTCATCGACGCCGGTGCCCGCATCGCGACCGGTTTCGTGGGAACGCCGCTGATCTGCGACGCCCTCACCGATACCGGCCATCTCGACGTCGCCTATCGGCTGCTGCGGCAGACCGAGTGTCCTTCGTGGCTGTACCCGGTGACCCAAGGCGCCACGACGATATGGGAACGCTGGGACAGCCTGCGGGCCGACGGCAGCCTCAACCCGGGCGGCATGACCTCCTTCAACCACTATGCCCTGGGAGCCGTCGCCGACTGGCTGCACCGCGTGGTCGGCGGCATCGTCCCCGTCGCACCCGGCTCCCGCGCACTCGTCTTCCGCCCGCGTCCCGGGGGCGACATCACCTGGGCCCGGACTCGCCATCAGACCCCCTACGGCACCGCCGCCCTGTTCTGGGAGCAGGCCGACGACGACACGATGACCGTGCAGGTCACCGTGCCCGCGGGCTGTACCGGAACCGTGGAACTTCCCGGCCGCTCGCCGCATGCTCTGGGCCCTGGCGAGCACACGCTCAGCACTGCGGTCGCCGGTCCGAAGGCGGCATGAGGACATCGCGTTCCTGATCGCCCCCGCCCCGGGGCCAGAGGCCCCACCCCAGCCGGGGCCGGCCGTGCCCTGACACACGGCCGGCCCCCCTTCACCGCCCACGACGGCCCGCACATCCGGTTCGGAGACCCGCCATGAACAGCCGCACGCCCGACTCCGCCTCAGCGGTCACGACAGATACCGCCCACACGGCCGAGCCCGTTCCCGAGGTCCCCACCACCTCGCGTCCTTCCGCCGAGGACCGTGCGGATGCCCTGCTCGCGCGTATGACCACCGACCAGAAGGAGTCGCTCGTACGCGCCGACTTCGCCTCCCTGAAGGAGCTGGGCATCCCGGTCCTGACCATGGTCGACGCATCCGCGGGCCTGCGGGGCGAACAGAACGTGACCGCCTTCCCCGTGCCGGTCGCCCAAGCCGCCACCTTCGACGAAGAACTGGTCGGCCGGATCGGGGAGGCCATCGGCGAGGAAGGCCACGCCAAGGGCTACAACAACCTGCTGGGACCCACGGTCGACCTCGCCCGGACCTGGCACTTCGGACGCCAGGCCGAGACCCTCGGAGAAGACCCGCTGCTCGCGGGGCGTTTGGGAGCGGCCCTCACGGCCGGGATGCAGAGCTGCCACGTGGCCGCGACCGTCAAGCACTTCGCGGCGTACACCCAGGAGGCCGCGCGGCTCTCCACCGACACCCACGTCCCCGAGCGGGCCCTGTACGAGATCTACCAGACCCCGTTCCGCCACGTCGTGGCGGCGGTCCCGTACACGTCGGTCATGCTGGCCTACCCGAAGATCAACGGCACGTTCGCGACGCAGAGTTCCGCACTGCTCTCGGACCTCAAGGACGACATCGGGCTGCGCGGTTACACCGTGCCCGACTTCTGGGCGGGCGACGACCAGATCGCCGCGGTCCGGGCGGGCATCGACCTCGCGGGCCTCGGACCGGTCGGCGTGAAGATCCCCGCCGGCGGCCTGACGGACGGCTCGATCCCCGCAACCCGGCTCGACGACGCCGCTCGCCGTATCCTCCTCACCCTCTTCGCCACCGGCCTCTTCGACCACCCCGTGCCGGAACCGGCCGCCGACGTCAGCACCGCATCGCACCGAGCTCTCGCCGTCGAGGCCGCGGTCTCAAGCACCGTTCTGCTGACCAACCGCCGCTCGGCCCTGCCCCTGCCAACCGCACTGACCTCCCTCGCCGTCATCGGCCCGGCCGACACCGACGCCTTCACCGGCGTCAGCGGGTCCACCTACGTCGACCCCGGCGCCTGGACCACCCCCCTCCAGGCCATCCGCGCCCGCGCCGGCCAGGAGGACGTTCTCGTCACGCACGCCCAGGGCACCCTCGGAGACCTTCCGCTCTCCGTCGTTCCGCGGACCTTCCTGCGCACCGCTGACGGCGCCGCAGGACTGGACGGCACCTACTACGCCGGTCCCGACGCCTCCGGCACCCCCGTGCTGAGCAGGACCGACGCGACGATCGACTTCGCCGTCACGCCGGACGAGAGCCTTCCCCAGATCTGGTCCGCGACGTGGACCGGCACGCTGATGCCCACCGCCGACGGCCTGCACCGCTTCTCGCTGCTCCCCGCCGGCACCGCGACGCTGACGATCGACGGCGTCACCGTCGTCTCGGGCACCCGGCACTGCCGCCGCTTCTTCCTCGGCACCTACGACTACCCCCTCCAGGGCGCCATCGAGCTGACCGCCGGCCACCCGGTCACCGTGGAGCTGGAGTACACCAACGCCACCGCGGAGAGCGGCACATGCGGTCTGACCTTCGGCTGGCAGCCCGACTCCCTGATTCCGGCCGCCGTGGAGACCGCGCGCGCCGCCGACGCGGCCGTCGTCGTCGTCAACCGGATCGCCGGTGAGGACATGGACCACCACCAGCTCGACCTGCCCGGTGACCAGAACCAGCTGATCAGCGCTGTCGCCGCCGCGAACCCGCGCACCATCGTGGTCCTCAACACCGACGGCCCCGTGGCCATGCCCTGGCTCGACGACGTAGCGGCCGTCCTGCACACCTGGTACGGCGGCCGGGGCACGGGCACGGCGCTGGCCCAGATCCTCTTCGGCGACACCGACCCCGCCGGCCGGCTGCCCATCACGTTCCCCGCGGCTCCCTCACAAGGGCCGGGTACCGCGCCCGCCTCGTATCCCGGTACCGGCGGCGCCGTCTCCTACGACGAGGGAATCGCGGTCGGCTACCGCTACTACGACGCCGAGGGACAGCAGCCGCTGTTCCCCTTCGGCCACGGCCTCTCGTACACGTCCTTCGCGTACGGCTCCCCGGCCATCGCTCGCGACGAGCGCGGGACGAGCACCACCGTCTCGGTCACCCTCACGAACACCGGCTCGCGGAAGGGCACCGAGGTCGTCCAGACGTACGCCACCCTCCCCGAGGCCGCACAAGCCGAGCCGCGCCGCCTCGTGGCATTCCGCAAGATCACCTTGAAGGCGGGGGAGTCCACGTGCCTCACCTTCACCGTCCCGGATCAGGACCTGACCGTGTGGGACTCGGGGACCTGGGCCCTCACACCCGGCACCTACGGCTTCGCGGTGGGCAGCTCGTCGAGGAACCTCACCGGACGCGACCATGGTGATCAGCGCGCCGACGGCCTGCAGGCCACCGAGGATGAA
>NZ_JBHXSY010000029.1:0-89385 GCF_042715295.1 Streptomyces sp. NPDC058701 | reverse complement strand
TGCGGCACGTATCGAGGAATCCCGAAGGGAGATTCGCGAGAACGAGCCGAATGAAAAGCGGGGCAGAGCCGTGCCGCGGAAAGCGAGCCGGTCTGCGTGGAGTGCGTGCCGCGCTGCGCACCGGCATGCCGGGTGACCGGCGGACGGGGTGCGGGGCAGGGGGGCCGGGGCGGCGCGTGGTGGACGCTGCCGCACGGCCGGACGAAGAGGCGGGCCGGCTGCCGGAGGCGTGCCGCCACCCGCCGCCCGTGCGGGCCGGTGGGAACCGACGGGGCACGGGGAGGGGAAATGCAACGAGCTGGGGCCCGCACCCCAAGGTGCGGGCCCCAGCTGCGTTTACGCGTCAGCGTCAGGCGGGAACGATGTTCTCGGCCTGCGGGCCCTTCTGGCCCTGGGTGACGTCGAAGGTAACCTTCTGGCCTTCCTGAAGCTCACGGAAGCCAGAGGAGGCGATGTTCGAGTAGTGAGCGAAGACGTCAGCGCCGCCGCCCTCCTGCTCGATGAAGCCGAAGCCCTTTTCCGCGTTGAACCACTTCACGGTGCCAGATGCCATATGAATTCTCCTTTGGGGCAATACCCGGAACCGCACTGTGCGATTGCCGGAGTCGCCGCGATGATTGCCCCGACCGGAAATAAAACCGGTTAAAGAAAAAGTGCACCCGCCGGAAAGATCCCGGTGAGAGCACTTGTAAGTTTTTGGGAACCACAACTGCAACTGAGATCACAGTAGCACAGGGGGGTCGGGCAGGCCGGGAAATGTTCGGCTCCCCGGCATGTCGGATCGAGGAATGTTCCGGGGGCTCCGACGAAATTCTGCATCTGCAAGTGCAGATATCCGTGGCTCAAAGTCATATAAACGCGTGTCGGCCGGCTCAGGAAACCCCGGGGCGCCGGTGCACCTGCTCGTTCAGGCGGAGGGCCTCCTCCAGCTGGTCCTCCAGCACGATGATCCGGCAGGCCGCGTCCACGGGCGTACCGCCGTCGACCAGCTCCCTGGCCCGGGCGGCGATGCGCAACTGGTAGCGGGAGTAACGGCGGTGGCCGCCCGAGGAGCGCAGCGGGGTGATGAGGCGGGCCTCGCCGATGGAGCGGAGAAAGGCGGGGGTGGTGCCGAGCATCTCCGCCGCCCGGCCCATCGTGTAGGCGGGGTAGTCGTCGTCGTCGAGGCTGTCGGCGATCGGGGACTTCTCAGAGGTCACACGAGAGACGCTAACGCCGATGCGCAGGCATGTCTACTCCGACCATGACAGCTTTTCTCCCGGAGGCACGCGCGGAGTTCTTGCCCCACTGCATTGCTTTTTTCCGCCGGACCGCCCGCATTTCGCGCCCTCGGACCGCCGCCGGCAATCCGGGGTGTTCAGCTCTCGTCCGCGGAGGGCCACCGGGCTCCGTCCGGCCGGCCCGCGAGCGCGGTCTGCGGCGTGAGCGACAGGCGTGCCGGGCCGGCGGTCTCAGTGGGCCGGGGCCGGGGCCGGGGCCGTTTCGGCGTCGGTGCGGGAGGGGGCGAAATGCTCGGCGCGGTGGGCCGGGGCGCCGCGGGTAGAGCCCAGCACCAGCCGGACCCAGCGGCCGTGCAGCGGCAGCGTCAGGCGGGGCAGCAGCGCGATTCCGGCCGCGATCTCCACGAGGCCGAGCGCCGCGGCCAGGAACGCCGTGGTCTGGCTGTCGACGGGGACGAACGTGAACCAGACGCTGTCCCAGGACTCGGGCAGGCCGTCCCACACGAACGGCAGGCTCAGGCCCCAGAGCCCGCCGAGGACGGCCGCCGCGGGAAGGAACGCCAGCAGCGGGCCGACCAGCGGGTTGACCAGGGTCCACAGCAGGTCCCGCCGCGTGGCGCCGTCACCGAGCGTCCGGCGGGCCCGCCGCAGCGCCCCGCCCGGGCCGCCGCCCGGGTCGGCGGCGTACGGGGACTCGACGCGGACCCCGGACCACCGTCCGGCGAGGGCGCGCTGGGTGCGGGCCTGCCGCCGGACCGCGTTCAACGCGCCCGGCAGGAGGGGGATGCCGACCCCGACGCAGCAGAGGCAGGCGACCAGGGACAGCCACACCAGCAGCAGGGCCTCGTACAGCGCCAGTCCCGTCAGCGCCACGCCCCGCACCAGCATGGTCACCGGTCCGCCGGGGTTCCGGCCGGTCTGCTCGATCCCACTCGTGCGTGCGCTCATCTGCTGCCTCGCTCCATGTCGGGCGCCGGTTCGGCGTGGTTCCAGCATGACGATCGGAGCGGGGGATCTCAGGGGTGCTAGTACCCCTCTACGGCACCCCTTCACGGAGTGGGCGCGGGGCCGGGCCCGGTGGGGAGGGAGAGGCCGGCGTAGATCTGGTTGAGGGCGGTGGGCAGCAGGGCCTGGGCCGTGGTCCGGCCGTCGGGCGACAGGGTCAGGTTCGTCCAGATGACGAGGGTCACGTCGTTGTCCGGGTCGTGGCCGATGAACGAGTTGAAGCCGGGGAGTTCACCGCCGTGGTAGTACATCGCGGCGGCGGGGGCGAAGCGCTGGTAGGCGATGCCGTACCCGTACTTCTGACCGTCGGGCGCGGCCGGGTCCTCGGCCCGAGGGCTGTCGAGCCACTGCTTCTGGGACCCCGCGTCCAGGACCCGGCCCGTCACCAGGGCCCGGATCCACGCGGCCAGGTCGTCGGCGGTGGAGACGGCGTTGCCGGCCCCGAAGGCGTACGAGGGGTTCTGGCGGGTGTAGTCCACGGGCGCGAGCTTCCCGGACCGGGCTTCGGCCTGCAGGGAGGCCGGGTAGGGCTGGTCGACCAGGGCGTAGGCCGTGCCGCCGTACATGTAGCCGTGGGAGTACGGGGCGGGCGGGGACAGCTCGTCGGGGGCGGGCAGCGAGGACCCCTCGAGCCCGAGCGGGGCGAACAGCCGGTCCTGGAACTGGCGCGTCAGGGAGCTGCCGCCCGCCTTCTCCGCGACCAGGCCCAGCAGCAGGTAGTTGGTGTTGCTGTACTCGTAGGAGGTGTCGGGCGCGAAGTTCGGCGGGTGCCGGAACGCGATGTCCAGCATCTGGCGCGGCGTCACGGCCTTCCCGGGATCGGCGTCCAACGCCTGTGAGAGCTCGGGGGCGTTGGTGTAGTTGTAGAGCCCGCTGCGCATCGTCAGCAGTTGGGCGAGGGTGATCCGGTCGCCGTTCGGCACGCCGTCGACGTACGCGGACACCGGGTCGCTCAGCTTCAGCCTGCCGTCCTGGGCGAGGAGGGTGACGAGCGCCGCCGTCATGGTCTTGGTGTTCGAGGCGATCCGGAAGTGGTCGGCGATGGTGGGCGGCCGGGACGTGCCGCGTTCGGCCGTGCCGGTGATCGCCCGGAAGGTTCCCTGCGGCGTACGGAGCAGGACCACCGCGCCGGGCACCATGAGCTCCGCCGCCGCCTTCTCGACGGCGGACTGGAAGGCGGCCGGATCGATGGGCCTGAGCGCCGACGGCGTGGGGGCGGGCGCCGGGGCGGGTGTCGGGGCCGGTGCGGAGGCGCCCGCCGTCGCCGCGGGGGTGGCCGGCGGGTGGGGGAACGCCGCGGCGGCCGCCCCGGGAGGCAGGGCGCAGACCGTGATGAGGAGCGCCGCGCACGATGCCGGCACGGTCACGCGCCGGGCGGCGCGGGAGGCCCGTATGCGGGCGGCCGGACGGCGGGGCGCGCGGTCCGGAGTGGGCGTGGCGTCGGCTCGGGAATCCCTCATGCCCGCATCACAGCCCTCGTGCTCGGCGGCCCGGCACCGCGGCAGGGGGGCGAGCGGCGGGCCGGAGCTACCACAACGGATCAATCCACCCTATTTCACATCGTTCGTTCCCGCGACGGTGTGATCCCGCGGGGTCCGGCCGCCCGGGGCCTCCCGCTCCGGGCCCGGCTCAGCCCACCGCCTTCGCGATGAGCGCGCCGATCCGCTCCTCGTCGGCGGCGGTGAGCTCCGTGAGGGCGAAGGCGGTCGGCCACAGGGTGCCCTCGTCGAGCCGGGCCAGGTCGCTGAAGCCGAGCGTGGCGTACCGCGTCTTGAACTTCTGCGCGCTCTGGAAGAAGCACACGACCTTGCCGTTGTCGGCGTACGCGGGCATCCCGTACCAGAGCTTCGGGGCGAGGCCCGGCGCGCTCGCCCTGACGATGGCGTGGAGGCGTTCGGCGAGGACGCGGTCCGCCTCCGGCATCTCGGCGATCTTCGCGAGCACCTCGCCCTCCCCGTCCGCCTTGGCCGCGCGCGGGCCGCGGCGCGCGGCGGTCTTCAGCTCCTTGGCGCGGTCCTTCATCGCGCCGCGCTCCTCCTCGGTGAAGCCGTCGTACGTTTCGCCGGCCGCGCCGGTGCGCTCGGCGGGAGCCTTCTCGTGCGTCATCGCGGGCTTCCTTTCGGAACGGGGGTGGGGGTCGGCCCGTGCGGGGGCGCGTCCGTCGCCGGCGCCTCCCGGTTCCTGACCGGTCGAGTCACCTGCTTCGCCACGCACGAGGGGATGCCCTCCACTCCGTCCGCCGCCTGGCGCCGGTAGACGCTGGGCGGCATGCCGACGAGCTCGGTGAAGCGGGTGCTGAAGGTGCCGAGCGACGAGCACCCGACCTCGAAGCAGACCTCGGTGACGCTCAGGTCGCCGCGGCGCAGCAGCGCCATCGCGCGCTCGATGCGCCGCGTCATGAGGTAGGAGTACGGGGACTCGCCGTAGGCCTGGCGGAACTGCCGGCTGAGGTGTCCGGCCGACATGTTCGCGCCGCGGGCGAGCGCCTCGACGTCGAGCGGCTGCGCGTACTCCCGGTCGATCCGGTCGCGTACGCGGCGCAGCCGCACGAGGTCGCTCCGGCGCTGCGCCGCGGTCAGTGCGCTCATCCACGCAGGATGGCACATGGGGGAACTCCTCCGGTGGGGTTCGGTGGCGGCTGCCGGACGGCTCAGCGGAGCTCTTGGATGCGGATCAGATTGCCCGCGGGGTCGCGGAACGCGCAGTCGCGGATCCCGTACGGCTGCTCCGTCGGCTCCTGGACCACCTCGGCGTCGGCGGCCTGGACCTTCTCGAAGGTCGCGTCGAGGTCCGGGGTGGCCAGCAGGATCCAGCCGTACGTGCCCTTGGCCATCATCTCGGTGATGGTCCGGCGCTCGTCGTCGGTGATGCCGGGGTCGGCGGCCGGCGGCGCGAGGAGGATGGACGTGCCGGGCTGCCCGGCGGGGCCGACGGTGATCCAGCGCATCGTGCCCTGGCCGACGTCGCTGCGGACTTCGAAGCCGAGGGCGTCGCGGTAGAACGCGACGGAGGCGTCCGGGTCGTCGTGCGGGAGGAAGGTGGCGTGAATGGTGAGGTCCATGGCCCTCACGCTAGTCCCGCCCGGTGGAGGGTGCTTCTCGATTCCTGACCGCTCTCGGGCCGGTGTCGAACGGTCGTCGGACCGGGGCCGCACGGTGGCCGGGGGCGTCCGGTGCGGGCGTGCGGATGCGGTCCGGGCGCGCGGATGCGGTCCGGGCGTTCCCGGCCGCGTCCGGTGGCGATGAAGGCCGCGCGGCGAGCGGTGCCCGCGGTTGCCGGCCGCCGCCCAGACCGTGACCGGTCGAATTTCGGCGCGCGGGCCCCCTGGGCGCTTCGTTGGCCGAAACCCTGCTACTGGCTGGTACACGGTCTGCGGTTTTGTGAACGGAGTGTGTCGCCGCGTCCGTCAGATTGGCCGGAACGGCGCGGCAAGGCATGCCTTCGTACCGCTCGGGTGCGGCTGGTCTCCCGGCCGGCGGATTCCTTGAGCCCGCCTGGAGATCAAGGGCCCGATGCAGGTCAGAGCCGGTTTCGGGACAGAAGTGCGGCCGTTTGTAAAGCTATTGACAGTCGCCGATCGCCCTTGCGATGTTTTGCTCGCCGCGCCGCTCGAACGAGTGGTCGGCGAGGGGGACGGGGAGGGAAAGTGGGCGCAGTGGGGGCGGTCGACGGACCGCGGGCAGACCGCCCGCGGGGCGCGGACAGCGCGGCGATCCTCGTGGTCGTCGGAGCCAATCCGACCGTCGCCTGGGAGGCGGCGACCCTGCCCGCCGAGGTGGTCCACGTACAGCTGCCCGGCGCACCCGCCCTCGGTCCCGAGGACCGCGTCCTCACCACCGACTTCCTGGACCCGGTCGCCTTCCGCGCGTTCACCGACGAGGTCCTGCGGCCCCTGGCCCCGGCCGCCGTCGTCTCCCTCACCGAACTCGGCCTGGAGCCGGCCGCGCTGGCCGCCCGTCGGCTCGGCGTCGCCGGTGTCGATCCGGCCGTCGTACGGGCGACCCGCCACAAGCTGGAGATGCGGCGCATCCTGGAGCGCCGGGCCCCGCACCTGAACCCGGCTTTCGCCGCGGGGGACGACCCCGAGGCGGTGGCGCGCCTGTTCGCCGCCTACGGCCGGGCGGTGGCCAAGCCCGTCGACGGCGTCGGCAGCACCGCCATCGCCCTGGTGGAGGGCCCGGACGCCCTCCCCGCGGAGCGGCGTACGGCGGCGACCCTGCTGGAACAGTTCGCCGAGGGGCGCGAGTTCAGCGTCGAGGCGCTCTCGGCCGGCGGTCGGCACACCGTTCTCGGCATCGCCGAGAAGGGCACCACGGACGGGTTCGTCGAAGTCAGCCACATGATGCCGCCGCCCTCCCTGGAGCCGCGCCGGCAGGAGCTCGTGGCCCGGGCGGTCGGCGAGCTGCTCGACGCCATCGGCCTCACCGACGGGCCCAGCCACACCGAGGTCATGGTCGACGGGGACAAGATCGTCGTGATCGAGACCCACACCCGGCTCGGCGGCGACGGCATCGCCGACCTGGTCCGTCTCACCACCGGCGTCGAATGGCGCCGCGCCGCCCTCGGCTGGGCGGTCGGCGCGGGCGTCGGCCGGGGTCCCGTCGCCGCGGCCGCGGCCGCCACCGTCTTCCTCACCGCCCCGCCGGGACGGGTCACGGCCGTCGCGCCGCCGCCCGGCCTCGCCCACGGGGACGTACACGCCTGGGACCTCTCCGTGCTCCCCGGCGACACGGTCCACCCGCTGCGCTCCTCGTCGGACCGCCTCGGCATGGCCGTCCTCACGGCGGCCGGCACCGACGCCTGCGCGGCGGCCGTCGCGGAACTGATCGCCCACCCGGTGGTCACCACCGCCCCCGGTCCGTCCCTCTGAGCGCGCCGGGCCGGACCGCCCCGGCCCGCTCCGCCTCCGGCCATCCGTACCGCTCCGCACGCACCGCACGCGTTCTCTTCGACGACGACACTCACCACACGGGGGACACATGTCTGTTCAGAACGATCCTATTTCTTACGATTTCCACGGTGATGCTCCGTTCTCGATGCCCTTCAAGGACATCAAGCCTGAGGAGATCCACATCTACCTCGACCTCGACACCAAGGTCGGGAAGAACACCTGCGGTCAGAAGTGCACCCACTGTTGGTTCGTCAACTACGAGAAGGTCTACGACAAGTCCTTCGCCATGGAGGAGGGTCCCCGGATCCTGGAGGGCCTCCAGTCGCACGGCTACCACGTCTACCCCCGCTACGTGGACAGCTTCGCCTACGACGGCGAGTTCATGCGGATCTACGGACCGGCCAACAACCGCGAGTTCCGCCAGGAGTCCGACCACAAGCCCACCGAGACCATGGAGAAGGGCGACGCCTGGACCAGCGGCCGCCCGCTGCTCGCCGACAACTGGACCGAACTGCTCGACCTGGCGTCGGAGAACGGCTACGGCACCATCTCGATCACCTACCACGGCGTGATCGACGAGAACCTCCAGGTCACCGACCACAAGACGTACCCCATCAAGGGCGTCTTCTCCGGCGCGGACACCGAGGAGGTGCTGCGCCGCATCGCCGCGTACAACGAGGGAGTCGACCCCGAGAACGCCTTCCGCGTCAACATCGGCGTCACCGTCGGGCGCCACAACCACGGCCGCACCTCCCTGGAGCGCTACGCCCACTACTTCAACAAGCTGGGCGTGGCCACCGTCCGGTTCAACAACTTCACCGACCACGGCGGCCGCCACCCCGAACTGCGCCTCTCCCGCGAGGAGATCGAGCAGGCGTACCGCGACTTCAAGTGGATCCACGAGTCCGTCCCGCTCGGCTTCCAGCTCGGTGTCAGCGAGGACTTCGGAACCTTCGGCATCAAGGCCATGGGCTTCCCGAGCCACGTCGGCTGGTGCCGGGCCGGCCGTCAGCTGTTCGCCGCCATCCCCGCGCAGGAGGAGGTCCTCTCCGACGGCCCCGAGGGCCGCCGCGAGAAGATCGGCGACGTCGTCGGCTGCGTCAACACCTTCGAGCCGCACCTGGGGATCCTGGTCCGCACGGTCACCGCGAGTGAGCCGGGCGAGTCGGGCGGGTCGGGTGAGCGCCACACGTACGACGTGGAGTTCGACCACGACGAGATCGAGGCGTTCACCGCCAAGCGGCTCTCCGGCACGTACAAGGACGGCTGCTTCGCCACCGAGCTGTCCGAGGAGCTCGGCCTGATCTCCCGCGTCCCCGAGCGGCGCCGCCTGCCGCTCCTCGTCGACTCCCAGTCCTGACCCCGAGAGGAGCCCGCCGCGATGCGCCACGTCCTCGTCTTCGCCAAGACGCCCTACGCCAAGACCCCGTACGACCAGTGGCTGGCCGGTTCGGGGATCGTCCCGGTCATCGTGACCGCGGCCGAGTACGCGGCGGGCTACTCCCACCTCCCGCACGTGCACGCCTTCCCCGCGTACGACACGAACCAGCTGGTCGAGAAGACCGCGCTGCGCCTGGCCCGCGAATTCGCGGTCGAGGCGGTCTTCGCCCGCGCGGAGGCCGACGTCGTGCGCGCGGCCCAGCTGCGCGAGCTGCTCGGCCTGCCGGGCCAGCACACCGCGAGCGCGGTCGCCTTCCGCGACAAGGTGGTCATGAAGGACCACCTCGCGGGCGGCCCCGTCGACGTGCCCGCCTACCGGCGGCTCGACTCGGCGTACACGGCCCTCGCCTTCGTCTCCGAACACGGCTATCCGGTCGTGGTCAAGCCGGTGTCGGAGTCGGGCTCGCTGGGCGCGGCGATCATCCGCGACGAGGCGGACCTGGACGCCTACCTGGCCAGCCCGTGGCGGGGCGCCAGCGAGATCGAGGCGTTCGTGCCCGGCCAGATGTACCACGTGGACGGGCTGGTGGCGGGTGGTGAAGTCGTCTTCGTCCACCCCTTCCGCTACCTCAACGACTGCCTGTCCTTCCGGGACGACGACTGGGTGGCCAACCTTCCGCTCACCCCTCAGGACCCCTCGTACGACCGGCTGGTCAAGGGGGCGCGGGCGGTGCTCGCCGAGCTGCCGACCCCGCCGCAGACCGCCTTCCACGCCGAGTTCTGGATCACGCCCGACGACCGGCTGGTGTTCTGCGAGATCGCCAGCCGCACCGGCGGCGGCATGATCAGCGCGATGGTCCGGCACGCGTTCGGGATCGACCTGGACAAGGAATGGCTGTACGCGGAGTGCGGCCTGCCGTCCACCCTGGGCGCCCCCGCGTACCGGCCGGCCGGGGCCCTGTGCATCCCGCCGCGGAACGGGGTGCTGGAGCGGCTGCCGGCGGACGGGAGCGGCCAGGGGTCCGGTGCCGCCACCGGGGCCGATGCAGGCGCCGAACTGCCCGACTGCGTACGGGAGGTGACGCTGACCGGGGCGCCCGGCCAGGAGTTCCACGGCGGGGTGAAGTCCGGGCTGTTCCTGGCCGGCTACGTGGTCGACGGGGACACGGAGGAGGATGTGGCAGCCAATCTCGAACGCGTGGCGGGCTGGTTCTCCGACAACACCCGGTGGCGGCCCGCCGATTCCTCCGGAGGTACCGCATGAGCGCGACGACACCCCACGACACCGC
This sequence comes from Streptomyces sp. NPDC058701, assembly GCF_042715295.1. NCBI lineage: Bacteria > Bacillati > Actinomycetota > Actinomycetes > Kitasatosporales > Streptomycetaceae > Streptomyces > Streptomyces sp. NPDC058701. The sequence goes on along the minus strand of NZ_JBHXSY010000029.1, from coordinate 79,600 downwards.
CGCCGGACCGGCCGGCCCGCTCGCCGGCCCGCTCGTCGGGGCCGGGGAGCTGGCCGCACGCCTCGGGGAGGGCGTGGTCCTCTTCGACGCCTCCGTCGGCGCCCACCGGGGCGCCGCCGCGCGGATCCCCGGGGCCCGGCCCTTCGACCTGGACGGCGAGCTGTCGGACCACGCCTCGGCGGTGCCGCACACCATGCCCGGCGCGGGGGCGCTCACCGAGGCCCTGCGCGCGCTCGGCCTGCACGACACCGACACGGTCGTGGTCTACGACGCGCAGGGCGTCTACTCCAGCGCCCGCGCCTGGTGGATGCTGCGCGCCGTGGGCTTCGACCGGGTCGCCGTCCTCGACGGCGGCCTGCCCGCCTGGACCGCCGCCGGCCACCCGGTCGAGGCGGTGCCCGCGGCGTACGACGGCCCGCGCGGCACCTTCACCGCCCGGCCCCGGCCGGGCCTGGTCGTGGACGCCGACACCGTCGCGGAAGCCCTCGCCGACCCGGCCGCCGCCGTCCTCGACGCGCGGACCGGCGGGCGGTACGCGGGCACCGCGCCCGAACCGCGCCAGGGCCTGCGCGGCGGGCACATGCCGGGCGCCGCCAGCCTCCCGTTCGGGGAGCTCCAGCGGGACGGCGGCCTGATGCGGCCGGTGCCGGAGCTGCGCACGGCGTTCGAGGCGGCGGCCGGGGACCGCGAGCGGCTGTACTTCAGCTGCGGCTCCGGGGTCACCGCCTGCGTCCTGGCGCTCGGGGCGACGCTGGCCGGCTACCGCGACCTCGCCGTGTACGACGGCTCGTGGAGCGAGTGGGGCCTGCCCTCGGACCGTCCGGTGGTCACCGGCGCGGCCGTCGGCGGACCCGCCGCCCTGCCGGGCGGTGGGGCGGCCGGCAGGGCCGCGGGCGGGGGCGGCTCGCCGTGACCGCGGGACGGCGCGGTGCCGGGCTCACCGCGAAGTGGCGGATCTTCACCGGCCTGCCCGCCGGCCTCAAGGCCCTGATCGGCCTGTCCTTCGTCGTCGCCCTCGGCAGCTACATGGTCACCCCGTTCATCGGGGTGCTCATGGTCGAAGCCGTCGGCATGGACATCCGGGTCGCCGGGGTGCTGGTGGCCGTGGCCACCTTCATCCAGTTCGGCGGCAGCATCCTCGGCGGCGCGGTCGTGAACCGGCTCGGGCTCAAGCGGACCATGGTGGGCGCGCTCGCCCTGCGCACGGCCGGGCTGGTGCTGCTCGGGGTGGCCGTGAAGGTGCCCTGGGTCGCGTACCCGGCCGTCGTCCTCGTCGCGGCCGGTCCGGCGCTGTACCTCCCGGCGAACAAGGCGTACATCGTCACCAGCGTCTCCGACGACCTGCGCCCGCTCTTCCTCGGGGTGAGCAGCGCCGCCCTGAACGCGGGCATGGGGCTGGGGCCGCTGCTCGCCGCGCTGCTGATCGACGCCGACCCGGTCGTGCTGCTCGTCGGCCTCGCCGGCCTCTTCGCGCTGATCACCGCGGCCCACCAGGCCGCCCTGAAGCCGCTCGCGCGCCGGCCGGCCGCGGCACCCGGCACGGCGGCGGTCCCGGCCACGGCCGCGGCCGGCGCCGGGGGGCGGACCGGGAAGCGGGCGGCGCTGCGCGGCGCGCTGCGCCCGGTCCTCTTCACCGGTCTCGCCTTCTACCTCTTCTTCTTCTTCCAGAGCTTCATCGGCCTGTACGCGGCTCGCATCTCCCACGTCCAGGTCCTGGGCTGGGTGATGCTGCTCAACTGCGCCATGGTGGTGCTGCTCCAGCCGGTGCTCGCCGACCGCATCGCGCGCGCCGACTACCGCCTGCTGGTGGTCGGCTCGTTCGTCCTGATGGGCCTCGGCATGGCGGCGATGGCCCTCGGCGGCACCCCGGCCCTGCTGGCCGGTACGGCCCTGTTCACCCTCGGCGAGGTCTTCCTCTTCCTGCGCTGCGACCTGGAACTCGTCGACCGGGTACCGGACGATCCGGCCTTCGCGTTCGGCGTGCAGCGGCTGACCGCGGGCATCGGCGGGCTCCTGGCGGGCGTCGTCGGCGGGTTCGTCTTCGCCCACTACGAGGCCGCCGGGAACCTGGGCGCGTTCTGGCTGGTGGTGGCCGCGCAGTGCGCGGGCGCGGCCCTGCTCGCCCTGCTGCTGGCCGGCGGCCGCCGCCGGCCGGCCGCCCCCGAACCGCCGCTGCCCGACCCGGCACCGGCCGAACCGGCGGTGGCCCGGTGAACGGGCCCGCCCCGGCGCGGGAGCCGGTCGGTGACGCCGCCCCGGCGCGGGAGGCGGTGCACGCGTCCGCTCCCTCGCGGGAGACGCGGTTCGTGCACGCCGCCTCCGATCCGCGCCGCCAGGGCGGGTACGTCAACCCGCCCGTGCACCGCGCCTCCACCGTCCTCTACCAGGACACCGCCGAGATGGACGCCTCCCAGGCGGACCCGCTCAAGCGCGGCCCCCAGGTGTACGGCCGCTTCGGCACCCCCACCGGCCGCGCCTTCGAGGAGGCGCTGACCGAGCTGGAGGGCGGCCACGCGGCGGTCGCGACCTGTTCCGGCCTCGCGGCGATCACGACGGCGATCCTCGCGTACGTCCGTTCCGGCGACCACATCCTCGTCAGCGACTCGGTCTACCTGCCGACCCGTAAGTTCTGCGACTCGCTCGCCGCGCTGGGCGTGGAGACCGAGTACTACGACCCGGCCGCGGGCGGCGCCGCGGTCGAGGGGCTGATGCGCCCCGCGACCCGGCTGCTGTACCTGGAGTCCCCGGGCTCCACCACCTTCGAGGTGCAGGACGTACCGGCGCTCACCGCCGTCTGCCGGGCCCGGGGCGTGGCCACCGTCGCGGACAACACCTGGGCCACGCCCGCCTTCTGCCGCCCGATGGCGCTGGGCGCGGGCGTGGACGCGGTGGTGCACTCCGCGACGAAGTACCTGACGGGCCACGCGGACAGCATCCTCGGCGCGATCGTCTGCACCGAGGAGAGCTACCCGGTCATCCGCGGCGCGGCGATCCGGCTCGGCCAGTGCGCGAGCGCCGACGACGTGTACCTGGGCCTGCGCGGTCTGCGCACCCTCGGCGTACGGATGGGCTGGCACCAGGACCAGGGGCTGGAGCTGGCCCGCTGGACCGCCAAGCAGGAGGGCGTGGCCGCCGTCCTGCACCCGGGGCTGCCCGAGGACCCCGGCCACGACCTGTGGCGCCGCGACTTCACCGGCGCGGCCGGGCTGTTCGGGGTGGAACTGGAGCCGCGCTTCGGCAAACCGGACGTGGACGCGCTGCTCGACCGGCTGCGGGTGTTCGGTCTGGGGCACAGCTATGGCGGCTACGAGAGCCTGGTCGTGCCGGCCGACCCGGTCTCCCACCGGCTGCCGGGCACCTGGGCGGGCCGCGGCCCGCTGATCCGGGTGCACGTCGGCTTCGAGGGCCTGGACGACCTGAAGCAGGACCTGACGGCGGGCTTCGAAGCCCTGCTCGGACCCCGCTAGCCGGGCCCCGGACCGTGCCCGTGCCCGCGCCCGCGGGTCAGGGGCGGCGGGCGCACCACACGGTGCGCTCGGTGCGGACCGCGAGGTCGTCGCGGCGCAGGAGGCTGCCGGGGCCGCCGGTGTCGAGGAGCCGGTCGAGGGAGGCGAGGTCCTCGGCGGCCAGGGCGGGTGCGGCGGTGGCGCGCAGGCGCTCCAGGCCGCTGAGGGCGTAGCGGCCGACCGCCTCGCTGCCGGAACCGTCGACGTGCACGGTGAGGGTGCGCTCGTCCTCGACGGTGAACCCGGCGGCGGCCAGCTTCGGTCCCCAGTCGGCGCCGCGGTGCGGCACGTGCGCGGCGTGGTGGTGCGCGAGCGCGGCGTGGCAGCGCTCCTCCAGTCCGGGCCGGTCCTCGGGGGCGTCGGCGGGCAGGAAGCGGGGGAAGCCGGCCAGCTCGACGACGGCGAAGAGGCCGCCGGGCGCGAGCAGTCCGTGGACCGCGCGCAGGGTGCGGTCGGGCTCCGCCATGTGGTGCAGCGAGGCCGACGCCCACACCAGCTCGGGACGGCCGGCGCCGGGGCGGGCGAGGTCGGGCCAGTCCGCGTCGAGATCGGCCCGTACGGTGTGCACCCGGTCGGTCAGGCCGAGCTCCAGGGCCCGCTCCCGCAGCCGGTGCAGATGGGGGGCCGACGCGTCGACGGCGGTCACCTCGGCGTCGGGGAAGCGGGCGAGCAGGGCAAAGGTGCCGGTGCCGGTGCCGCATCCCAGGTCCACGATGTGGCGGGGGCGGGTCAGGACGGGCAACCGTGCGGTGATGTCGGCGGTGTGCCCGGCGAGCACTTCCGCGTCCAGGTCGAGGATCTCGGCCTGGTCGTCGGAGCCGGGGACGGAGCCGGGGGCTGGTCGGGGAGCGGGGTGCGCACCGTCGTGGGGCGCGTGCGGAGAGGCGTGGGTCATGACGCCCACGGTAGGAGGGTCATGCCGTTTCGGCAGCATGCTTCCCGGAGTACGCAAGACGACGGCCTGTTCCGCTGCCGAACGCGCAAGGCCGGAGGCTGCCGCCCGCTCCCGCGCCGCCGGCGCCGTTCCGGCGTCAGGCGTCGTCGCTCTGGTGGCCGCGGCGGGCGTCGCGGTCGAAGACGCCCAGGATCTCGCAGGGCCCGCCCTCGGCGCCGATGGCGTGCGGCAGCATCGTGGGGAACTCCACCGCCTGGTTCGTCTCCACGCGCAGGCGGCGGTTCCCCAGCAGCAGGACCGCGGTGCCGGACAGCACGACGAGCCACTCGCGGCCCGGATGGGCCCGCATCCGCGCGGGACTGTCGGGCGGCGGGTCGGTCATGCGCCGGCGTACGACGGTCATGCCGGGCTCCGCCTTCATGGGCCAGCGCATGACCCCGTGGGCCGCGTCGATCAACGGGTTGGTGACGATGTCGTCGGCGGCGGTCTCCACGAGCTGGTCCAGGGACGTGTCCAGGGCTCGGGCGAGGGTCACGAGCTGGTCCAGGGCCAGGCGGCGCCCGCCGTTCTCGATGCGGCTGAGCGTGGACTGGCTGATGTGGGCGCGGGAGGCCAGCTCCGCCAGGGACCAGCCCTGTGCCACGCGCAGGGCCCGGATCCGCCGGCGCACCAGTTCGTCCAGCCCGCCGTCTTCTTGCGTCACGGGCGACAGCGTATGACCCCGCCGCACGGCGCGCGCCCGCGGCCGGCAACAACGTCGAGCCGGCCGCGCGGTCGCCATCGCACCCTTCGGCGCGTCACGAGCGGCCAGGCCGGTCCGTACGGCCGGTCAGCCCTGTCCGTTCGCATCGGTCCACGAACGGAGCTTCTCCGGGTTGCGCACGGCCCAGATCCGGGTGATGCGGCCACCGGCGAGACCGAACGCCGCCACGGTCACGGTGACGCCGGCGTGCTGGGCGACCAGGCCGGGCAGGCCGTTGACCGTGCGTTCCAGGAGGACCAGTCCCGGCGCCTTGTCGGCGATGTGGGCCAGGTACAGGGCGATGCGCGCACTGCCCTCGACGGGGCGCAGGACGGTGCCGACCAGCCCGCCGCCGTCGGCGGTCATCGTCGCGTCGGGGTCGAGGAGGCCGACGAGGGCCTTGATGTCCTTGGCCTCCCACGCCTCCTTGAAGTCCCGTACGAGTCCCGCCTGTCCGGCCGTCGAGGCCGTCGCCGCCGACGGGGGGCGTGCGGCGTGGACGCGCCGGCGGGCCGAGGAGGCGAGCTGCCGGCAGGCGGCGGGAGTCCGGCCGACGATCTCGGCGACCTCCGCGAAGGGGTAGCGGAAGACGTCGTGCAGGATGAACGCCACGCGTTCCGCCGGCGTCATCGCTTCCAGCACGACGAGGAAGGCCATGTTCACCGACTCGTCCAGGGTGATCCGGTCGGCGGGGTCGCCCGGTTCGGCGCTTCCCCCGCCCGCCCGTCCGCCGACCCACTCCGTACGGTCGGGGACCGGCTCGGGTATCCACGCGCCGACGTAGCGCTCGCGCCGGACCCGCGCCGAGCCGAGCACGTCCAGGCAGATGCGCCCGGCCACCGTCGTCAGCCAGGCACCGGGCGACGCGACGGCCTCCCGCCGCTGCGGCGACATCGCGTACCAGCGGGTGTAGGTCTCCTGCACGGCGTCCTCGGCCTCGGCCAGCGAACCGAGCAGCCGGTAGGCGAGGTTGATCAGCTGGCGCCGCTCGGCGACGATCACGCTCAGGGCCGGCTCGGGCCGGCCCCGCACTGCCTCGGATGGGGTGCTCATGGTCGCGACCGCTCCCTGGTTCTGCTCGTCCGCTTCGGCTTCCGGTACTCCGACGAAACACCGCACCGGATCGTGAGTTCCGCCCTCCACCTCACCTTTCGCGGGCCCGCGTCGTCGGACCGGCGAGACACCGAAGATCCGACGATCCACCGCCGCGAGGCAGAAGAGGGGGCCGCGCCATGGCCACGCAGACGACGGCAGTACCGGGCCGCATCACGTTCCCGCAGGTCGCGATAGTCCTGCAGACCGCGGCCCTGTTCTTCCAGGCGGCGACCGCCGGACTGCTGCTGTCCTCGTCGTCCGGCGCCGCCCTCCACGACGTCGGCTCGCGCGTGATGTACGGCGCGTCGATGTTGTACGTGCTCGCCGCGATCCTGGCATGGCGCCCGGGCGGCGGCTCGCCCCTTCCCGTCCTGTACGCCTCCGGCTTCCTCGTCCTCGCCTCGGTACAGGTGGTGCTGGGCATCACGCACGTGGCCTCCCTCCATGTCCCCCTGGGCATCCTGATGTTCGGCCTGAGCGTGCTGGACTTGGCCCGGGCGCTGACCCCCCGCCGCCGCGCACAGCGCTCCGGCGACCCCCTCTAAGCCGTCGCCTCCGCCTGGGTGCGGTTCCGGGGCTGCTGCCGTACGACGCGACGGCGCCGGGACGGCACGCCCACCGTCGGGTGGGCCACGCCCCAGGCCGCGCCCTTGCAGATCAGCTCCTTGTAGACAGCGGCCACGCGGCCCGTGAGCGCGCTGTCGACCGCCCGGTCATCGGCGCTGACGAACTGGATCAGCCCCTCCTTGCGCCCGAGGGAGACGCACTGCTGGAAGTAGCGGATCGAGGAGTCGGGGACCTTGGTGCCGGCGAGCCGGGCGGCGATGGCGTCGGCCGCCTGCCAGGCCATGGGGACGCCCGAGGCGCAGGACATGCGCAGGGGCTTGCCGCCCGGGCCGGTCGCCGCCGCCGCGTCGCCCACGGCGTACACGTCCGGGTGGGACACCGAGCGCATCGTGGTGTCGACCACGATCCGGCCGTCGTCGGCGACCTCCAGGGCGGTGGCCGCGGCGATCGGGTGGACGGCGAACCCGGTGGTCCAGACGGTGATCCCGGCGGGGATGGTCCGGCCGTCGGCGGTCGTCACGGCGTCCGCCGCCACGGCGCCCACCTCGGTGTGCTCGTGGACGGTGATGCCGAGCGCGTCCACCACCTTCCACAGGTGGGCGCGGCCCTTCGCCGAGAGCCAGTCGCCGAGGGCGCCGCGGGCGGCCAGGGCGACGTCGAGGTCCGGGCGGGCTTCGGCGATCTCGGTCGCGGCCTCCAGGCCGGTCAGGCCGCCGCCGACCACGACCACGGGCCGGCCGGCGTCCAGGGCGGCCAGGCGGCCGCGGAGGCGGAGGGCGCCGGGACGGCTGGAGACCTCGTCCGCGTGTTCGGCGGTGCCGGGGACGCCCCCGTCGTTCCATCCGCTGCCGAGGGCGTACACGAGCGTGTCGTACTCCAGCTGCTCCAGCTGCTGTCGCGCCTGCGGCCCGGGGCCGTCGGCGGCGGCGAGCGTCACGGCCTTCCGGTCCACGTCCACGGCGGTGACCTCTCCGAGCTTCACCTCCACGCCGGTGCCCGCGAACATCTCGGCGAACGGCCGGAGCGCGAGGTCCTGGCCGGCCGCGACCTGGTGCAGCCGTACCCGCTCGACGAAGTCGGGCTCGGGGGTGACGAGGGTGATGGCGACGTCCGAGCGGTGCAGCCGCTTGGCGAGACGGCCGGCGGCGGTGGCTCCGGTGTAGCCGGCTCCGAGGACGACGATGCGGTGCTGCATGTCCGTGCTCCTGTCTGGGCGGGGGCCGCCGGTGTCCGGCGTGTGTCGCCCCTTGAACCGGACAGCCCCCCATTCCCTGACAGGATCGGAACGTGACCTGCGCCACACCTCCTCAGAGGGTGTGGAGCGGGCCCTCCGGGTGGTCCGCGGCGGCCCAGAGCCCGGTCGCGCGGACGAGTTTGTCGGGGTTGACCTGGGCGCGTACCGCGGAGATGCCCTCCGCGGTGACCTCCAGGGAGATGATCCCGACGACCCGGCCGTCCACGACGGCCACGAGGGCGGGCCCGCCGTTCGCGGTCGCGGGGTAGATCTCGGCCGCGCCGCCGACGTGGGCCCGCTTGGCCGCGCTGGGCTTGAACATGCCGCGCAGGAACGTGGCGACCGCGAGCGCGCCCTCGAACGCCTTCGCGCGGGCCGGGACCTTCCCGCCGCCGTCGCCGACCGAGAAGGCGTCCTGGGTCAGCAGGCGTACGAGGGGTTCGGTTCGGCCACTGGCCGCCGCGGACAGGAACTCCTCGACGATCCTCCGGGCAGCGGCCCCGTCGATCTCGGCGCGCGCCCTGCCGTCCGCGATGTGCTTCTTGGCCCGGTGGTAGATCTGCTGGGAGGCGGCCTCGGTGATGTCCAGGATCTCGGCGATCTCCCGGTGCGGGTGGTCGAAGGCCTCGCGCAGCACGTACACCGCCCGCTCGCCCGGCGACAGACGCTCCAGGAGCACGAGGACGGCGTACGACACCGACTCGCGCTGCTCGGCGCTGTCGGCCGGGCCGAGCATCGGGTCCCCGGCGAGCAGCGGCTCGGGCAGCCACTGCCCCACGTACGTCTCGCGCCGGGCACGGGCCGAAGTGAGCACGTTCAGGCACCAGTTGGTGAGGACCTTCGTCATCCAGGCCTCGGGCACCGCGATCCGCCCCACGTCGGCCGCCTGCCACCGCAGGAACGTCTCCTGTACGGCGTCCTCGGCCTCGCTCGACGAGCCGAGCATCCGGTAGGCGATGGCCTCCAGCCGGGGCCTCGCCGCCTCGAACCGGTCCACGTCACTCATGATCAGCGCCATGCCCGGATCCTAGAGGCCCCCGTACGAGAACGGCAGACGGGGTGCAGTCGGGCCCGGAGCCGGAAGGGCCGGGCGTACGTGCCGTCCGGGGCCGGCTCCAGGGCCCCGCAAGGCATGCGGTTCAGATACTCGTCCATGCGTCGAAGAAGGCTTCCCGCCGGGTCGGATCGGCGGATTTGTGGTCCGCGTGCAGGACGCGCCAGGCGGTGAGTTCGAGGTCCCGGAGCCACAGCTCGCCGATGACCTGGGTTTTGAGGTCGGGGAGGTGGTCGGACTCGGCGAGTGCCTGGCCGATGACCTCTCCGGCCGCGATGCGCTGGGGCGGGGTCATCTCGTCGCAGGCCGAGAGGATTTGCCCGGCCAGGCCGGTGCCCTCTCCTGCCAGCGAGCTCAGCACGTACGCCTTGATGTGGGCGGGCAACAGGTAGAGCGAGCCCGAGGACCTCCACAGGTCCGACCAGAAGCGCTCCCCGGACTCGGTGGGGGCGGGTAGCGCCGCCAGCAGCCCGAGGAGGTGTGCGGTGGCCGCGTACCCGTCGGAGTGGGCCGATGCGACGACGGCGATGTCCGCGACGCGCTCCACGTCGATGCGGCCGGCTTCGAGGCGTGGGTCCAGTCCCAGCCGCTGTTCCAGCTGATGGGAGACGGGGGCGGACGCGGGGGAGCGAAACTCGGGAAGCATCGGCGGTCCTTGGACGTAGGAGAGCGGAGAGGCCCGTTCGGAAGCCCAGATCGTTCCCCTGGCCCGCCCGATTACACGGGTTCCGCGACCCCGGTTGGCGGAAGACCGCGAGGACCGCAACCAGGAGGCGGCCGAATGAACCGGCCGCGCCCGGCGATCCGTGCCGCCGGCCGACTGCGGCACACCTCACCCGATGCCGCTCAGGGCCGGCTTCTAGCATGAACCCATGGTTGCCAGCGATGCCCAGCAGTCCGAGTCAGGACGGGACGCGGTGTCCCGGGACGACGCCGAAGCCGGCAGTGTGCTCTCCGTACCCACGGATGGAGGGCGCGAGGGCTCCCCGCCGGCCGCCGACCTGCTCGAGCGAGCGGCCGATCTGGTGGAGCCGGTCAAGCCGAAGCTACGGGGCTGGCTTCACGCCGGCATGGTCCCCGCGTCGCTGGCCGCGGGCATCGTCCTCATCTGCCTGGCCGGAACACCGCAGGCCACTGTGGCCTGCACCGTGTACGCCGTCACTGCCTGGCTGCTGTTCGGAACGAGCGCCGTCTACCACCTCGGCACCTGGGGACCGCTCGGCGAGGCCGTCCTGCGCCGCCTCGACCACGCCAACATCTTCCTGATCATCGCCGGCACCTGCACCCCTCTCGCCGTGCTCCTCCTCGCCCCTGACCAGCGGTCCGTCCTCCTGTGGATCGTGTGGACGGGCGCTCTGGCCGGCATCGCCTTCCGCGTCCTGTGGATCGGAGCGCCCCGCTGGCTGTACACACCCTGCTATCTGGCCCTGGGCTGGGCACCGGTGCGCTACCTGCCCGACTTCCTGCACAACGGCGGCGCGGCCGTACTCACCCTGGTGGTGACGGGCGGGCTGCTCTACAGTGCGGGCGCGGTCGTGTACGCCCTCCAGCGCCCCGACCCCTCACCCCGCTGGTTCGGGTACCACGAGGTGTTCCACGCCCTGACGGTGGCGGCCTTCACCGCGCACTGCGTCGCCGTCTTCCGCGCTGCCCTCTGAGCACACGACGACGCGCTGCCCGCCTGCCTGCCCGCCTCGTTGCGCGGGGCCGGTACGTGGCCGACCGGCTTGGGGGTCAGGGCGCGAGCGGGCGGCGGAGGGAGACGTAGTAGCCGCCGACCGCGGACAGGTAGTCGTGGTCGGCTGTCTCGCTGTCGGTGGTGAACCGGGGCGCGGCCTTGATCTCGTCCTGCGTGGCCGAGACCTTCACCGTCTGCTCCTCGGTATCGATGCGGGTGATGGCGCCGGCCGGGATCAGGACGCTCCTGCCGAACACCCACACGCCGGTGTCCACCACCAGGTGCTGCATGCCGGGCTGGTCCTGCTGCCGGTCCGCGTGCCCGATGACACCGTCAGCGGCTTCCACGGTGAATCCCACCAGTGACTGCCCGGACGCGTAACCGCTGTCCTGCGCGTACATCCACACTCCGCTCACCGACTGTCTCCTCGTCCTCGTCCTCGTCCTCGGCGGCGAACGGCGTGGTGGCTCGGTGCACCACTCCTTCGCACCCGCCGACCGCATGCCCCTCTGCTCGGCGGGCAACCGAGTCCCCGGAGGATTCCGGCCGTGCGTGCTGGGACTGATGGAGGGGTGGACCTCGTCGACGACGCGGCGACCGCGCGGCGCTCCGTTCAGCGCGCAGGCCGCGGCGAGAAGGCCTACGCGTCGCGGTGGTGCGAACGTCGCCCTCAGGAGGGTCCGCCGAGGCCGTGCGTCTGCGCGCCCCCGTCACCTCGTCGGTACTCGGCGTTGATGCGCTGGGCTTCTTCGAGCTGGTCTTCGAGGATGATGATGCGGCAGGCGGCCTCGATGGGGGTTCCCTGGTCGACGAGTTCGCGGGCGCGGGCGGCGATGCGCAGCTGGTAGCGCGAGTAGCGGCGGTGGCCGCCGTCCGAGCGGAGCGGGGTGATGAGGCGGGCCTCGCCCAGGGCGCGGAGGAAGCCTTGGGTGGTGCCGAGCATCGCGGCGGCCCGGCCCATGGTGTAGGCGGGGTAGTCGTCGTCGTCGAGACGGTTGAACGAATCGTCTGCTGTCATCGAACATCTTTCCGGAACGCGTGGAGGGGCCCTGGTGCCTATGGCACCAGGGCCCCGAAGGAACTGCTACACCATCTGCCGGCCCTGATACTGCGCCGGCCTTCTGTTTCCGCCGACCCGGCCTGGATGCTGCCGGGAGTGCGGGGATCGCGGTTGCTTGACCGGAGACCACCTCACTATCGATGTCCTGCGGTACCCGGGCTTCCAACTGCCGGCCCGGGCGATCCTGATGGCGCTAAGCTCCTCCGTTCTTCCCTCGGTGATCAACTGCTTACCAAGCGGTGGACTGTGTACTGCTGGTGATGCTTCTGTTGTACTGCGCACTGCTAACCGCTTGTCCTGCTGGTGGTGGCCCCTGATCACTGCGGGCCGCCCGGTCCGGTCGTCAGTCCCGTCGCCGTCCTGCAACAGCCCTGGCTTCGGAACTCCACCACCGCACCGTCCTGCGTACTGCTCGTGGCCTGACCGAGCGCCACGTTTCGGCAGCCAGCCCCGTTGCCCGTCCTGCGTCTGCTCTGGCTTGGAACCCCACTGCCGAACCTCCTGGTGCGCGCGCCCGCAGTCGACGCCTTCACCAAGGTGCTGCTCACTGACTTCACTGCTGGGTACTGCTCGTGGTGGCCCCTGATCACTGCGGGCCGCCCGGTCCGGTCGTCAGTCCCGTCGCCGTCCTGCGACAACCCTGGCTTCGGAACTCCACCACCGCACCGTCCTGCGTACTGCACTTACGGGTACTGCCTGTACTGCTGCCCGGCAGTTCGTCTCTGCCAGGCCCTGCTGTCTCTCTGGGCTACGAGAGAAACCATAGCCACGTCACCGTCCAATGTCTACTCCGGCCGGGATAGATTTGCTCGTGGCCGGTCAGGAGGTAATCGAGGCCGGGGCCGGGTCAGGGGAACTGGGGCGGCCGAAGAGGAGGTCGTAGCCGGGCGGGAGCTGGAGCAGGACCTCCCGGGTGAGGCCCTCGCCCGCGGCGGCGGCCACGGTGGCGAGCACGGCGCCGATGTCCCACAGGGCCGTCTTCTCGGTGGCGCCTTCGATCCAGGCCGCGGTCGCGCGGACGAAGCGCTCGGGCGGGAGCGGCTCCGCGGCCTGCAGGGGGTTGAGCAGGATCAGCGCGTACGCCTCGGGGAGCCGGGCCGCGAGCTCGGCCCGTACGGTGCCGACGAGGTGGGCACCCAGCAGAGCCAGGACGACGCGGGCCACCCGCTCGGCCTCCGGGACGGTCGCGTACCGGCCCTGCTCCTGGACCCGGGCCAGAAATACTTCGTGTCGCATCGGCATCACGTCACCTCCGGAACGGAGCGAGGAGCGGAGTGCGGGGCGCGGAGGACGGGATGCCGGAGGGGGCGGTCCCCCGTCCTCCGTCGGCGGGTGGGGGCCGGCTCAGCCGGAGATCTGCTGGTGCCCGTCCGTACGGCTGATGCTGACCTTCCGCGGCTTGGCGCGCTCGGCGATCGGGATGCGCAGGGTCAGGACACCCGCGTCGTAGTCGGCCTGGATGCGCTCGGTGTCCAGGGTGTCCGCGAGGACGACCTGGCGGGAGAAGACACCGAGGGGCCGCTCGGAGAGCTCCATCTGCACGGTGTCGGCCTTCGCGGCGGGACGGCGCTCGGCCTTCACCCGCAGCATGTTCCGCTCGACGTCGATGTCGATCGCATCGGTGCTCACGCCGGGGAGGTCGAAGGCGATGACGTACTCGTCGCCCTCGCGGTAGGCGTCCATGGGCATGGCGGACGGCTTCGACCAGGTTCCGGACGTACCCGACAGCTGCTGGACGATCCGGTCCATCTCGCGGAACGGGTCAGTGCGCATCAACATCGCGAAACACCTCCAGTTGGTTCGGGCAGAAACTGCCAATGCGCTTCAACGTGCATCCGTTGTAACATGTCATCGAAACGATGACAAGTGAGATGTCACCCGGAGGGTGACGAGGGTGAGGGTCGGTCGGTCCGGGTCCAGACGCGGCTCAGGGCCGCGCGGCACACGCCGCGCGGCCCTGAGCCGGTATTCCTGGGATCCCACCGTCATCGCACATGTCTGCTGGTCGGACGCCCGTGAACTGTATGGACAGTCGTGGGCACCGATCGCTGTGGCAGCGCGGGCGGGGTGGGGAGGGTCAGGCCGGGGTGATGTTCTCGGCCTGGGGGCCCTTCTGGCCCTGGGTGACGTCGAACGTCACGACCTGGCCCTCCTGCAGCTCTCGGAAGCCCGAGGAGTTGATCGCGGAGTAGTGGGCGAAGACGTCCGGGCCGCCGCCGTCCTGGGCGATGAAGCCGAAGCCCTTTTCAGCGTTGAACCACTTGACAGTTCCCGTAGCCATGTCTGATGCCTTCCAGTCGATGAACGCCTCCCGCTCCATGCGGGAGGCGGAGGTGATCGTCCTGGTTCCTGCGGCACAGCACAGCAAAACACCCACACCAAGGCGTGGGCAAAGGGACTTCCGAACCACGACAGCTGACGCAGACGCTACACGCCTCCAACGGCTCGTCACCAGAGGGAATGAGGCGCGTCACGGTCCCGCGCACACGGGTGGGGGTACCCCGCCGGGACCGGCGGGCGCACCCGCCCCGCCGCCGTGCGCGGGCGCCCTTCGGGCGCTGAGAGGCGGTTCCCGGCACGGGGCGGAACGCGAGGAGGGGCCCTGGTGCGTACGGCACCAGGGCCCCGAAGGAACTGCTACACCATCTGCCGGCCCTGATACTGCGCCGGCCTTCTGTTTCCGCCGACCCGGCCTGGATGCTGCCGGGAGTGCGGGGATCGCGTTTGCCTGACCGGAGACCACCTCACTATCGATGTCCTGCGGTACCCGGACGCAGACTCGGTCCGGGCGATCCTGATGGCGCTTCAACTCCTCCGTTCTTCCCTCGGTGTCACCTACGTGCCAAGCGGGAACTGCGTACTGCCGGTACTTCTCTCACTGCTGTACTGCCAACCGCTCGTACTGCTCGTGGCCTGGCCGAGCGCCACGTTCCGGCAGCCAGCCCCGTCGCCCATCGTGCGTCTGCTCTGGCTTGGAACCCCACTGCCGGACCTCCTGGTGCGCGCGCCCGCAGCCGACGCCTTCACCAAGGTGCTGCTCACTGACTTCACTGCTGGGTACTGCGCTTACGGGTACTGCCTGTACTGCTGCCCGGCAGTTCGTCTCTGCCAGGCCCTGCTGACTTTCTGGGTTACGAGAGAAACCATAGCCACGCCACCGCTCAATGTCTACTCCGGCCAAGGTAGATTTTTGGGTGCGTGTCGCCGAGGTAATCTGAGCTCCGTCGGGTTGAACGGCTGTGGGTCAGGGCACAACGACCGGGCAGGCAAGGCCGGACACCGACAACAGACCCGGAGCGCGCGATGACCACCCTGAGCGCCGAGCGCACAGCCCTTCGTTCTCCGGCCGCCGTCGCCGAGGCGCGCCAGGCGGCCCGGTCCTTCCTCGGAGCCCTCGGGCAGCCGGCCGTCGACCCGGAATGCGCCGACACCGTGATCCTGGTCGTCTCCGAACTCGTCACCAACGCCCTGCGTCACGGCGGCGGCGCCTACACCCTCCGCCTGGCCACCCACCCCGGGACCATCGAGGTCGCCGTAGAGGACTCCAGCCCCCACCCGCCGCGCATGCGCACACCCGACCTCGTCGACGGCACCGGCGGATTCGGCTGGCACATGGTCAACGACCTCGCCCGCGCCACCGTTGTCACGACCACGCCCGAAGGCGGCAAAACCGTACGCGCGCTCCTCCCCCGACGGATCCGCTGAGAGCCGCGGCCCGCGGGCGGACAGCCGGTTCAGGGCACTTCCGTACAGATACCCGGCGATCCGGGCTCGGTGCCCGGCAGGAGGCGGAAGACCTGGTCCAGGCCGATGATCCGCAGGATGCGCAGAGTGTGTGCGGGGACGGCGGCGAGTGCGATGTCGGCTCGGGCGGCCTGCACCTGGTTGCGGGCGGCGATCAGGACGCTGATGCCGCTGGAGTCGCAGAACTCCATGCGGGCGAGGTCCAGGACGAGGAGCGCACCCGGTTGGACGGTGAGCGTGGCGATGAGGTCGCGCAGGTCGGGGGCGGTGGTGTAGTCGAGTTCGCCGATGATGTGCAGGACGGGGCCGGTCGGGGAGTCTCGGGTGGTCGTCCGCAGCGGGGTCATCGTGGGTTCTTCACGGGGACGCCGAGGGCGAGAAGGGCGGTGTCGTCGTCGAGGCCGTCGCCGAAGCCGTCCAGCAGACCGGTCAGCGCCTCGATGATCTCGTCCGGCGACCTGCCGGCGTGGCCGGTGGCGAAGGCGTGCAGGGCCTCGTCCCCGTACAGGGAGGTGCGCCCTGCGCCGGTGCGGGCTTCGGTGAGGCCGTCGGTGTAGAGCAGGAGGGTGTCGCCGGGGGCGAGCGTGGTGGCGGCGCTGGTGAAGTGCGCGTTCGGCAGGATGCCGACGAGGAGGCCGCCCGGGGTCGCCAGGAAGTCGGCTGTGCCGTCGGCGCGCAGGAGGAGGGCCGGCGGGTGTCCGCCCGAGGCGAGGACGACGGCGACGTGCCCCGGCGTGGGGGCGGGTTCGAGGATGCCGAAGACGGCGGTGCAGTAGCGGGGGTCGCCGCTGCTGTAGCGCTCGTGGAGGACTTTGTTGAGGGTGGACAGGGCGGACACGGGGTCAGGGTCGTGCAGGGCCGCGGCGCGCAGGGTGTAGCGGGTCAGTGAAGTGACCGCGGCGGCCTGGGGGCCCTTGCCGCACACGTCGCCGAGGAAGAAGGCGAAGCGCCGGCCGTCGATGGGGAAGACGTCGTAGAAGTCGCCGCCGAGCCGGTCGGGGGACGCGGTGCGGTAGTGGGCGGCCGCCTCCACTCCGGGGATGGCCGGAAGGACGTCGGGCAGCAGCGACTGCTGGAGTACCACGAGGGCGTCCTGCAGCCGGGCACGGTCGATCTCCGCTTGCCTCCGTGCGTCCTCGGCCGCCTTGCGGGCCCGCAGGAGTTCCTCCTCGTAAGCGCGGCGGTCGCGGGCGTTGAAGACGGTGGTGCGGATCAGCAGCGGCTCGCCCGTGGCTCCGCGCTTGACCACGGAGGAGACCAGCACGGGAAGCCGGCCGCCGTCGGCTTGTCGGATCTCGAGGGCGACGCTGCCGATCTCGCCCTGCATGCGCAGCAGCGGCGCGAAGTGGGTTTCGTGGTAGATCCTGCCGCCCACGGTCAGCAGGTCGGTGAACCGCATGCGGCCCACCACCGCGTCCCGGTGGAGGCCGAGCCAGTCCAGCAACGTGGCGTTGATCTTGGCGATGGTGCCGTCCATCAGCGTGGACAGATACCCGCACGGTGCGCTCTCGTACAGCTCCTCGGCGCTGTCCTCCAGCAGGCCGGCGAACGCCGCGTCCGACGTCTCCTCCTCGCCCGCGCCGTGCGGGTCGGGCTGCTGCCCGGTGCGGCACATCACCGCAGGCCTGCCAGGAACCCGGTGAGCGCCTCGTTGGTGGCCTCGGGAGCGGACAGGTGCGGGCAATGCCCGCTCGTGTCCAGGGTGATGAGCGTCGATCCGGGGATCGCCTTGTGGACGAAGGCGCCGACCTCCCGGGGTGCGATGGCGTCCTGGGTGCATTCCAGGACCAGCGTCGGCACGTTCACGTTCTTCAGTTCGTCCCTCGAATCGGACAGGAAGGTGGTCCGGGCGAAGACGCGTGCCATGTCCGGGTCGGTGGCGCAGAAGCTGTTCGCCAGCTCCTCACCGAGCGCGGGCCGATCCGGATTCCCCATGATCACCGGCGCCATCGCCGCCGACCAGCCCAGATAGTTCGCTTCCAGCGACTCCAGGAGCTCGTCGATGTCCTGCGCGCTGAAACCGCCCCGATATCCGTCGTCATCGATGTACCGGGGGGAGGGGGCGATCATCGCCAGCGCCGCGATGCGCGCCGGAGCCGCCTCGGCCGCCAGTACACCGACCATCGCGCTGACCGAATGCCCCACGAACACCGCGTCGCGCAGGTCGAGGGCTTCGCACACCTCCACCACGTCTTGGGCGTAGCCGTCCAGGGATCTGTATCGGCGTTCTGAGAACGCCGAGAGATCCGAGCGGCCCGAGCCCACGTAGTCGAACAGCACCACCCGGTAGTCATCGGCCAGCGCGGGCACGGTCAGCCGCCACATGTTCTGGTCGCAGCCGAACCCGTGGGCCAGCACCACCGTGGGGCCGTGCGGATTGCCGGTCACGGTCACGTTGTTCCTGCGCTCGATATCCATGTACCGCTACTTCCCCAGAGTCACTCGCCTACCCCGCGTGCCCCCTGACCATGTCACGCCCCATTCGCGCCTTCACACGTGCCCTCGGCCGACTGCGGGCACGCGAAAGGGCCCGAGCGGCGCGTGCCGGTCGGGCCCTCTTCGTCGTTCGGTCGGCGGCGTGCGCCGGGCCCACCGGTCAGGCGGTCACGGGGGTGCCGAGCATCGCGGAGGCCCGCTGGAGGGGGCTGAGCACGCGCGTGGCCACGGCGGTCGGGGGAATGCTGCCGCGGCAGGTGAAGCCGAGCTGGGTCATGGCCCGGAGGACTTCGCCGGCACTGAAGTCGCGGCGGTCCTGGCGTGTGATGACCTGGCCGACCTGCTTGACGGGGTAGTGACGGCGCCCGATGATCACGGACTCGCCGATGACCTGCTCGGGCTTGACGCCCTTCATGGACTCCAGGACACCGCTCTTGGTCAGGTCGAACGGGAAGCGGGCGATGACACAGCGCATGATGCCTCACAGGGTGAAGAGGGGAACGGTCCGGCCACGGTGAGGTGGTTCAGCGGGCGAGGGCGAGGACGCCCAAGGCGCAGCCCTGGTCGTCTACGACGGGCAGAGCGGTGAGCTTGCGGTAGCGCATCGCGTGTTCGGCCTCGGCCATGTCGGTCAGGGGTGAGGCGAACGGCCCGCGGTCGCCGCGGACATCGCGCAGCCGGACCCGGTCCGTGTACGCGGCGCTGTCGCGGACAGCGGCGAGCCGGCCCCGGGTGATCAGCCCGATGCAGAGGCCGTCCTCGTCGCAGATGAGCAGATGGTCCGCGCGGGAACCGGCCATGACGGCGAGGGCCACCTCGACGGTCATGTCGTCGCAGACCTGCGGACCGGCCGCTTCCATCGCGTCGTCCACCGTCCGGTGCGTGAGTTCGGCGTTCGCGGAGCGGGGCTCCATCTGGACCAGCGTCAAAAGGTGCCTCCTGCAGAGATGGGTCAGTTTCCGGAGCACGTGGTCGTCAGGCCGCCGCGTCGAAGGCGGACTGCCGCGCGCTCGCGCGCCGGGCGGCCGACACGGGCCCGCGCCGTCCGCGGGAGGCAGAGCTGCGCTTGGGCCGCTCGGACACCGGTGCGGTGATGGTGACCGGGATGCCGGAGGGGGTCTGGGCTCCGGTGATGCGGTTGAGTGCCTCTTCGCCGGAGCGGACCTGGGTGGACTGCGGGGTGATGCCCGCGGCCGTCATCAGTCGGGTCATGTCGCGACGCTGGTTGGGGGTGACCAGGGTGACGACGCTGCCGGACTCGCCGGCGCGGGCGGTGCGGCCGCCGCGGTGGAGGTAGTCCTTGTGGTCGGTCGGCGGGTCGACGTTGACGACGAGGTCGAGGTTGTCGACGTGGATGCCGCGGGCGGCGACGTTGGTCGCGACCAGGACGGTGACGTGGCCGGTCTTGAACTGGGCCAGGGTGCGGGTCCGCTGGGGCTGGGACTTCCCGCCGTGCAGCGCCGCGGCCCGGACACCGCTGTTGAGCAGGTGCTCTGTCAGCCGGTCGACGGCGTGCTTGGTGTCCAGGAACATCATCACCCGGCCGTCGCGCGCCGCGATCTCCGTCGTCATCCGCTGCTTGTCGGCGCCGTGGACGTGCAGGACGTGGTGCTCCATCGTGGTCACCGCACCGGCGGACGGGTCGACGGAGTGCACGACCGGGTCGGTCAGGTAGCGCCGGACCAGCAGGTCGACGTTGCGGTCCAGGGTCGCGGAGAACAGCATCCGCTGGCCCTCGGGGCGGACCTGGTCCAGGAGCGCGGTGACCTGGGGCATGAAGCCCATGTCGGCCATCTGGTCGGCCTCGTCCAGGACGGTGATTGCGACCTGGTTCAGGCGGCAGTCACCGCGGTCGATGAGGTCCTTCAACCGGCCGGGCGTGGCCACGACGACTTCCGCGCCTCCGCGGAGCGCACCGATCTGCTTGCCGATCGACATGCCGCCGACGACGGTGGCCAGGCGCAGCTTCACGGAACGGGCGTACGGGGTGAGGGCGTCGGTGACCTGCTGGGCCAGCTCGCGGGTCGGTACGAGGATCAGTGCGAGCGGCTGTTGGGGCTCGGCGCGCTGCCCGGCGGTGCGGGTCAGCAGGGCGAGGCCGAAGGCGAGGGTCTTGCCGGAGCCGGTGCGGCCTCGGCCGAGGACGTCACGGCCCGCGAGGGTGTTGGGCAGGGTGGCGCCCTGGATCGGGAAGGGCATGGTCACTCCCTGCGCGCTCAGCGCCGCGAGCAGCTCGGCCGGCATGTCGAGGTCGGCGAACGCCTCGACGGCGGGCAGGGGAGGCGTGATCGTCTTCGGCAGGGCGAACTCGCCCTGGACCGCGGCGGGCCGGCGGCCGTAGCCGCCCGAACGGCTCGGAGTTCCCGAACGACTCGGACCTCCGGAACGACTCGGAGCCGACGAGCCGAAGCGGCTGCCCCGGCCCGAACCGGCGTCAGTGCCGAAAGCGGGGCCGCCGGTGCGGCTGCGGGAGGAGCGGTTGTTCGTGCGTGTGGGGTTCATGTGGAACCTTCCTTGATTGCGGCACCAATCAAGGAATTCCGGCAGCGGTAAGAGCAGCGCGGGAACCACAGGAACGGGCCGAATGGAATGCGAAAGCACATCTGGCCCACAGGGAATCCGCAGGGGCACAGGTGCTGGAATGGGAGGGCGTCATACGGACGCGAGAAATCCAGAGAAATCACTCGGATGCGGCCTCACGGAGGATGCATCCTTCAGTGCC
The DNA here is from genome assembly GCF_042715295.1 of Streptomyces sp. NPDC058701. Classification (NCBI taxonomy): domain Bacteria; kingdom Bacillati; phylum Actinomycetota; class Actinomycetes; order Kitasatosporales; family Streptomycetaceae; genus Streptomyces; species Streptomyces sp. NPDC058701. Next base: position 58,867 of record NZ_JBHXSY010000029.1, on the reverse strand, counting down.
TTGTCCCGCAGGTGGACGCACTGCGGGGGAATGGGTGCAGCTGGGGCCCGCACCCCGAGGGATGCGGGCCCCAGCTACACCATGCGCGTCAGCGTCAGGCGGGGACGATGTTCTCGGCCGTCGGGCCCTTCTGACCCTGCGCGATGTCGAAGGTGACCTTCTGGCCTTCGATCAGCTCGCGGAAGCCCTGGGCGGCGATGTTCGAGAAGTGGGCGAAGACGTCGTCGCCGCCACCGTCCTGCTCGATGAAGCCGAAACCCTTTGCCGCGTTGAACCACTTCACGGTGCCAACAGTCATGTCGTATCTCCTTTGGGGCAGTACACCAGCGCCTGCACTGTGCGGACACCGTGTCGCCGCGATGATGCCCCGCCCGGAAAATGACCGGGAAATACGAAGCGCCTTGATGCGGCGCTGAGGCCGGTTCGAGGCGCTTGAAGTTTTTGGGTACCAAAACTGCAACCGAGATCGACAGTAGCACGCTGCAGTGGCCTGCGTACGTAAAAGATTTCTGCCGGGGGTGTTGTAGAAGAAACTCTCCTGGCGGGGTCCGTTGAATTCTTAGACCGCCGGAGCAGATATTGATTCACCCCGAATACAGCGATGGTGGGCCGGGGGCGTCAGCCGCGGCAAGGGGGGGAGGGGCCGCGTCGCTCTCAAGCGGTGGTCCGGTGCTATGCCGTCTGTTTCCGCATGGTCTTCCAGGTCACGGCGGCCCCGGCGGTGACGGCCGTCAGCAGGGTGCCGACGATCGCCAGGGTGATGGCTCCCGTGTTCAGGTGCAGGCCCACGTCGGACGAGGTGGCCTGCGAGAGCCCGGAGGCCATGCCGGCCAGCGGCGGCAGCGTCACCAGGACGCCGAGGGTGGCGCCGACGATGACGACCATCGTGGTCTCGCCGACCGACAGGAGGAGCAGCTGGCGGACGGTGCCGCCGGCGGACTTCATGACCGCGAAGTCGCGGCGCCGGCCGTGGGCTGCCATGGCCATGCTGTTGGCGACGGCGATCACGCTGTAGCCGACGGCGATGAAGATGAGCATGTCGGCCAGGCTGTCGGTGAGCTTGGAGTCGGTGGTGTAGTCCGCGAGGGCGTACTCCGTGGCGTCGTGCAGGGCGGTGCCGGGGACGGCGTCGGACGCCTTGGCCCCGGCCGGGACGAAGATGTCGTCGGTGAGCGCGGCCGGGTCGTGGGCACGGACCAGGTCACGGGCGACCACGAAGTCGCCCCGGGCCGGGTCGTCGGGCAGGACCGCGCCGACCTTCAGGGTGACGCTCGCGCCGTCGGCGAACCGGACCGGGACGTGTCCGCCCTGCGTCAGGCCCAGTACCTTGGCGGTCCGCTCGCCGAGGACGGCCTCGCCCTGCCTGTTCCACCGCTGGTCGCGGGTGCCCAGGACGTCCAGGACGGTGTGTCGGTCGGCGGCCGTCGAGACGAACGCGCGGGTCGGCAGGGCGGCCTTGCCCACCGGGTTGGCGGCGACGACTTCGTCGGTGTTGCCGGGGGTGCCGGCCGGGGTGACGATCGTCTGGCCCGCGACTTTGAGGGCCTCGCCCGCCGGGTAGGCCACCCGCATCGTCTCCACGATGCCGCTGAGCAGGACCGCGAACCCGACGGCTGCGATCACGGGGGCCACCAGGGAGGCGGCACGGCGGGAGCTCGCGACGAGTTCGGCCCGGATCAGAACCGGAGCGGCCGATCCGCCGCGCTGGAACGGCGCGGTCAGGGCGCGGCCGATGGGGCCCACGACGACGGGTGCGAGCAGGGCCGCCGCGACGATGAGCGTCATGGTGGCGAAGATCGCCATGTTGATCCGGTTGTCGGCGGCGGTGGTGGCGGTGCCGATGGCGAGGACCGCACCGGTGCCCAGGCATGCCAGGCCTGCGATCCAACGGCCTCGGCCCATACCGTTGTTGACGGATCGGCTGTCGAGCAGGGCCTCGATCGGGGCCACCTTCGCGGCCTTGCGGCCGGCGGCCCAGGCGCCGATGACGCTGACGCCGACACCGATCACGGTGGCGGTGAGCAGCGGCCAGGCGGAGACGGTGATCTCCATGTTCGGCGGGGTCACGTCGAGGTCGTTCAGGATGCCCCGCAAGAGTGGCGTGGCGGCGACGCCGGCCAGGCAGCCGGCGATCGAACCGAGTGCGCCGACCACGGCGGCTTCACCGAGGATCATGCGGCGGACCTGGTCGGGTCCGGCGCCGATGGTCCGCAGCAGGCCGATCTCCCGACGGCGCATGCCGGTCGCCAGGACCAGCATGGAGGCTACGACGAAGACCGTGGTGAACAGGCCGAGGATCGTCATGGCGCTGATGAGCTGGACGCCGAGGAAGCGCTTGTGCTCGATGTACGCGGGCTGGAGTTCGGAGCGGCCGTCACCGGAGACCACGGTGCCCTTGCCGGCCAGGACCTTCTGGGCGCCGGAGGCGATCGCGGAGGCGGAGGCGCCCTCGTCGGCGATGAGGGCGATGGCGCGCACGCCGGGCTGCTGCTCGGCGGCGAACGCCTCGCTGAAGTAGTAGCCGGGGCCGTCCACGGTGCCGACGACGGTGAACCGCTCCCGGCCCCGGGTGATGTTGACGGTGAGTTCGCTGCCGACGGCCGCGTTCAGGGCCCGGTCGACCACGACCTCACGGTCGCCGCTCGGGGCCCGGCCGGAGAGCAGCCGGTAGGGCGCCATCCGGGCGCTGTCCCAGCCGTGCCCGGATTCGATGGCTCCCTCGTCGGTGACGGGCTTGCCGCCGATGATCGCCTGGGCGTAGAACGAGCGGTCCACCACGACGGAGGCCACTCCGGGAACCGCGTCGAGTCCGGTCAGGAGGGGCGCGGCCTCCTCCTCGTTCCACGGGATCCGGTCCTCGGGGCTGCCGTCCGCGTCGAGGGCCTGCCGGGGCAGGGACAGAGCGGCTGCGCCTGCGTACCGGGGCTGGACGGTGGGGCGGGAGGAGTCGTAGACGACCAGGGTGGTGGTGATGAGGGCCACGCCGACCAGGACGGCGACGAAGGCACCGAGGAATCCGGACCAGCGTTCGCGGACGTTCGCGAGGATCAGCATCACGCCTCCAGTCCGGCCATGTGGGCGGCGATCGTGGCGGCGTTGCCGCTGCCCGGGTCCCGGCTGAGCGGGACGCGGTCGGCGATGCGACCGTCGTTGAGGAAGACGACGACGTCGGCCACGGCTGCCGCCACCGGGTCGTGGGTGACCATCAGGGTGGTCTGGCCCTCCTGGTCGACCAGCATCCGCATCATCCGCAGGACCTCTTTGGAGGTGACGGTGTCCAGGGCGCCGGTGGGCTCGTCCGCGAAGAGCACGTCGGGCCGGGTGACCAGGGCGCGGGCAAGGGCGACGCGCTGCTGCTGGCCGCCGGAGAGCTCGCTGGGGCGGTGGCCGGCGCGGTCGGCGAGACCGACCGCGGTGAGCGCGTTCACGACCTGCTCGCGGCCGACCCGGCGGCCGGCGAACCGGGAGGGAAGCTCCACGTTCTGGGCTGCCGTCAGGGATTCGACGAGGTTGAAGGCCTGGAAGACGAAGCCGATGTGGTCGCGGCGGAGCTTGGTGCGCTCCTTCTCGTTCTGCCGGCCGATGTCCACCCCCGCGAGGACGATCCGCCCGGCGGTCGGCTGCTCCAGTCCCGCCGCGCACTGCAGCAGGGTGGACTTCCCGGAGCCGGAGGGGCCCATGATCGCGGTGAAGGTGCCGCGGGGAAAGCCGATGGAGACGTCGTCCAGGGCGGTCACGGAGCGGTCGCCGGTGCCGTGGACCTTACGTACTCCGTGGAGCTCCACCGCGTCCTGCAAGGGGGTTTGCCTCGTTGTCGTCATGGAACGATGTGACGGGACGGGGGGTGGGCGGAGCACTGGTCCCTCCTCTACTCCAGAGGTAGAGGTAGCTCTACCGCGCCGGTCCGAAGGCCCGGGTTACGGTGAGCCAATGCGTCCCACAACGGCTTGGCAGGCCATGGCTCAGAGCCCCTTGAGCTTCCTGACCTCCAGCTGGCCGTGGCGGTCCCTGACCTATCTGGCCGGGGGCGTCGTGGTCGGCGCGGCGGCCGTCCTGGTCTTCGCCGCCGGTCTGGCGGCGGGGCTCGTGCTGCTGGTGGTGCTGATCGGCGTCGCACCCCTGGTGGGGCTGGTACTGGCCTCCACCGGGGTGGCGTCGGTGGAGCGCCGGCGGCTGCGGCTGGTGGACCTCGACCACCTGCCCGATCCACACCGCAGGCCGGACGAACCCGGGCTCAGGAACTGGGTGACCACCCGTCTCAAGGAGCGGGTGACCTGGCGCGAGCTGATGTTCACGCTGGTCTCGGCGGCCGCGCTGTGGTGGCTGGACCTGCTGGTGCTGGGCTTCTCCTTCGGAGTGCCCGCCCTCACCATCGCCTCCGTGGACGGCGAGACGTGGCCCTGGACGGTCTTCGGCGGGATCGTGCTGCTCGCGTCCCCCTACACCGTGACCTCGTGGGCGGGGGCGCGGGCCGCCATGGCACGTACCTTCCTGGCCCCGCGCGACCGGGAGCTCGGGGAGGAGCTGCGCGAGGTGCGTGCCTCGCAGTCCCGCCTGCTGGACTCCTTCGACGCCGAGCGGGTGCGGATCGAGCGCGATCTGCACGACGGGGCGCAGCAGCGGCTGGTCTCCCTGGGGATGACCCTCGCGATGCTGCGGCTGGACACCCCGGACGGCTCTCCCCAGGCAGAGTTGCTCACCGAGGCGGAGGGCCATCTCTCCCATGCCCACCAGGAGTTGCGGGCCCTGATCCGGGGCCTCAACCCACCGGTGCTGGCCGATCACGGGCTGGTCGCGGCGGTCGAGGACTACGCCGGCCGGTTCCCGATCCCGGTCACGGTGGACCTGCGGCTGCCCGAGCGGCTGCCCAGGAAGCTGGAGACGACCATGTACTACCTGATCAACGAGGCCATGACGAACATCGCCAAGCACAGCGGCGCCACGATGGCGGAGGTGCGGGGTCGCTACCATTCCGATCTGTTGATATTCGACATCACGGACGACGGCCGCGGGGGTGTCGATCCGGAAGCGGGCAGCGGGGTGACCGGGCTCGCCGACCGGGTCACGGCGCTCGACGGCCGGATGCAGGTGTCGAGCCCGGTCGGTGGTCCCACCCTGCTGCATGTGGAGGTTCCGTGCCGCTTCGCCTGATCGTGGCGGAAGACGCCGTCCTGTTGCGGGAGGGCCTGGTCGGGCTGTTGCAACGGGTCGGCCACGAGGTGGTGGCGGCGGTCGGCGATGCGGAGGCCTTGGTCGCGTCCGTGCGCGCCGACCGGCCTGACCTGATCGTCACCGACGTACGGATGCCGCCGTCGATGGGCGACGACGGCCTGCGGGCGGCGGTCGGCCTGCGCGAGGAATTCCCGGGGCTGCCCGTGCTCGTCCTCAGTCAGTACGTCGAACGCTCCTACGCGCTGGGGCTGTTGGACTCGGGCGGCGGGGCCGGGGTGGGCTACCTGCTCAAAGAGCGGGTGAGCGCGGTGGCCGATTTCACCGCCGCGATCGAGCGCGTCGCCGTCGGCGGGACGGTAGTGGACCCGGAGGTCGTCCACCAGCTCGTGAGGCTGCAGAAGGACCCCTTGGAACGTCTCAGCCCCCGGGAGCGCGAGGTGCTCGGACTGATCGCGGAGGGGCGTAGCAACGCCAGTCTTGCCACGCACCTGTTCATCAGCGAAGCCGCCGTGAACAAGCACATCGGCAACATCTTCGCCAAGCTGGACCTGCCGGTCGACACCGACGGCCACCGGCGGGTGCTGGCGGTCCTCGCCTTCCTGCGGGCCTGACGGTAACCCTCGGACCACGAGCGGCAGAAGGAAGTGGTCGGCGGTCTGGACGGGATGGCGTACGCCGCCCGGGAGAAGGCCGCCGAGCAGGCCGCTAAGGAGTCAAGTGGTGCGCACGTGGTGCGGGACTCCTGAGCCGGTCTGGGCGACGAAGCCCCAGGTCGCTGACCTGGGGCTTCGTGGAAGTGCGGATGACGGGAATCGAACCCGCGCTATAAGCTTGGGAATCTACTGCGCGGAGCACGTCCACATCACATCTGACCTGGGCAAACAGACCCAGTCGGCCTCTCTCGGACGCCCTCCAGAGTCTGTTTCTGACCGCTGTTGACCGCCTCTAAGGGCACGGCGGGGGGCACGCCCTTCTTGGTGGTGGCCCGAAGGCTGGTGTGAGCTACCCGGATCACTCGTGTGCAGCTCACTCTGGTAGGCCGCTGACGTGCGGGATTGCTCCTGCAAGGCCAACAGGTGTGCCCGGTGCTGGCCAGGACGCCTCGTCCGGCGCGTCCGGCATCACCTCGAACAGTCGGACGTGGCCCCATGGAAGAGGAGGGCGAGCCGGTCTTCGGAGCGAGGGTCCAGTCGAACCGGGAAAGGTCGATCACGCTGTGTATCACCAGCGTTTCGATGTATTCGGTCACCGCGCTGCGTGCGCCGACTTGGATCACCGCCTGCCGGTACTCGTCCAGCCCGTCTGCGGTGAGATGCGGGTCGCCGAGTGAACGTCGGAGAACGCGTAGCGCATGGTGGCTCCCGGTGCGTTCGGCGAGTTGCAGGGCGATCGCGGCGAGGTAGGCGGGCTTGCCCTCGCGGACGTCGTCCCCAGCCGGCTTACGGGCGGACCGGGCGCCCGGGTATTCGGCGGGTCGGCCCGCGGCGCGCCATCCCCACCAGGCGAATGAAGGCGCGCAGACGCTTGCCGCCACGCCGTACGAAGGCGGCCGGGGGACGGGCCACCTCGTCGCAGAACACCGGGTCGAGGGATTCCGCGTCGGCCAGGCGGCCGTAGAGCCATGTGGTCAGGACGGCTTCCACGGCTCCGGCGCTGTCGGAGTCCGGGTGCGGCACGTGCGCGTCGCAACGGGACTTCGGCAGGGTCGGCAAACGGGCGGGGGCATGGGGTCCGCTATTGCGGGCGAGAGGGTGGCGACTTGTTCTGCTGCTCAGCGTGGCGGAGGAGGACGGCCCAGGCCAGGGGTTGTAGCGGGGGTGTGCTGCCGTCCGCGCTTGTACGGCGATCGGCGCGCCACCAGTACACCGAGGCATGGGCATCCGGTGAAAGAGGAGCGGCGGCGCGCCGTGGGAGCCTCGGGAGCGTTCGTCCGTCGGTCCGGGTGCCCTTGCGGGTGTCATCGTGCGTGGACGAATCCCGCTCCAGGGCGTTCTCGATGGGTTATGCGTCAGCCCAAGCGGCCCTGGAGGACGGCTGTGCACTTCATGAACGTGGCATCCTTCGTGAGGGTGGTACCGAAGGCATCGTTGATATGCGCGGCACCGGCCTCCTTCAGCGCAAAGTTCGTGGATCCCACCGTGACCTCGAAAGTGGTCAGGCTCGTGGGACGGCCACTGACGCTTCCGGGAACCAGGGGGTATGCGACCTCGGCTCGTGCTCCCGTCTGCGGCGCCTGCCCTGGCCGTGTCGTTTGCGGTGTCGCGCTCAGAGCACCTAGCGGGGTTTCGCCGGACGGCTTCAGTACGTCGAGCCGAGTCCCGTCCTTGCCGACCAGGGAGATGCCGCCCTCCATGTCCAGCTTGCCTTGGAAGGTCGAGCTCATCGAACCGGACACCTTGTCGAAGCGGACGCCACCGCCGGGAAGGGCGTCGGCGGGGGCCGCGGCCTCGACGCTCATGCCCCGCTCGTTGAGTACGGCGGTCAGGGCCTCGGTGGGGAAGCAGTCGACGGTCCCGCCCGTGACGCTGCCGGCCCGTACGTCGGCGGCAAGGGCATATGAGGCCGCACTCACCGTGAGTAGGGCGCAGGCCAAAGAAATTGCATAACGGCGACGCAAGGGGACTCCGATCGTTGAATGGGGGTGGTGATCACCATAGGAGATCGAAGCTTCAATCTGGGGGGTCGAATGGGTGAATTGGTTCCGAGGGGACCGGTATTCAACATTCGGGTCATCGGGACATCTGTTTCCGGATCGGCCTGCTCGAACCCTCTCGGTAACGGGGTGCCCGTCGGGGGGCGCCGTCCGGTACTACTGCCGGCTGTTCACGTGACGTGATGATGGGCGGGCTCGTTGGTGGGGGGCGACGCGCGGTCGTGTCATTCGTTCGGGTGTGACGCAGCCGGTCGGCGGCGTGTCCCGTGTCGACGGGCGGAGGGGTCCGACAAGGGTCGATGATCACCCGGTCGGCGGAAGTTGCCATGAGTGGCGCCCGGCGTGCGGAGCGGCAGTGCTGCGGACCGCCGCTCCGTCGGCGCGTAGGGTCACGGCCAGCCTCTTACGGCAGGCTTCGCTGCGTGATCACATGAGAAGGATATTTGGTGTCGCATTCTCTAATCGATTCTGCCGTCCTGCCGACGGCCAGTGACAATGCATTTCGGATCGGCCTGCAACTGGTGGAGCTGCACGGCGAAGAAACGCGGCCCCGGCAGTTCGAGATGGCGGGGCTTCAGTGGCAGCTTCTTCCCCAGGTATTCGCTCCGACCCACACCGCGTCAACTGTGCTGTTCACCGAATGGCTGCCGTTTCCCGTGGGTGGAACCTTCCTGGAAGTGGGCTGCGGTGCCGGGGTGACGGCTGTGGTGGCCGCGTTGCAGGGGTGCTCACGGGTCACAGCCGTTGACATCGATCCGACAGCGGTGCGAAACACCGAGCTCAACGCGGCCCGCCATGGAGTGCTCGATCGCCTGCGGGTCCTGCGAAGCGACCTCTACAGTGCTGTGGCCGCCGACGAGAAGTTCGACCTGGTGTTCTGGAACTCCAATGTCATCTTCGCTCCGGACGATTTCGTCTACACCCGCGGGGTACAGCGCGCGATCTTTGACCGCAGCTACGCCGCGCACGACCGGTATCTCCGTGAGGGGCTGGGGCGACTGACGTCCGGGGGCCGGATGTTCCTGGGTTTCAACAGCCTCGGCGACGCGGACCGGCTGACCGAGCTGGTCGCTGCATCCGGTGTGCGGATCACCGAACGTCGGCGGGCGACCCGCCACGCGGGAGGTGCCCCCGTCACGTTCCAGCTGCTCGAGGTGACGCGGTCCAGCGGCTCGAAGGCCGCGTGATCCCCGTGTACGCACCACCGGTCGCCACGTCGATCCGTGCCCGGCCGGGGATCGTCAGCTACCTCAGGCTCGGCAAGGCACGGATGTACCACTACACCTACGGCTGGGCCCTGGGGCTGCTGCTCCTGCGCTCGGAGGGCTTCCTCAGCGACGCCAGCCGAGAGGACGTGCTCGCCCTGGCCTGTGTGCTGGTCGGCACCCTGGCAGTGCAGTGGAGTGCGGCGGCCGCTGACGACGTCACCGGGTACTTGAACGGCAGCGACGAGCACAACTACCGGGGCAGACCTCGGGTGACGAGGGTCAGGAAACCTCTGATTACCGGTGAGCTGTCCCTGCCCCAGGCCGTTGGATTCGCCCTCGTCACCGGGACCGTCGGCGTCCTCGCCATCCCGGTGGGGGCGGGCATTCTGGGCTGGCGGGTACCCGCGCTGGCGATCGCGGTCGCGTTCGCCGTACAGGTCTTGGGCGTCCAGTACTCGTGCGGCATCAAGCTCAGCTACCGGCCGGTGGGGCTTGAATCGGCGATCCTGGTCACCGGTGCCTGGACGGTGATCATGCCCTACTGGATCGTCGCCGGCACGGTCAGTCGCGAGGCCCTGCTGGTGGGCGCGCTGTTCGGACTGTGGCTGCTCCTGGTCGTGTCGTACGGCAACGCCTCCGACAGGTCCGGCGACGCAGCCGTGGGCCGCAAAACCCTCGCCGTCATACTGCCCCCGCTGTGGTTCGCCGTCGCTCTCCACATGCTGGTGGCAGTGCACGCGGTGCTGCTGGCAGTGCTGTTCGGCGCGACGCGGCTGAGGCCCGGCACGCTCGTGTTCGCCGCTCCGGTCGTCGTCCTGCACCTGATCCAACTCTGGTACGGGGTGTACGGGCGGAGATTGCGTACGGCCCGGTTCCTGGTGCTGCTCTCCATCGACCTCGGCTTCGTAGGCCTCGCCGCCGCGCTGATCGTCGGACACCCGTCATGAACGGCCCGGTCGGTGACCGGGCCGTCGTGGTCGGCGGCAGCATTAGCGGCACGCTCGCGGCCAGAGTGCTGTCCGACTTCTACCGCGAGGTCATCGTCGTCGAACGCGACAAGGTCGTCGGCGTACGGGACTCGCGGCGCGGAACCCCTCATGCGGGTCACGCCCATGGCCTGCACGCCCGCGGCTGCATGATCCTCGAGGAACTGTTTCCCGGCATCCTCGACGAGATGCGACGTGCGCGGTTCCCGATGGGAGACCTGGGCGAGCAGCACTGGTACTTCAACGGCGAACGGTTCCGCGCCGCCCGCACCGGTCTGCCGACGGTGACCACGCAGCGCCCCGTGCTCGAGGACTACATCCGCGGCAAGGTGGTCGCGCGGCCGGGCGTCACCTTCCTGGAGCGGACCGAGCTGACCGGACTGGAGGCCACCCCGTGCCGAGGTCGCGTGACCGGTGTCCGACTGCGGTCAGCAGCCGCAGAGGCCGTTGACGAATTCAGCCTCGGCGCCGACCTCGTCGTCGACACCTGCGGCCGTGGGTCGCGCACGCCCGTGTGGCTGGAGCAGTTGGGCTACGAACGGCCGCCCGAGGACCGCATGGCCATCGGCCTCGCCTACGTCACGCGCCTGTACCGCAGCTCGAAGTCCCTCAACGGCGCCCAGTTCCTTACGTGTCTGGCCTCACGCACCAACCCGCGGGGGGCGGTCTTCGGCCGCGCCGGCGACGACACCTACTACCTGTCTCTCACGGGGATCCTCGGTGATCATCCGCCCGTGGACCCGGACGGATACCTCGAGTTCTGCAGGTCTCTGCCCACCGCCGCGGTGTACGAACGCATTCGCGGTGCTACGCCGCTGACGGATCCGATCGCCTTCCACGTTCCGGCGAGCGTACGCAGACGCTACGAGCGGCTTTCCCGTTTCCCCGAGCGGCTGCTCGTGCTCGGCGACGCCATGTGCAGCCTCAACCCCAGCTACAGCCAGGGCATGACCGTGGCCGCGATGGAAGTCATGGCCCTGCGAGCCCATCTCGGCCGCGGCACCGACCCGAGCTCGCAGGCTTTCGTGCGCGACGTCGGCAGGATCATCAACCGCCCGTGGTTCCTGTCGACTACGAGAGATTTGCAGCACACCGGAGGTAAGGGAGTGCGCGCTCTCGCTGCCCGTCTGGGCAACGCATACGTGACCCGGCTGCACGGTGCGGCACCACACGACTCAGCTGCCACGGACGCCCTGATCCGCGTGGCGGGCCTGAGCGATCCGCCCACCACACTCATCCGCCCGCGCGTTGTCCTTGCAGCGCTCAAACGGCAGGGCCTTCGAGGCCCCGGCTGCCAAGCACCTCAGTGAACGTGGGGTTCGCCCGGGTCCCTCCTGGTCACCCCGAAACGCGAGCCGCGCGTTCTCGGAGTTCCTGGGTTTCCGGCACTCTGCTGTACCGGCGCAGGCGGACGCGCATGCCCTGGAGGGCGGCTTGGACCTTTATCGAGCGGATGCCGTCGGCGCATGAGAGGTCTTGACAACGAAGAAGGCCCAGGTCGCTGACCTGGGCCTTCTTGTAAGAGCGGATGACGGGAATCGAACCCGCGCTATAAGCTTGGGAAGCTCATGTTCTACCATTAAACTACATCCGCATAACGGGCCAGTTGCCTGGATCCGTCTCGTTCGTCACTCTACCCCATCGTCGACCCCCGGTGAATTTGCCGCGGGGTCGTTGTCGTGTCGGGTGGGTACGGGGGCGTGTGGGGGCGGGAGTTGGGGCGTACCGTGTGGGGGCGGAGCGGCGGCTGGAGCGGGTCGCGTTCATCCCCTAATGTGGCGATTCGTCGCAGTACGCAGTACGGCTCGTTGGGGAAAGGGACTCGATGGAGCACACCGTCGTCCGTTGTGCCGAAGGGCACGTTTTCAGTACCGCCTCGTTTCCGCTGCAGCACCTCGGTGCCGGCCGGATCGGGCCGGGGCGGCTTCTGCGGTGTCCGCGGTGCGCGCGGCTGAGGCAGTCCGTGCCCGTGGGCGGGGGCGCCGCCAAGCGGTAGCCGTGCGGGACGTACGGCCGGGCGCGCGGGTGCCGCTCCGATTGGGGCAGGTCCGCGCGCTCTGCGTATCCTCGGGACGTGCTTCTCTCTGACAAAGACATCCGGGCCGAGATCGACAGCGGACGGGTCCGCATCGACCCGTTCGACGAGTCGATGGTGCAGCCCTCCAGCATCGATGTACGTCTCGACCGGTTCTTCCGGGTCTTCGAGAACCACCGTTACGCCCACATCGACCCCGCCGTCGAGCAGTCCGACCTGACCCGGCTGGTCGAGCCCGAGGGCGACGAGGCGTTCATCCTGCATCCGGGCGAGTTCGTCCTCGCCTCGACGTACGAGGTCATCTCGCTGCCCGACGACATCGCCTCCCGCCTGGAGGGGAAGTCCAGCCTGGGCCGCCTCGGCCTGGTGACGCACTCGACCGCGGGGTTCATCGACCCGGGCTTCTCGGGTCACGTGACCCTGGAGCTGTCGAACCTGGCGACCCTGCCGATCAAGCTCTGGCCGGGTATGAAGATCGGGCAGCTGTGCCTGTTCCAGCTCAGCTCGTCCGCGGAGTTCCCGTACGGCAGCGACCGATACGGGTCCAGGTACCAGGGGCAGCGCGGGCCGACCGCCTCGCGCTCCTTCCAGAACTTCCACCGCACCCAGGTGAGGCACGAGGCATGAGCGAAGTACGCGAGAACCTCAACTACGAGGGGTTCGGCCGCGCCGTCCGCGAACTGGCGCAGACCATCGCCGACGACGGTTACGAGCCCGACATCATCCTGAGCATCGCGCGCGGCGGGGTGTTCGTCGCCGGCGGCCTTGCGTACGCGCTCGACTGCAAGAACATCCACCTCGTGAACGTGGAGTTCTACACCGGCGTCGGGACCACGCTGGAGATGCCGGTCATGTTGTCGCCCGTGCCCGAGGCGATCGACTTCACGAACAAGAAGGTCCTGATCGCCGACGACGTCGCCGACACCGGCAAGACGCTCAAGCTGGTGCACGACTTCTGCCTGGGGCACGTCGCCGAGGTCCGCTCCGCGGTCGTCTACGAGAAGTCCCACTCCCTCGTGAAGTGCGAGTACGTGTGGAAGAAGACCGACGAGTGGATCAACTTCCCCTGGTCGGTCGAGCCGCCCGTGGTCAAGCGCGAGGGCCAGGTCCTCGACGCCTGATCCGGACGCGCGACGACGCCGTACGGACGAAGGGCCCGCCACGCAGGTGACTGCGCGGCGGGCCCTTCGGCGTGTTCGGCGGGGTGGTGGTCGGCCGTTACAGCGTGCCGAGCTTGATGATCGACAGCAGTGCGATGAGCTGGATCGCGGACGCGCCCAGCGCCTTCGGCCACGGCAGGTCGTGGGACTTGCTGATCAGCGACGTGAACAGGGCGCCGGCCGCGACCCAGGTGGCCCAGCCGAGGACCTGCACCACCATGTTGTCGCCGCCGAGGAACACGGCGAACAGCAGGCGCGGCGCGTCGGTGACGGACATGACCAGCATCGACAGGCCCACGGTGGGCTGCCAGGAGCCGTCGCCGCCCATCTGGCGGGCCAGGGTGTGCGTCACCGCGCCCAGGATCAGCCCGCAGATGACGAAGGCCACGCCGGTGCTGAGGACGATCGGGATGGCCGAGCCGAGGGGCGCCTTGATGGCGTCCTCACGGGCGCTGTCGAAGCCGAACACCGCGAGCATCCCGTAGAGGAAGGTCACGGTCAGCGCAGGGCCCCAGACGGCGAAGTCGCGCATCTGGAGGAACGTCTGCCCCGGGCGGGTCACGATGCCGCGGAGCAGTTCCTTCCACGGCAGCCGCGGCCCGGACGGCGCCGCCGCGGCCGCGCCCGCCTGGTAGGTCGCGCCCTGGTTGTACGGGTCCTCGCCGATGGAGAACGCGCGGGTGTGCCCCGGGTTGTCGTTCCCGTACGCCGGACCGGGCGCGGGGGCGCCGGGCGAGCCGGGAGCTCCGTGGCCGTACGGGGGGCGCCCCTGCGGGTGCTGACCGTACGGGTCGAAGTACTCGGGCTCGCCTTGGTCCCCCGGGGCCTGTGAGGGCCACTGCTGCTGCGGGGGGTAGGGCTGCTGGCCGTACGGCGGCGGCGGTTGCTGCTGACCGTACGGCTGCTGCTGCGGGGGTTGTTGCGGGGTGCGGTTGTTGTCCCGGCCGCGTCCGATCCTGAATCCAGCCACGTGATCGAACGTACCTGGTCCCGCGGGTCCCGGTGGCCGGGCGGCCGGAACACGCGGCCTTTGCGGCTGACCTGTGACATCCCCTAGGGGAACCCCGGGGGGTTGCCCCCACCCCCGTGTGATGTCCGGTATGGGGTGAAATCACCGTGCTGGCCGTGCGGGTCTTACGGGCTGTGTGGGCTGTGCGGGCTGTGCCGGTCGTCGCCGCCGAACCGGCTGAACCGCGGAACGTGCGACGGCCGGTCCCCCCGGTGGGGGGACCGGCCGTCGCGGTGCGGGCGGCTGCGGGGCGTTACTTGCCGCTCTCCGCCGTCTGGGGCTTGCCGTCCGCCTCGGGCTTCGCCTCAGGCTCCGCCTCGGGCTCCTCGGCTTCGGCCGCCGGCTCCGCCTTCGGCTCGGCCTCGGCGGCGGGGGCCGCATCCGCCTTCGGCTCCGCCTCGGTGGTCACCGGCTCCGCCCCGGCCACCGGGGCCACCGGGGCCGGCTCCGCGGCCGGCTCCGCCTTCGGTGCGGCCGCGGGCGTCGCCGCCGGGGCCTTCGGCTCGGCTTTGACGGCGGCTGTCGCCGTGGCCGTGGCCGTCGCCTTCGCGGCGGGGACCGGCTCGGGCTCGACCACAGGCTCCGGCTCCGGCTCCGGCTCCGGCTCCGGGGTCTTCACCGACTCCAGCAGCAGCTGCGCCACGTCCACGACCTGCACGGACTCCTTGGCCTGGCCGTCGTTCTTCTTGCCGTTGACCGAGTCCGTCAGCATCACCAGGCAGAACGGGCACGCGGTCGAGACGATGTCCGGGTTGAGGGACAGGGCCTCGTCGACGCGCTCGTTGTTGATGCGCTTGCCGATCCGCTCCTCCATCCACATCCGCGCGCCACCGGCGCCGCAGCAGAAGCCCCGCTCCTTGTGGCGGTGCATCTCCTGCTGGCGCAGGCCCGGCACGGACGACATGATCTCGCGCGGCGGCGTGTAGATCTTGTTGTGCCGGCCCAGGTAGCACGGGTCGTGGTACGTGATCAGGCCCTCGACCGGCGTGACCGGCGTCAGCCGGCCCTCGTCGATCAGGTGCTGGAGCAACTGCGTGTGGTGGATGACCTCGTACTCGCCACCCAGCTGCGGGTACTCGTTCGCGATGGTGTTGAAGCAGTGCGGGCAGGTCGAGACGATCCGCTTCGCCGACTTCGGCTTCTTCGTCGACGGGTCCTCGTCGTCCTCGCCGAAGGCCATGTTCAGCATGGCCACGTTCTCCTGGCCCAGCTGCTGGAACAGCGGCTCGTTGCCCAGGCGGCGCGGCGAGTCGCCGGTGCACTTCTCGTCGCCGCCCATGATCGCGAACTTGACGCCCGCGATGTTCAGCAGCTCCGCGAAGGCCTTCGTCGTCTTCTTGGCCCGGTCCTCCAGCGCGCCCGCGCAGCCGACCCAGTACAGGTAGTCGAACTCCGAGAGGTCCTCCGCGTCCTTCCCGATGATCGGGACCTCGAAGTCGACCTCCTTGGTCCACTCGACGCGCTGCTTCTTGGCCAGGCCCCAGGGGTTGCCCTTCTTCTCCAGGTTCTTGAGCATCGTGCCCGCCTCCGACGGGAACGCGCTCTCGATCATCACCTGGTAACGCCGCATGTCGACGATGTGGTCGATGTGCTCGATGTCGACCGGGCACTGCTCGACGCACGCACCGCAGGTCGTGCAGGACCACAGCACGTCCGGGTCGATGACGCCGTTCTCCTCGGCCGTCCCGATCAGCGGGCGCTCGGCCTCGGCGAGGGCGGCCGCGGGGACGTCCTTCAGCTGCTCCGCCGTGGCCTTCTCGTTGCCCTCCATGTCCTTGCCGCCGCCCGCGAGCAGGTACGGGGCCTTGGCGTGCGCGTGGTCGCGCAGCGACATGATCAGGAGCTTCGGGGACAGCGGCTTGCCGGTGTTCCAGGCGGGGCACTGCGACTGGCAGCGGCCGCACTCCGTGCAGGTGGAGAAGTCGAGGATGCCCTTCCAGGAGAACTGCTCGACCTGGGAGACGCCGAAGACGTCGTCCTCGCCCGGGTCCTCGAAGTCGATCTCCTTGCCGCCGCTCGTCATCGGCTTGAGCTCGCCGAGCGCGACCGCGCCGTCGGCGTTCCTCTTGAACCAGATGTTCGGGAAGCCGAGGAAACGGTGCCAGGCGACACCCATGTTGGTGTTGAGCGAAACGACGATCATCCAGACCAGCGACGTGCCGATCTTGATCATCGCGGTGAAGTAGATGGCGTTCTGCAGGGTGCCGAGCGAGAGTCCCTTGAAGGCCAGCACCAGCGGGTACGACACGAAGTACGCCGGGTCGTACGAGTCCACGTGGTGGATCGCGCCCTCGAGGCCGCGCAGGGCCAGGATCGCCAGGCCGATCGTCAGGATGATGTACTCGACGAAGTAGGCCTGCCAGGCCTTCGAGCCGGTGAAGCGCGACTTGCGGCCGGCCCGCGAGGGCAGGTTCAGCAGCCGGATCGCGATCAGCACGACGATGCCCACGACCGTCATCAGGCCGATGAACTCGATGTACATCTCGAACGGCAGGAAGCCGCCGATGACCGGCAGCGTCCAGTCGGCCTGGAAGAGCTGGCCGTACGCCTGGGCCAGCGTCGGCGGCAGCGTCAGGAAGCCGATCGCGACGAACCAGTGCGCGAAGCCGACGATGCCCCAGCGGTTCATCCGGCTGTGGCCGAGGAACTCCCGGGCCAGGGTGAGCGTTCGTGCCTTCGGGTCGTTCGTACGGCTGCCCGCCGGTACGGGCTGGCCGATCTTCACGAACCGGTAGATCTGCGCCACGGCTCGTGCGAGCAGCGCGACGCCGACCACGGTCAGGACCAGCGACACGATGATCGCGGCGAGTTGCATGGAAGGGCTCCTCGGGCGGGGACTTACTAAGCGGTAACTTATTGAGTCAAGGCTTGAGGTTACCCATTCTCCGCGCCGCAATGTAGGCGAGCGTGCGGTGATCTGTGTCGCTCAGGCATACCTCTGTCGGTAGGCCGCGCGAGGGGTCCGGGCGAGGATCGCGAGATCCATCCCCAGCCAATGGCTCTCCACATAGTGCCGGTCGAGCAGGGCCATCTCCTCCCAGGGCAGGTCGGAGCGCGCGCTCACCTGCCACAATCCGGTCATTCCGGGGCGAACGAGAAGCCGGTCGGGCCGATCCGTACCGGGTTCGGGGCGCGGGCCGACGAGCGACATCTCGCCACGGAACACGTTGAGCAGCTGCGGGAGCCCGTCGAGGGCGCACCGTTCCACCGCCGCTCCGGCCCGGCCCGCGCCGGCCGTGCGCAGCCGGTACGTCAGGAACGGGCGGCCGGCGAGCCCCGCCGCGGGCTCCCGTACGAGGACCCGCCGGCCGTGCGCGGTGGCGAGCGCGGCGGCGGCCAGGGCGAGCGGCGCCGCGCAGAGGATCAGCAGGATCGCGGCCCCGATGAGGTCGAGCACCCGTTTCGCCGGCGGCCGGGCCGGCCGCGGGAGGGGGAGGGCGGCGAGCGTCAGAGGCATGCGGGAACCGTGCCGCACGGTGGCGTCGTGCCCGGCGCGCCGCGCGGCGGGCGGGGGCCGGACGGGTGCCCGGACTGGGCCGTTCGGGTGGGGCGCCGCCCAGCGGGGCTCCCTGCGCGCCCCGGCGGCGCAGGCTTCGGCGGGCTGCGGGCTGCGGGCTGCGGGCTGCGGGCTGCGGGCTCCGGCCGAGTGGAGCCGCCCGCTGGTTGCGCGTAAGGAAGGCCTAAAGGTTGAGCCGACTCGACTCAGGTCTGTTGACGCACGCGCGACGATCGTGCATGGTTGAGTCTGTTCCACTCAAGTCAGCTGGAGGAATCGAAATGGCACGTGCGGTCGGCATCGACCTGGGCACCACTAACTCCGTCGTCAGCGTTCTGGAAGGCGGCGAGCCCACCGTCATCACCAACGCCGAGGGCGCCAGGACCACGCCGTCCGTCGTCGCCTTCGCCAAGAACGGCGAGGTGCTCGTCGGCGAGGTCGCGAAGCGCCAGGCGGTCACGAACGTGGACCGGACCATCCGCTCCGTCAAGCGCCACATGGGCACTGACTGGAAGATCAACCTGGATGGCAAGGACTTCAACCCGCAGCAGATGAGCGCCTTCATCCTGCAGAAGCTGAAGCGGGACGCCGAGGCCTACCTGGGTGAGAAGGTCACGGACGCGGTCATCACCGTCCCGGCCTACTTCAACGACTCCGAGCGTCAGGCGACGAAGGAAGCCGGCGAGATCGCGGGCCTGAACGTCCTGCGCATCGTCAACGAGCCGACGGCCGCCGCCCTGGCCTACGGTCTCGACAAGGACGACCAGACCATCCTCGTCTTCGACCTCGGTGGCGGCACCTTCGACGTATCGCTCCTCGAGATCGGCGACGGCGTCGTCGAGGTCAAGGCGACCAACGGCGACAACCACCTCGGTGGCGACGACTGGGACCAGCGCGTCGTCGACTACCTCGTGAAGCAGTTCCAGAACGGCCACGGCGTCGACCTGTCCAAGGACAAGATGGCGCTCCAGCGCCTGCGCGAGGCCGCCGAGAAGGCGAAGATCGAGCTGTCCTCCTCCACGGAGACCTCGATCAACCTGCCCTACATCACGGCCTCCGCCGAGGGCCCGCTGCACCTGGACGAGAAGCTCACGCGCGCCCAGTTCCAGCAGCTCACCTCGGACCTCCTGGACCGCTGCAAGACCCCGTTCCACAACGTCATCAAGGACGCCGGCATCCAGCTGTCCGAGATCGACCACGTGGTCCTGGTCGGCGGCTCCACCCGCATGCCGGCCGTCGCCGAGCTCGTCAAGGAGCTCACCGGCGGTCAGGACGCCAACAAGGGCGTCAACCCGGACGAGGTCGTCGCCATCGGCGCGACCCTCCAGGCGGGCGTGCTCAAGGGTGAGGTCAAGGACGTCCTGCTCCTCGACGTGACCCCGCTGTCCCTCGGTATCGAAACCAAGGGCGGCATCATGACCAAGCTCATCGAGCGCAACACCACGATCCCGACCAAGCGGTCCGAGATCTTCACGACGGCCGAGGACAACCAGCCGTCCGTGCAGATCCAGGTCTACCAGGGCGAGCGCGAGATCGCGGCGTACAACAAGAAGCTCGGCATGTTCGAGCTGACCGGCCTGCCGCCGGCCCCGCGTGGCGTCCCGCAGATCGAGGTCTCCTTCGACATCGACGCGAACGGCATCATGCACGTCACGGCCAAGGACCTCGGCACGGGCAAGGAGCAGAAGATGACCGTCACCGGCGGCTCTTCGCTCGGCAAGGACGAGGTCGACCGCATGCGCCAGGAGGCGGAGCAGTACGCGGACGAGGACCTGCGCCGCAAGGAGGCCGCCGAGTCCCGCAACCAGGGCGAGCAGCTCGTCTACCAGACGGAGAAGTTCGTCAAGGACAACGAGGACAAGGTCCCGGCCGACGTCAAGACCGAGGTCGAGACGGCCGTCTCCGAGCTCAAGGAGACCCTCAAGGGCGAGGACACGGCCGAGATCCGCACCGCGACGGAGAAGCTCGCCGCGGTCAGCCAGAAGCTGGGCCAGGCGATCTACGCCGACGCCCAGGCCGCCCAGGGTGCGGCCGGCGCCGCCGGTGACGCGGGCCAGGCCAAGGCGGACGACGACGTCGTCGACGCCGAGATCGTCGACGACGAGAAGCCGAAGGGTGGTGCTGCCTGATGTCGGAGGAGACCCCGGGGTTCGACGAGAAGCCCGAAGTCCCCGTCGACGGCACGCCCGACGAGCCGAAGGCCGCCGACTCCTCCCAGGAGGAGGCGGCCCCGGGCCCGGACGGGGACGACGCACAGGCCGCCGCCGGTCAGGAGACCGCGCTGCTGGCGCAGCTGGACCAGGCCCGTACGGCGCTCTCCGAGCGCACCGCGGACCTCCAGCGGCTCCAGGCCGAGTACCAGAACTACCGGCGCCGGGTGGACCGGGACCGGATCACCGTCAAGGAGGTCGCGGTCGCGTCCCTCCTGAGCGAACTGCTCCCGACTCTGGACGACGTCGGCCGGGCGCGGGAGCATGGCGAGCTGGTCGGCGGCTTCAAGTCCGTGGCCGAATCGCTGGAGACCGTGGCCGCCAAGATGGGCCTCCAGCAGTTCGGCAAGGAGGGCGAGCCCTTCGACCCGACGATCCACGAGGCCCTGATGCACTCGTACGCGCCGGACGTCACCGAGACGACCTGCGTGGCGATCCTGCAGCCGGGCTACCGGATCGGCGAGCGCACGATCCGTCCCGCACGGGTCGCGGTGGCCGAGCCCCAGCCGGGCGCGGCCCCGAAGTCCGCGGGCTCCGACTCCGCGGACGCGGAGGGCGAGGCGCCGTCGGACAAGGACGCGGATGCCCCCGACAAGGGCTGATGCACCACACGTAGAGGCACGGGAGGAGGGACACCGGGGATGAACACGAAGGACTTCGTCGAGAAGGACTACTACAAGGTCCTCGGTGTCCCGAAGGACGCCACCGAGGCCGAGATCAAGAAGGCGTACCGCAAGCTCGCCCGCGAGTTCCACCCGGACGCCAACAAGGGCGACGCCTCGGCCGAGGGGCGCTTCAAGGAGATCTCCGAGGCGAACGACGTCCTCGGCGACCCGAAGAAGCGCAAGGAGTACGACGAGGCCCGCGCCCTGTTCGGCAACGGCGCCCTCTTCGACCGTGGCGGCCGCCCGGGTCCGGGCGGGGGCGGTTCGTTCAACTTCGACCTCGGCGACCTCTTCGGCGGGCAGCAGCCGCAGCCGGGCGGTCCGGGCGGCGGCTTCGGCGGCGGTCTGGGCGATGTCTTCGGCGGTCTGTTCAACCGCGGCGGCGCCGGCGCCGGTGCGGGCACCCGTACCCAGCCGCGCCGGGGCCAGGACATCGAGTCGGAGGTCACCCTCTCCTTCACGGAGGCGGTGGACGGGGCCACGGTCCCGCTCCGGATGTCCTCGCAGGCGCCCTGCAAGGCCTGTTCGGGCACCGGCGACAAGAACGGCACCCCCCGGGTGTGCCCGACCTGCGTCGGCACCGGCCAGGTCTCGCGGGGCAGCGGCGGCGGCTTCTCCCTGACCGACCCCTGCGCGGACTGCAAGGGCCGCGGCCTGATCGCGGAACACCCGTGCGACATCTGCAAGGGCAGCGGGCGCGCCCGCAGCTCCCGCACCATGCAGGTGCGGATCCCGGCGGGCGTCTCCGACGGCCAGCGGATCCGGCTGCGGGGCAAGGGCGCGCCGGGCGAGCGCGGCGGTCCCGGCGGCGATCTCTACGTCGTCGTGCACGTCGACGCGCACCCGGTGTTCGGCCGCAGGGACGACAACCTGACGGTGACCGTCCCGGTGACCTTCGCCGAGGCGGCCCTGGGCGCCGACATCAAGGTCCCGACCTTGAACGGTCCCTCGGTGACGCTGAAGCTCCCGCCGGGTACGCCGGGCGGCCGCACCATGCGGGCACGCGGCAAGGGGGCGGTCCGCAAGGACGGCACCCGCGGCGACCTGCTGGTGACGGTCGAGGTGGCCGTCCCCGCGGAGCTGTCGGACGAGGCGCGCGAGGCACTGGAGAAGTACCGCGAGGCGACCGGGTCGGAGGACCCGCGCTCCGCGCTGTTCGAGTCCGCGAAGGGAGCATGACATGGACGGCCGTCGCAGGAATCCCTATCAACTGACCGACGAGACCCCGGTCTACGTGATCTCGGTGGCCGCCCAGCTCTCGGGTCTGCATCCGCAGACCCTGCGGCAGTACGACCGGCTCGGCCTGGTCTCCCCGGACCGCACGGCGGGCCGCGGCCGGCGCTATTCGGCCCGGGACATCGAACTGCTCCGCACGGTGCAGGCGCTGTCCCAGGACGAGGGCATCAACCTGGCGGGCATCAAGCGGATCATCGAGCTGGAGAACCAGGTCACCGCCCTCCAGCAGCGCGTGGCCGAACTCGCCACCGCGGTGGACGGCGCGGCCGCCGCGCTGCAGGCCCGCGAGGCCCAGGTGCACGCCTCGTACCGGCGCGACCTGGTCCCGTACCAGGCTCCGCAGTCGGGCAGCGCCCTGGTGGTCTGGCGCCCGACGCCGAAGCGCCCGCTGGACTGACGTCCGCCGCACGTACGAAGGCCCCGCCCGGAACGCTCCGGGCGGGGCCGTCGTGCGTGCCGGTACGGGCCGCGGCGGCCCTTGCCGCACGCGTCACAGCGGGGGCCGGCCGGCGGGGCCCGAGACGCGGCCGAGGATGCCCGACTGGGCGATCAGGTAGCCCAGCTGGGCGCGACTGCCGCTGCCGAGGGCGGTGGCCAGTTTGGCGATGTGCGCGCGGCAGGTGCGGACGTTCATGCCGAGGCGGCGGGCGATGGCCTCGTCCACGTGTCCCTCGACGAGGAGCTGGGCGATGGAGCGCTGCACGCCGGAGATCCCCGAGGGCGTCGGGTCGTACGGGATCTGCTCGTTGAGGGGGGTGGCCCGCCGCCACAGCTGCTCGAAGACGCGGACCAGGTAGCGCACGAGGGCCGGGTGGCGCAGTTCCAGGGCGATCTGCTGGTCGTCGCTGGCCGGTATGAAAGCGACCGATTCGTCGCAGATGATCAACCGCTCGACCAGCTCTTCGAGTGTCCGGATCTCGACCTTGCCGCTGGCCATCCGGTCGACGTAGGCCATGGTGCCCCGGCTGTGCCGGACGGTGTGCTGGTACAGGGTGCGCATGCTCACGCCGCGCCGGATCAGCGGCTGGTCGCGCTCGATCGCCTGGTTGAGTATGTTCTCGGAACGCCCGCCGCCCGGCTGGATGGTGAGCATCTCCGCCTGGCACTCGGCGGTGGCGACGTTGAGCGCCGCGTTGATCCTGTTGAATCCCTCCAGCACGGTGATCGCGTGCGTCGGCGCCGGCGTGAGCGCGCTGATGGCCATGAATGGCTCAAACGCTTCGGTGAGCTCGATGGAGGAGCGCCTGCGGTGCAGGATCTCCCGTTCCAGCGGGTGGAGGCGTTGTGCCAATGCGACCGACGGTGGAACCGGGCGGAGCCAGTTGTCGTCGTCCGGATCAGGGTGCAGCAGCGCGAATTCCAGCAGGCAGGGCACCTGCTCGACCTCCTCGCGGGCGATTCGGCCGGAGCTGAGCGCGCTCGCGTACAGCTCTGCCCCCACGTCGCACAGGTCCGTCACCGCATGGGGATGTGTCTGGTTCATGCGCATAATCGGCAAATCTCCCACCCCCAGGGTCCTGCATGTACAGGAACATGATGCATCGCCACGGTGGCAATGGCGTGGCTCGATCAGTCATCGTCTGAGATGCGGGGGAGAGGAATCCATCAAGTGAGGACAACGTCGACCATGTACAAGAAATTGCTTCGCTCGGTGGCTGCCATTGCTCTCTCTACGGCTGCTGCTGTCGGTGGAATCTCGCTCGCGGACAGCGGCTGGGGCAGCGCGCCCGCCGACAGCGGCTGGGGGGCCGGTGTCACCAGTGATGACAGCGGCTGGGGAACACCCGGCAAGAGCGACAGCGGCTGGGGAAGCGTCCGGGCCGACAGCGGTTGGGGACCGTCGTCGCCCAAGGACGACAGCGGCTGGGGCAGCGCGCCGACCGGCGCGCAGTCCGACAGCGGCTGGGGTGTGGGTGGGAAGTCGTCGGACGCATGACCCCCGACGACCGCGGGTTCCGCCGCGAAATGGCCTCTGCCTACCGTTCCGGATGGCAGTTCATCGACCTCGCCACCGCGATCCCGTACTCCGGGGACTCGCTGATGGTCACCCTGTTCGGTCAGCCGATCGTCGTCGTGCGCGAGGAGGACGAGGACGTACGTGCCTACCGTTGCCTGCGCCGCCCGAGGGGCGCGCCGCAGCCGGTCCGCTGCGAGGTGCGCTACGGAATGGTCTTCGTCAATCTTGATCAGCGCGATCACCAGCTCTTCGAACCCGACATCACCACCGCCACCCCCCGCAGTGCCTGAAGCGATTCCCCCGTCGTTGCAGATCGCTCAGGCGCTACCCCCACACAACGGCGCCATCGTGGACCTGACCACGATGGCGCCGTTGTGATGTCCGCGTCCAGTGCTCGACCGGACAAGTTGAACGTTGTGCGGCTCAGGCCCGTCCCATGGCCCGGTCCAGGGTGATCTCGACGACCACGCGGTCCGGATTGGGCGAGGGGACCCGCCCGTAGCGCACCGCGTAGCGCGCCACCGCGTCGGCGACCGACGCCTCGTCCGTACGGACCAGTGCGCGCCCCTCCAGGGTGGCCCAGCGGCGCCCCTCCATCTGGCAGACCGCCACCCTCGCCCCGCCCGGTTCCGCGGCGGTGGCCACCAGGATGTTGCGGACCTTCCTGCTGTGCCGGTTGCTGATCACCCGGGCCAGGCCGGCCTCCGGGTCGTACGTCACGCCCACCGGGACCACGTGGGGGGATCCGTCGGGGCGGTGGGTGGTCAGCGTGCAGACGTGCCGTTCCCGCCAGAAGGCGAGGTACTCGGGCGTCGGGTTGAGTACGTCGTGGGACATGGCCCGAGGGTACGTTCCCGCACTGCCGCGGCCGCGGTGGGCCCGGCGTCGCGGAGGTCCGGGGGCCGGCCGAAGGAGTGCCCGGAGGCGTACCGTTCTTCGCCTTGAGTGGAATAGACTCAACTTTGCATACGCTGACTCTGTCAGAGTGAGTGGGTTACCCCTTGGGGGAGAGGAGAGGACGCAGTGGAAGCCGAGCTGACCAACAAGAGCCGTGACGCGCTGAACGCGGCCACCGGCCGGGCCGTCAAGGACGGCCACGCCGACCTGACCCCGGCGCACCTGCTGCTGGCCCTGCTCGCCGGCGAGGACAACGAGAACGTCATCGACCTGCTCGTGGCCACCGACGCCGACCAGGTGGCCGTACGGGCCGAGGCCGAGCGGCTGCTCGCCGCCCTGCCCAGCGTCACCGGCTCCACGGTCGCCCCGCCGCAGCCCACCCGCGAGCTGCTCGCCGTACTGGCCGAGGCCGACGCGCGGGCCGGGAAGCTTGGCGACGAGTACCTCTCCACCGAACACCTCCTCATCGGCACGGCCGCCAAGGGCGGCGCCGCCGGTGAGGCACTTTCCAGCCAGGGCGCGAGCGCGGAGAAGCTGCTGGCGGCCTTCGAGAACGCACGAGGAGGACGGCGGGTGACCACCCCCGATCCCGAGGGTCAGTACAAGGCCCTGGAGAAGTTCGGCACCGACTTCACGGCGGCCGCGCGCGAGGGCAAGCTCGACCCGGTCATCGGCCGGGACCAGGAGATCCGACGCGTCGTCCAGGTGCTCTCGCGCCGTACGAAGAACAACCCGGTGCTCATCGGCGAGCCCGGCGTCGGCAAGACGGCCGTCGTCGAGGGCCTGGCCCAGCGCATCGTCAAGGGCGACGTCCCGGAGTCGCTGAAGAACAAGCGGCTGGTCTCCCTCGACCTCGGCGCGATGGTCGCGGGCGCCAAGTACCGCGGCGAGTTCGAGGAGCGGCTCAAGACCGTCCTCGCCGAGATCAAGTCGAGCGACGGCCAGATCATCACCTTCATCGACGAGCTGCACACCGTCGTCGGCGCGGGCGCCGGCGGGGACTCCGCCATGGACGCGGGCAACATGCTCAAGCCCATGCTGGCCCGCGGCGAGCTGCGCATGGTCGGCGCGACCACCCTCGACGAGTACCGCGAGCGGATCGAGAAGGACCCGGCGCTGGAGCGGCGCTTCCAGCAGGTGCTGGTCGCCGAGCCGTCCGTCGAGGACACCATCGCCATCCTGCGCGGGCTCAAGGGCCGCTATGAGGCCCACCACAAGGTCGTCATCAACGACAGCGCCCTGGTCGCGGCCGCCACCCTGTCCGACCGGTACATCACCTCCCGCTTCCTGCCCGACAAGGCCATCGACCTCGTCGACGAGGCCGCTTCCCGGCTGCGCATGGAGATCGACTCCTCGCCGCTGGAGATCGACGAGCTCCAGCGCTCCGTGGACCGCCTGCGGATGGAGGAGCTGGCGCTGAAGAACGAGTCCGACCCCGCCTCCCGCGAGCGCCTGGAGCGGCTCCGCAAGGACCTGGCGGACAAGGAGGAGGACCTGCGCGGCCTGACCGCCCGCTGGGAGAAGGAGAAGCAGTCCCTCAACCTGGTCGGCGAGCTCAAGGAGCGCTTGGACGACCTGCGCGGCCAGGCCGAGCGCGCCCAGCGCGACGGCGACTTCGACTCCGCCTCCAAGCTGCTCTACGGCGAGATCCCCGGCCTGGAGCGCGAGCTGGCAGAGGCCACCGAGGAGGAGGCCGAGGCGTCCAAGACCGGCACCGCCAAGGACAGCATGGTCAAGGACGAGGTGGGGCCCGACGACATCGCCGACGTGGTCGGTGCCTGGACCGGCATCCCGGCCGGCCGCCTGCTGGAGGGCGAGACGCAGAAGCTGCTCCGCATGGAGGACGGACTGGGCCGCCGCCTGATCGGCCAGGGCGAGGCCGTACGGGCCGTCTCCGACGCCGTGCGCCGCACCCGGGCCGGGATCGCCGACCCCGACCGCCCGACCGGCTCGTTCCTCTTCCTGGGACCGACCGGCGTGGGCAAGACGGAGCTGGCCAAGGCGCTCGCGGACTTCCTCTTCGACGACGAGCGGGCCATGATCCGCATCGACATGTCGGAGTACGGCGAGAAGCACAGCGTGGCCCGCCTCGTCGGTGCCCCGCCCGGCTACGTCGGCTACGAGGAGGGCGGCCAGCTCACCGAGGCCGTCCGCCGCCGCCCGTACAGCGTGGTGCTGCTGGACGAGGTCGAGAAGGCCCACCCGGAGGTCTTCGACGTCCTGCTCCAGGTCCTGGACGACGGCCGCCTCACGGACGGCCAGGGCCGGACCGTGGACTTCCGCAACACCATCCTGATCCTGACCTCCAACCTGGGCAGCCAGTTCCTGATGGACCCGGTCACCCCGGTGGAGCAGAAGAAGGAACAGGTCCTGACGGTGGTCCGGAGCTCCTTCAAGCCGGAGTTCCTCAACCGCCTCGACGACCTGGTGGTCTTCTCCGCGCTCAGCGGCGACGAGCTGGCGCACATCGCCCGGCTGCAGATCGGCCGCCTGGCCAAGCGGCTCGCCGACCGGCGCCTCACCCTCGACGTCTCGCCCGAGGCCTTGGCCTGGCTGGCCGAGAAGGGCAACGACCCGGCGTACGGGGCGCGGCCGCTGCGCCGTCTGATCCAGACGGCGATCGGCGACCGCCTCGCGAAGGAGATCCTCTCCGGCGAGGTCCGCGACGGCGACACCGTACGGGTCGACGTGGCCGGCGAGGGCCTGCTGGTGGGCAAGGTCCTCTGAGGCCCGCTCCCGCCCCCGGGGTTCCCGTGTCCGCCCGGAGCGGATCGGGGGCCCGGGGGTGGACACGGAGTGGGCGCGATGGGGGAGGATGCAGGTATCCGCACGAAGGGAAAATCACGGTGAGCATCGACCCGGCCTCGATTCCGAACTTCGGAGGGCAGCAGCCCGATCCGCAGGCCACAGGACCGGCGGGCCCCGTCGTCCCCGACCAGGATCTCGTCAAGCAGCTGCTGGAACAGATGGAGCTCAAGTACGTCGTCGACGACGAGGGCGACCTCGCGGCGCCGTGGGAGGAGTTCCGCACGTACTTCATGTTCCGCGGCGAGGACGAGCAGCAGGTCTTCTCCGTGCGGACCTTCTACGACCGCCCGCACAAGATCGACGAGAAGCCGCAGCTGCTCGAGTCGATCGACGACTGGAACCGCCGCACCCTGTGGCCGAAGGTCTACAGCCACACCCACGACGACGGCTCCGTCCGTCTGATCGGTGAGGCGCAGATGCTGATCGGCACCGGCGTGAGCCTGGAGCACTTCGTGTCCTCCACGGTCAGCTGGGTCCGCGCGTCCATCGAGTTCGACAAGTGGCTCGTCGAGCAGCTCGGCCTGGAGAAGGACGTCGACTCCGCCGAGGGCGACGAGGGCGACGAGGGCAAGAACGGCGACGCCGGCAGCTAGCCGTCGCCCGTCACAGCGGTATGCGCGCGACGAGCAGCAGGTACAGCCCGTAGCCGTAGGAGAGCCCGGCCAGCCCCGCGGTCACCAGGACCGAGGTGCGCGGCCGGGCTCTCGCCATCGCGGCGGCCACCGGCAGCAGCAGCGGGAACGCCGGGAGCAGGAAGCGGGGCTTCGACTCGAAGAAGCCGGCCCCGCCGAAGGCCATCAGCAGCAGCACCCCCGTGTACGCGAGCAGCGGCAGCGGGACGCGGTCCAGCAGCAGGAGCACCGCCAGCAGGCCCGCCGCGGCCAGCAGCACCACGGTCACGGTGGTCGCGAGCGGCACGTGCCCGCCGGTCAGCACCCGCTCCGCGGACCGCAGCGCCCCGGCGCCGAAGTCGAAGCGCGAGCCCCAGTGCCGCTGCACCGCGAAGTAGCCGCCGAGCGGGTCGCCCCTGCGGGCCCCGACGGCGAGGACGTACGCCGCCCAGCCCGCGGGCGCCAGCAGCGCGGCCGCCCACACCGCGGGCGCACGGGACCCGCGTACGGCGACCGCGTACAGCGCGGCGGCGCACACGGCGGCCGCGACGGCCAGCCCCGTGGGCCGGGTCAGCCCGGCCAGTGCGGCGAGGCCCGCGGCCCACAGCCAGCGGTCGCGCAGGAGGGCGTACAGCGCCCATGCGGCGAGCGCCGCGAGCAGGGCCTCGGTGTAGGCGAGGGTCAGCACCACGGCGTGCGGGAGGGCCGCCCACAGCCCCACGAGGAGCAGCCCGGCGCGGGCACCGAGGAGACGCTCGCCGACCCGGTAGACCCCGACGGCGGCCGCGGCGGCGGCGACCCAGGCGACGAGGAGCCCGGCGGTCGCGGGCCCGCCGGGCAGGACGCCCGAGACGAGCCGGATCAGCGCCGGGTAGAGCGGGAAGAAGGCGGTGTCGCTCTGGACGGGCCCGGTGCCGGTGACGGTGTCGGGCCACATCAGGGTGCGGCCGTAGCCGCGGGCGGCTATTGCGAGGTACCAGCCGGAGTCCCAGGACCTGCCGAGCACCGCGAGCGGGTCGCGCCCGGCCCACCAGGAGCCGAGGGCGACCACGAGCACCCCGGCCCCGCGGACGGCGGCGAACACCCCGAGCGCGAGCACGGACGCCGGGGCGGCGGCCCGGACGGCGCGCAGCGCGCGGATCTCCAACGGAGACGCGGACACCGCGGCTCGGCCCGTTGCCATGTGTCCCGACTTTCCGGCTCGTCGTGCGTACGCTCATCCGATGATGAGAGCTTCGGGCACCTTCAAGGTCGTCAGCTTCACACCGGCCTCGCTCACGCCGCAACCACCCGTGGAAACCGGCCTCCCGGTGGGCGTGGCCACGATGGAGAAGCGCTACCGGGGGGACACCCTGGAGGGCCGCTCGGCGACGGTCTTCACGGCCGCGTTCGACCAGGAGGCGGGAGTCGGCAGCTACGTCGCGATGGAGTCCTTCGAGGGCTCCCTCGACGGCCGCGAGGGCGCCTTCAACTTCGTCCACTCGGCGGCGACCGACGGCGGCCCGGCCCGGGCGGCCGAGCATTTCGCCATCGTCCCGGGCAGCGGCACGGGCGCCCTCGCGGGCATCACGGGCGGCGGCGGTCTGCGCGTCGAGGCGGACGGCACGCACCGCATCTGGTTCGACTTCGCCCTCCCGCTGGCGCCCACCCCCTGAAACCGGCGCGGACCGCTGCGCCCGCGCCGCGGGAGTCCCCGCGCCGCCGCTGCGCCCGCGCCGCTCAGAGCCGACGCAGGCGCGCGCCGCCTCCCGGAGCACCTCGGTCCGCTTGCAGAAGGGCGATCGTGTCAGCGTCCCACCCCTGAACGGGTGGAACGTGGTCTTCGGGACGACGGAGGCGTTGACGGGGTGGGAGGAGCTGTGCCGCGCGGCGCTGTCCAGTGCCCACTGCTGCCTTGAGGCGCTGCGTACCGACCCGCTGTCGCGTGACAACTGGAACCGTCAGCACCAGCTACGCGGGAGGCCCGCCACCAAGGAGTGGAAGGGATCCGCTACTACGCGTCCACGAGGCACCCCAGGGACACCGAGTAACTCGTAGTTCCCGTGCGGCACGGGCTCCGGCTGAAAGGCCGGGCCCCATGCCCGCACGTCCATCTGGCTGGCTCTCAGCGAGCCAGCCGACCGAGGCGGTCCACCGCCTCCTCCAAGACATCCGTCCGCTTGCAGAAGGCCCAGCGGACCTGGGTGCGGCCGGCCTGCCGGTCGTCGTAGAAGACCTGGTTGGGGATGGCGACGAGCCCGCAGCGCTCGGGCAGGGCGCGGCAGAACGCCAGGCCGTCCTTCTCGCCGAGGGGGGTGATGTCGGTGGTGATGAAGTACGTCCCCTGCGGGCGGAAGACCTCGAACCCAGCCGCGCTCAGGCCGTTGGCGAGGATGTCCCGCTTGGCGGCCAGGTCGGCACGGAACCCGTCGTAGTACGCGTCCGGCAGGGCGAGGGCCTCGGCGATGGCGTACTGGAAGGGGCCCGACGCGACGTACGTGAGGAACTGCTTCGCCGAGCGGACCGCCGCGACCAGCTCCGGCGCGGCCGTGACCCAGCCGACCTTCCAGCCGGTGAACGAGAACGTCTTGCCCGCGGAGGAGAGGGAGACGGTGCGCCCGCGCATGCCGGGAAGGCCCGCCAGCGGGACGTGGGCGCCCTCGAAGACCAGGTGCTCGTACACCTCGTCGGTGACGACCAGGAGGTCGCGTTCGACGGCCAGTTCGGCGACCGCCGCCAGTTCGGCGGGGGTGAGGACCGTGCCCGTCGGATTGTGCGGGGTGTTGAGCAGGATCAGGCGGGTGCGCGGAGTCACGGCCGCGCGCAGCTCGTCCAGATCCAGTGTGAAGGCTCCCGCGTGGGGGCGCAGGGTGACGGGGACGCGCGTCGCGCCGGCCATCGCGATGCAGGCGGCGTACGAGTCGTAGTACGGCTCCAGGGCGATGACCTCGTCGCCCGGTTCGAGGAGGGCCAGGAGGGTGGCGGCGATGGCCTCGGTGGCGCCCGCCGTGACCAGGACCTCGCTGTCGGGGTCGTAGTCGAGCCCGTAGAAGCGCTGTTGGTGGGCGGCGATCGCGGTGCGCAGCTCGGGGACGCCGGGGCCGGGCGGGTACTGGTTGCCGAGGCCGGTGAGGACCGCGCGGGAGGCCGCCTCGGCGATCTGCGCGGGGCCGTCGGTGTCGGGGAAGCCCTGGCCGAGGTTGATCGACCCGGTGCGGGCGGCGAGCGCCGACATCTCCGCGAAGATCGTGGTCCCGAAGGCCGCCAGGCGGCGGTTCAGGAAGGGGCGGTTGCTGCTCACGGGTGCGGTCATGGGCGCCATCCTGAGGGCAACCTCTGGACTTGCTCAAGTGCGCTTTGGGGCGCGGGGCCGATGGGAATCCCCCTGTCACGCGGGACGCGGGGATCCCGTTCCCCCGGGAAGACCGGGGCGTGAGAGAGGGGCGGGCATCATGTTCGTCTTCGGAATGATCTTTCTTGTCATCGTCATCGTCATCGTCGTCGCCGTGACCCTGGCGATCCGGGCCGTCAACCGCGCCGTCACCTCCGCCTCCGGAGGGGGCTCCGGCAGCGGGGGGAGCAGCGGCGGCAGCTGGTGGGCGGGGAGCGGCTCGTCCCACTCGTGCGCGAGCGGATCGTCCTCGTGCGGGTCCTCGTCGTCCTGCGGAGGATCGTCCTCCTCGTGCGGCGGCGGGGGATGCGGTTCCAGCTGAGGCGGGGCGGCGGAGATCGCGCGGGCGCGGGCGTCCGGGGCGTTCTCGTCCACCCGGGCGCCCTTCCGCTCGTCCCGCACGGCGACGCGCGGGACGCAACTCGTTGAACACGTGAACTGTGGAGCCCCCGGGGGGATGTAAACCCCTTCAAGTTGGGTAAAACCGCTGTGAGTGCCGTGCCTTTCATGATTCCCTCGGTTGAGTAGCCCAGTCCTCGGACCTCCCTGGACTTCCTGTGGACCCGTGCCGGTGTCCCCCCACCCGTTGACTACCGCTGGCGGGCCCCGGCCCCTCTCCCCTCGCGCGTTTGCGGAGCCGACTCATGCTCACGACCCTCCAGACCTCATACACCGACACGCGTGCCGCCGACCTCGCCTGGGCCCTGGGTCGGGACCGGCTGCCCGCCCTGGCCGTACTGAACCTCGAACTGGATGGCGCAAAGGTTGAGTTGCGCCTGCTGGGGGCCTCCCATCAGGTGCTTCTGGAGGAGGGCGAGGTGCTCTGCTCGGAGACGGTCGCCTGCATGCCGGGCAGCAGCACGCCGCTGCCGCTCGGCGTGGCCAAACGGGTGGGCGACTGGGAGTACGAGTTCGCCGCGCGCGTCGAGACCCTGTCCCAGGGGTCCTTCGCGGGGCGGGCGCAGGAGCTGCTCGCGCTGGTCGCCGACCACCCGAACGGGCTAGCGGGCACCTTCCCGGGCAGTCCGCACGCCTTCACGGCCCTGCTCGCGCAGCGCCACCAAGGGCAGGTGCGGTGGCGGACCTGGCACGCCTACCCCCAGGAGGGCCAGCTGGTGGCCACCCGGACCCGGGTCGGCGTACGGATGGGTGCGGCGGCTGCGGCGGCTGCGGCGGCCGCCGCCGCACTGGAGAGCCCGCTCCCGCGGTAGCGAGGCGGGCTGCCGCCGCACCGCGGCGGTCCGGCGCGGTCCGCTGCCGTGCGCCGTGCGCGGGCTGCGGCGGTCCGGCGCTCGTGGGGCGCGGGCGGTGCGGCACGGTTACGCCAACTGGTCTATTCGGTACGCCACTTACACCCATGTGGGTGACAGGATGCGGGTGGGCCGTACCGTACGGTTCGCTTCATGATCGACCGTTCCGTCCCGCGCCGGGTGCTCCCGGCCCCGGAGCCGCGGGGCGCGGCGACCGTCCAGGCAGCCCTGCCGGTGGGGCCCCGGACCGGCCGGCTCCTCGTCCTGGCCACGGTGTTCGTCTGCGCCGCCTGCGGGCTCGTGTACGAACTGGAGCTGCTCGCCCTGGGGACCTACCTCATCGGCGACTCCGTCACCCAGGCCTCGGTCGTCCTGTCCGTGATGGTGTTCGCGATGGGCGTCGGCTCCCTGCTCGCCAAGCGGTTCCGCCACCGGCCCGCGTTCGGATTCGGGGCCATCGAGGCCGCGCTCGCGCTCCTCGGCGGGCTCTCCGCCATGGCGCTGTACGCGAGCTTCGCCTGGCTGGGAGAGTCCCGGCCCGCCCTCGTCGCCTTCTCCTTCGCCATCGGGGTGCTCATCGGCGCGGAGATCCCGCTGCTGATGGTCCTGATCCAGCGCATTCGCAGACAGGACGCGGGCGGCGCCGTCGCCGACCTCTTCGCCGCCGACTACGTCGGGGCCCTGGTCGGCGGCCTCGCCTTCCCGTTCCTGCTGCTGCCGCTGTTCGGCCAGCTCACCGGCGCCCTGCTCACCGGCACCGTGAACGTGGTCGCGGGCGGCGGGCTCGTGCTGTGGCTGTTCCGCCGAGACCTGAGCCGGCGCTCCCGCTGGATCCTGATCGCGGTGAACGCGACCGTCCTGGCCGTCCTCGGCTGCGCGACCGTCCTCGCCGACGACTTCGAGCGGGTGGCCCGGCGGGCCGTGTACGGCGCGGAGGTCCGCGTCGCCGTCCAGACCGGGGTGCAGGAACTCGTGCTCACCGGGCCGCCGACCGGCTCGCCGCGCTCCCTCGACCTGTACCTCGACGGGCGGCTGGGGGTCAGCGGCTACGACGAGTACCGCTATCACGAGGCGCTCGTCCACCCCGCGATGACCGGCCCGCACGGCCGGGTCCTGGTGCTCGGCGGAGGCGACGGTCTGGCCGCCCGCGAGGTGCTGCGCTACCCCGACGTCGACTCCGTCACCGTCGTCGAGCTCGACCCCGGCGTGGTCAGCCTCGCCCGCACCGATCCGATGCTCTCCGCGCTCAACGCCGGGGTCTACGGGGACCCGCGCCTCGGCGTCGTGCACCAGGACGCCTTCGGCTGGCTGCGGCAGCAGGCCGCCCGGGACGGGTTCGACGTCATCGTCTCCGACCTCCCCGACCCGGGGATCACCCCCAGCACGAAGCTGTACTCGCAGGAGTTCTACGGGCTGGCCGCGCGGGCCCTGCGCCCCGGCGGGCGGCTCGCCGTGCACGCCGGGCCGATGGCCGCGCGGCCGCGCTCGTACTGGACCGTCGAGTCCACCCTGCGCGCGGCCGGTCTGCGGACCGCCCCGTACAGCGCGGGCGGGCGCCTGTCCGGCTCCGCCGCGGGACCCGACCGCACCCCGCGGATCCTGGGCACCGCACCGCCGCAGGACTGGGGCTTCGTCCTCGCCGCCCGCGAGCAGGTGCCCGCACTG
This sequence comes from Streptomyces sp. NPDC058701, assembly GCF_042715295.1. Taxonomy (NCBI): domain Bacteria; kingdom Bacillati; phylum Actinomycetota; class Actinomycetes; order Kitasatosporales; family Streptomycetaceae; genus Streptomyces; species Streptomyces sp. NPDC058701. Next base: position 24,479 of record NZ_JBHXSY010000029.1, on the reverse strand, counting down.
CGCGTGGACCGCGACACGCCGGGCCTGCGCTCGCTGTCGACGCGCTCCCTCCAGGACGCCGCGCGCGACACGGAGCGGACCCGGGTGCCCGGACTGCCGCCGTCGACGCTGCCGCACCCGCGGTATTCGTGACCGGGCCGGGTCTCGTCGGTAGGCTCGGCCGCATGGAGCATCAGGTGTTCGTTCCGGTACCGCCCGACGACCTCCGTGCCGTACTGCGCGATCCCGTCCGGGTCGCCCGGTGCGTACCGGGACTCCAGCAGGACGCCGACGCCGCGTCGGGGCCGCTCTCGGGCCGCCTCAGGGTCCGGGTCGGCGGGCACACCGTGACCTACCGCGGCGCCCTGGTCGTCACCGAGCGGACCCCCGGCCGCTTCACCGCGGACGGCGAGGGCACCGAGGTCCGCGGCCACGGCACCGTCACGGTCGGGGTGGAGCTGCGGCTGGCCCCGGCGGACGGCGGGACCCGGCTGGAGTTCAGCGTCGGGGGCACCGCCGGCGGGCGCGCGGCCGCGTTCACCCCCGAGGCCACCGCCACCGCCGTGCGGCGGCTGCTGGACCGGACCGCCGAGCAGCTGGCCGCGGTCGCGGCCGAGCCGGCGGACGGGGCGGGGCCGGCCGGCGAGGCCGGGCCTGACGCCCGTCGCGGGCCTGCCGATGGTCCCGGGCCGGTACGGGCCGCCGACGACGCCGATCCCGTCGCCGAGGGGGAGGCGGAGGCCGGCGAGGACGCCGCCGAGACCGGTGAGGAGGTCACCGAGGTGACGGCGTCCGTGTTCGAGACCGAGGTGCCGACGCCGTCCCCGGACCCCTTCCTGGCCGGCGGTCCGGCCGAGCTGGACGGGGCCCCGCGACCCCCGGCCGAGGCCGCCCACGCCCGCCGGACCATGATCGGCCGCAGTGCCGAGGAAGTGGACCACGCGCCGCCGCGGGGCCGCTACGCCCCCGTTCCCGCCCCCACCGCCAACACGGCCGGTGAGAGCCTGCGCTGGCTCGCCCCGGCCGCCGCGCTGGCCGTGGCGTCGGCGGTCGTGCTCGGCCGGGCGCTGCGCCGCCGACGCTGACGACCGGCCCGCACTAGGGTCGGCGGCATGAGTACGCAACTGAGCGCCGGTGGCGCCGAGGTGACCGTCGACCAGGAGAACGGCTGCCGGATCAGCAGCCTGCGCATCGACGGGACGGAACTGCTGCGCCAGGGCCCGCACTACGGTGCCTTCCCGATGGTCCCGTGGTGCGGGCGGACCGAGAACGGCCGCTTCCAGGACGGGGCGACCGTCCACCAGCTCCCGGTCAACCACCCCCCGCACGCCATCCACGGCTTCGGCCGCGACGCCGCCTGGAGCCGGGCCCGCTCCGGTCCCGCGGACGCCGTGTTCACGTACGACCTCGCCGACCCGTGGCCCTACCCCGGCCGCGTCACCCAGATCGTCGAGCTGTCCGAGAGCGCGATGACCCTCACCCTGGGCATCGAGACGTACGGGGACTCCTTCCCGGCGCAGGCGGGCTGGCACCCCTGGTTCCACCGCAACCTCGGCACCGGCAAGGACGTGAGCGTCGACTTCACCGCCGGATGGCAGGAGGAGCGGGGCGAGGACCACCTCCCCACGGGCAACCGCATCGACCCGCTGCCCGGACCGTGGGACGACTGCTTCGGGATGCCGGACGGGGTCGACGTCACCCTCACCTGGCCCGGCGCGCTGGAGCTGAGGGTCACCAGCCGCACCGAGTGGGTGGTCGTCTACGACGAGGAGCCCGAGGCCGTCTGCGTGGAGCCGCAGTCCGGTCCGCCGAACGGGCTGAACAGCCTGCCCCGCCTGGTCACCCCGGTGGACCCGCTGGAAATCTCCACCACGTGGGCCTGGCGGCGGCTCGGCTAGAGCCGAACGGGGCCGTCTAAGCTCAGGGCCATGACTGACGTACACGATGCGCTTCTGCAGCAGATCAAGGACAAGGCCGTCGTGCACGGCAAGGTGACCCTCTCCTCCGGCCGGGAGGCCGACTACTACATCGACCTCCGCCGGATCACCCTCGACGGCGAGGCGGCCCCCCTGGTCGGTCAGGTCATGCTCGACCTGACCGCCGAGCTCGACTTCGACTGCGTCGGCGGCCTGACCCTGGGCGCCGACCCGGTCGCGACCTCGATGCTGCACGCCTCCGCCGCGCGCGGCGAGCGCCTGGACGCCTTCGTCGTCCGCAAGGCGCAGAAGGCCCACGGCATGCAGCGCCGCATCGAGGGCACCGACGTGAAGGGCAAGCGCTGCCTGGTCGTCGAGGACACCTCGACGACCGGCGGGTCCCCGCTGACCGCCGTCGAAGCGGTCCGCGAGGCCGGCGGGGAGGTCGTCGCCGTCGCCACGATCGTCGACCGCGGCGCGGCCGACGCCATCGCGGCCGCGGGCCTGCCGTACCTCACCGGCTACCGCCTCGGTGACCTCGGCCTGTCGTAGGCCGTCGCCAGGGGGGCGTCGTCGCTGCGGCCGGGGCGCCGCGGACCGGGGCGTTCCGGCCTGCGGGGCCGCGGTCACAACTGGTGACGAAGGTCCCCGGAAGTCCCTGAGCAGGCTCTGACCTGCTGTTTTGCGAGCCGCCGGGGTGTTTCACGTGAAACACCCCGGCACGTTCTGCCCACCCGGTGAGACCGGCGGGGTGGAGTGTCGCGCGGAGTCTGGAAAGATAGGCGCGACGATGACGTCGCCCCCAGGTCAGGGCCCGCAATAAGCACACTCCCCGCACATCCAAGGAGCGGACAGATGCCCATCGCAACCCCCGAGGTCTACAACGAGATGCTCGACCGGGCGAAGGCAGGCAAGTTCGCCTACCCGGCCATCAACGTGACCTCCTCCCAGACCCTGCACGCCGCGCTGCGCGGCTTCGCGGAGGCCGAGAGCGACGGCATCATCCAGATCTCCACCGGTGGTGCGGAGTTCCTGGGTGGCCAGTACAACAAGGACATGGTCACGGGCGCCGTCGCCCTGGCCGAGTTCGCGCACATCGTGGCCGCGAAGTACGACATCACGGTCGCGCTGCACACGGACCACTGCCCCAAGGACAAGCTGGACGGCTACGTACGTCCGCTCATCGAGGTCTCCGCCGAGCGCGTGGCCCGCGGTCTGAACCCGCTCTTCCAGTCGCACATGTGGGACGGATCCGCCGAGACCCTGGCCGACAACCTGGCGATCGGCCAGGAGCTGCTCGCCAAGGCCGCCGCCGCGAAGATCATCCTTGAGGTCGAGATCACCCCGACCGGCGGCGAGGAGGACGGCGTCAGCCACGAGATCAACGACGAGCTGTACACCACCGTCGACGACGCGCTGCGCACCGCCGAGGCCCTGGGCCTGGGCGAGAAGGGCCGCTACCTGCTGGCCGCCTCCTTCGGCAACGTGCACGGTGTCTACAAGCCGGGCAACGTCGTCCTGCGTCCCGAGCTCCTCAAGGACCTCCAGGCCGGTGTCGGCGAGAAGTACGGCACGTCCTCGCCGTTCGACTTCGTCTTCCACGGCGGCTCGGGCTCCACGGCCGAGGAGATCGCCACCGCGCTGGAGAACGGCGTCGTGAAGATGAACCTCGACACCGACACCCAGTACGCCTTCACCCGCCCGGTCGTGGACCACATGTTCCGCAACTACGACGCGGTGCTGAAGGTCGACGGCGAGGTCGGCACGAAGTCCAAGTACGACCCCCGCACCTGGGGCAAGGCCGCCGAGGCGGGCATGGCCGTGCGCGTCACCGAGGCGTGCGCGAACCTGCGCTCCACGGGTACCCGGCTGAAGTAGCGCCACCGCTCCGCCGGGCAGGACACACCAAGGGTCTGCCGGTCCCCCCGGACCGGCAGACCCTTGGGTCGTTGACGGGGCCCGGCCCCCCGACGCGTGCGTCGCGCCGCACGGAACCGCCCCGCCCGCTCGTCCGCCCCGCCGGGCTCCCCCGCCCCGTGGACGGCGGTCGCGTGCGGGGCGCGGGTCGCCTCAGCGCATCGGCGGTACGGTGTCGACGGGCTCGGTGCCCACGAAGGCCTCGAAGACCTGCTCGCCGTCCTGGAGGCCCGTCACCCGGACCGACCGGGTCCCCGCGTCGCCCAGCTCGGTCGGGGCGGGCTCCGCGTGGATCCACAGGGGGCTGCCGAACTCGGCGTAGCGCTGGTAGCTGCTCATGACGGAGACGGGCAGCACGTCGCCCCCGCCGCCGAGGGTCACCGCGGCCTGCCGGGCGGCCTCCAGGAGGACCATGCCGGGCAGGTGGTCGCCGGTGTGGTCGAAGAGCACCGGGTGGCGGGTGTCGTAGCGCAGCTGCCAGACGCCCGGGCGGGGGGCGTCGGCGAGCACCACGTCGAACGGGGAGAGCCGGCCGACGGCGGCGGGCGGGAGCGGGGTCGGCGGCAGCGAGGCCACGGGCTCCTGGGCCAACTGCTCGGCGCGCAGCCGCCGGTAGACGGCGGGGGAGGTGACGGTGTAGCCGACCCGGCCGGTGGCGACGACGCGGCCGTGCTGACGGACCACCACCTCGTAGCAGAGCGCGGTGAGCCGGCTTCCGCGCAGGCGTATCTCGGGGCAGGTGACCGTCAGGTCGAGGTCGGCGGGGGCGCTGCCGATCACGAGGTTCTCGGGCACGGTGGAGTACTCCAGCGACCAGAGCAGGAACTGGTGTCCGAGGGGCACGCCGAACGCCTCGTGGGCGAGGTAGGAACCGACCTGCCGGATGGTCTCCGCGATCAGCATCGGGTCGTAGTGCGTGCCCCCGATGGGGGTGAAGAAGCAGTGCCCGCGCGGCCATTGTGCCGTGATGTGGAAGAGGTTCTCCGCGGGGCGGCACATGCCGGTGAGGAAGACCTCGGCGAAGGCCGCACGGTGGACGAGCGCTCTCGGAACCGTGGTGGCCCGCCCGTCGTCCGACCTGGTCGGGCAGATACAGCTCGCGGTCGAGGCCGAGTTGATGAAGTCCATCGGTTCCAGAGTCGTGATCATGAAGTCCCTCGTCATCATGGCCGGATACAACAAACTTCTACTGCCAGCAAAGTACGTACTTCAGGGTTTGATTAACTCTCAGATGATTACCCGAGGAACACTCGCCCGTCCGTACAGAGTGACGCAGGCCATAGCCCAATCCGGGCCCCAGGCGGCTGAATTACGAAGATTGCCCAGGTCAGACCTAGTTCATGATGTGGTCTACGCCATAGGATCCGGAGGATCCCGGGCCGTGCGGCGGAACCGGCATCCGGTATCTTTCTCAACGCGCGGCAGCCCGCGTACTGGTAGGTATTTTTCGGGGGGCCCGCCAGGTGTGCGGGCCACATCTGCCCGAAAACAGCCGGTGTCGGCCTCCCCCGCACGATCGGAGCGCCATGCAGCCCCTGCGGCACCTGCGGCTCGCCGCCCTGAACATCGACGGCGTCCTCCTCAACGACACCTTCAGCCCGGTCATCCACGGCTTCGTCACCCGGCGCGGCGGGACCTACGACGCCGAGGTGGAACGCGGGATCTTCTCCCAGCCCCGCGCGGTCGCGGCGCTGGCCATGGGCCGTGCGGCCGGGGTGGACTGGGCGCCGGAGAAGGTGCTGGAGGTCTACTTCGAGGAGCGGGCCGCCCACGTGGCCCGGCATCCGGTGCACGTGCTGCCCGGCGCCGAGGAGCTGCTGCACCGGCTGCGGTGCCTGGGGCTGCGCACCGTTTGCTACGGAGGCCTCGACAAGGAGCACTTCGACCGGTACCTCGGCCACCTCGCGCACCTCTTCGACGGGCCCGGGTACGTCAGTACGGACTCCTTCCGCCCGGGGGTGCACGAGATCGCCGTCGACGTGTTCGGCCTCGACCACGGGCAGGCACTGTTCGTGGACGACGTGGCACGGGTCGCCGAGGCGGCGCTGGGCCTCGGGGCGTCGTTCATCGGGCACCCGAGCCCCTTCGCCCACGGCTTCCAGGGGCGGCAGATGCGCGAGGCGGGCGTGCGCCACCTGGTCGGTTCGCTCGGCGCGATCGACGAGCGGCTGCTGCGGACGGTGGACGCGGAGGCCGCCGAGGCCGCGGGCGCGGCCGGCACGGTCGGCCCGGCGGGCGTCGTGGTGGATGCCGTGGGCGCCGCGGGTCGGGCCTGAACCGGGCGCCGCGCGGTGCGCGGTGCGCGGTGCGCGAGCGCCGTGATGCGGCGCGCGACGGGAACGGCGGCCGGCGCGCGCGGTCGGCGACCGCGACGGGAAGCACGGGAAGCACGGGAACAGGGCACGGGCGCAGCGCACGGGTCGAGGACGTACGGACGAAGGGACGCGGCATGCAGGGGCTGGGGCGGGAACACGGCCGGCGGCAGGGGCTGCTGGAGGGGAAGGTCGCGCTGATCACCGGGGCGAGCAGCGGCATCGGCGCCGCCGCCGCCCGGGTCTTCGCGCGGGAGGGCGCGAGCGTCGTGCTCGTCGCCCGGCGCGAGGAACTGCTGCGGGACCTCGTCGCGGAGCTGACGGAGCAGGGCGCGCGGGCGCGCTACGCGGTGGCGGACGTGACCGTGCGCGCCGACGCCGAGGCGGCCGTCGCCCTGGCGGTCGAGTCCTTCGGCCGGCTCGACTGCGCGTTCAACAACGCCGGTTGGGGGGCCGGACGGACGCCGCTGCACGAGATGGACGACGAGCTGTACGAGCGGATCATGCGGGTCAACGTGGACGGGGTGTGGAACTTCCTGCGCCCGGAGATCGCCGCGATGCTGGAGGCCGGCGGCGGGTCGATCGTCAACAACAGCAGCGTCGGGGGCCTGCTGGCCACGCCGGTGGCGGCGCCGTACGTCGCGGCCAAGCACGCGGTCATCGGCCTCACCAAGGCGGCGGCGGCCGAGTACGCGGCCCGGGGCATCCGGGTCAACGCGGTGGCGCCGGGCACCACGCGGACCGAGGTGGTCGAGGAGTGGTTCGCGGCGGTGCCCGGGATCGAGGCCCAGCTGCACGCCGGTACGCCCCAGCCGCGGACGGCGGAGCCCGCCGAGATCGCCGAGGCGGCCGCCTGGTTGTGCAGTGACAGGGCGTCGTTCGTCACAGGAGTCACGATGCCTGTGGACGGCGGCTTCGTGATGGTGTGAAACTGCACGGACAGGAACGTACCCGGGGGCATGAAAAGATACCGGGTGCTGGGGAGGGTGGGTGAGGACGGTTCACCCGCTGGCTGCCGGGGGAACTCCGAGCGCAGCGGCATGACCGACGGGGGCAGGAGAGGGCTCGGCACATGAGGACAGAACGACCCCAGGTCAAGCAGGATCGCGCGGTGCGTACCCGACAGGCGATCCTCGAGGCGGCCGCGGTGGTGTTCGAGGAGCGCGGGTACGAGGCGGCGAAGCTCTCCGACATCGTCAACATCGCCCGGGTGACCAAGGGCGCGCTCTACTTCCACTTCGACTCCAAGGAGCACCTCGCGCAGGCGGTGATCGACGCGCAGGTGGCGTCCGCCCCGAACGCGGCGCCCCAGGAGTACAAGGTGCAGGAGTTCGTCGACATCGGCATGATCTTCTCGCACCGGCTGCGGCACGACTCGCTGATGCGGGCCAGCGCGCGGCTCACCCTCGACCAGACCACGCTGAGCCTGGACCGGGCGTCGCCGTACGCGGCGTGGATCGAGCTGCACGTGTCCCTGATGACCGAGGCGAAGGCCCGTGGCGAGCTGATGCCGACGGTCGACCCGGTCGTGCCGTCGCAGCTGATCGTCGGGTCCTACGCGGGTCTCAACATGATGTCGCAGATGCTGGACCTGGACCTGGACGAGCAGGTGTCGGCGCTCTACACGCACGTGATGCCCAACGTCGTGGTGCCGTCGCTGGCGATCCGGCTGGACACGGCGCCGGGCCGGGGGGCACGGGCGCTCTACGGCCCGCAGGGCACGCACCCCTGTACGTACGGCTGCGCCTCGGGAGTTCCCGTCCTCGCGACGGGGGGAGGGGAACCCGGCCCGCGGGTGATCGCGGAGGCCGGTGCCGGAGCCGTCGCCGGAGCCTGACGGACCGGCGGCGGCCGGCCCGGCCGCCCGCGCCCGCGCCTGAGGGCCGGGCGGAAGCCCCGGACGAGGGGGCCCCGCGCGAGGGGGTGTCCCGTCCGGGGCTTCCGCGTGCCCGGAGGCCGCGTGTCCGGGGCCGCACGGCTCGGCCGGACACCTCGTCCGCCGGTCCCGGACGGGGGCGGTTGGGGGACGGGCCGGGGTCACTCCGGTGAGGATTCGGGGCGGGAGGGAAGGCCGTTCGGGGCGGTTCGGGAGAACTCGGACAGGCATAGGTTGCCAAAAAATCCTCCCCGGTATTATTTTTCACTGGCACGGCGTCGCCAACGCCGCCGCGTCCGGTCTGCTCTGGGGGAGAGAACTGTGGACATCGACGTACTCGGAGGGCTCCGCGTCAGCGAGAACGGGGTGCTCGTCGTGGCACCCACTCCGGCGGCCCGGCACGTGCTCGCCGTCCTCGCCGCCCACGCCAACCAGGTGGTTCCCGTGTCGGTACTGGCCGACGAGCTGGCCGGCCGGGTGCCGCCCGAACACGCCCGGGCCGTCGCGCACTCCGCGGTGCGCGTCCTGCGCGACGGGCTGGCCGCCGCCCTGAACGCCGGGCCCCGCGCGGTGCGGACCGCCGACGGCGTCCTTCCGTCGGTGCCCGGCGGGTATCTTCTCGACACCGGCGGCGGCCGCTGCGACCTCGACGAGTTCGAGCGCGGCGCGGGCGCCGGCTACCGGGCCATGGCCCGGGGCGACTTCGAGACCGCGGTCCGCCGGCTGCGCGGCGCGCTGGACCTGTGGACCGGCCCGGCCTTCGCGGGGATCGAGGCGGGCGGCTGGCTCGGCGCCCGCATCGCGGCCCTGGAGGAGTCCCGGCTCGCCGTCCTCGGGCAGTGGGTGGAGGCCGGTCTGGCCCTGGGGCGCCACCGCGAGCTGCACACCGAGCTCTCCGCGCTGCTCGCCCGGCACAGTGGCCGCGAGGCGCCGGACGAGCCGTACCGGGCGGCCCTGCGCCGGTCCGGCCGGCGGGTCGGGTCCCTGCGCCACCTGCACTCCCTGGCGGCCGCGCTCGACTCGGACCACGACCGCGGGCCCGCGGCGGCCGTACGAGCCCTGCGCCGGGCCGTGCTGATGGGCCCGGCGGGCGCCCAGTGCGCCTGAGGGCCTGAGGGCCGGAGCACCGCCCGTACCGGCCCGGGGCTCAGTCGAGGACCGCGGTGGCCTCGACCTCCACCAGGTGCTCGGGGACGTCCAGCGCCGCTACGCCGAGCAGCGTGCCCGGAGGCACCGGGGTGCCGCCGAGCTTCGCGCCCGCGCGCGCGATCCCCTCCAGGACGAGGGGCATCTTGTCGGGGGTCCAGTCGACTACGTGGAGGGTCAGCTTCGCCACGTCGTCGAAGGAGCCGCCGACGCCGGCCAGGGCGGTACCGATGTTGAGGTAGCACTGCTCGACCTGGGCGGCGAGGTCGCCCTCGCCGACCGTCGCCCCGCGGGCGTCCCAGGCGACCTGCCCGGCGATGAAGACCAGCCTGGAGCCGGTCGCGACCGACACCTGCCGGTAGGCGCCGATCTCCGGCAGTCCCTCGGGGTTCACCAGGGTGATGGCCATGCTGCCCGCCTCCTCGTCGTGATCACTGTCGTGGTGACCGTCGTGGTCGCCGTCGTGATCACTGTCGTGGTCACTTGTGGTTACTCGGGAACCGTAGGAGAGTGCCCGCTGACATGGAAGAACGCACTTTTCGGTGACGGGGGAACCTCGTGGTGACCAAGCAGTTCAGCGGCTCGCCGGACGACGCGGACCTGACGCGCGCGGACTCGCTGGCGCGGGAGATCTTCTCGGACGTCGCCAACAAATGGGCGTTCCTGATCATCGACGTGCTGGGCGAGCGGACACTGCGCTTCAGCGAGGTGCGGGACGAGATCGAGGGCATCAGCCACAAGATGCTCACCCAGAACCTGCGCATGCTGGAGCGCAACGGTCTGGCGGTGCGCAAGGTCCACCCCACCGTGCCGCCGCGGGTCGAGTACACCCTCACCGAGCCGGGCCGCGCCCTGCGCGAGACCGTCCACAGGATGTGCGACTGGACCCATCGGTACCTCGGCCACATCGAGGCCGCCCGCCGCGGCTTCGGCGCCTGACGGGCCGAGGGCCAGGACGACCCCGTCGAGCCCGTCGAGACGGGTCCCGTCGTCGAGGCGGACGCTCCGGGGGCCGCCGGACGGGCCGGGGCCCCCGGTGACCGCCACGGCGCGGGCGCGGTGCACCTCGACCGTGACGTGGGCGGGGGCGTCCCGCATCAGCCGCTCGAACGCGTCGCGCAGGTACGCGCCGTGCAGGGCGGCCGTGGGGCGGGTGCCGGGGCCGAGGCGGCGGGCCTCGTCGAGCGTCCACGCGTCGTGCTCGCCCTCTTCGGCCGAGGCGGCCAGGGACCGGGCCCACGCGTAAAGGCTCGGACCGCACCCGGCCCGGCCGCCGGGTGCCGCGGCGGTGTCCGCGCAGGCACCGGGCTCCGCCTCCGGGCCCGCTTCCGCTTCCGCTTCCGCGTAGACGGTGATCTGCGAGGCGGCGGCGGCCGTACGCGGTGCGCTGCCGGACCGCACGGCGGGCCGGACCGGGTCCCCGCCGGGGACGGCCGGGTCGACCACGTGGACGACGAGGGAGCGGCGGCGCGCGGGGCCGTGCTCCCGGGCGAGCAGCCGCACCAGGACCCGGAGGCCGCGGGAGCCCGCTCCGACCAGGCACAGCTCGGTGGGGGAGGGAGGGGTCATGCGGGGGCTCCGTTCCGCGGAGGGGCAGTGGGGCCGCGTGCGGCATCGTCGCCGGAAGGGTGCTTTTCCGTACGGGGTACCGTCAAAGGCGCGTCCGATGGTCCGTCAGGTCCGCGCTTACCGCGGGTTACCGGGAGAGGTCGCGGACTCGCCCGCCCCGGAGTGCCGGCCGGCCCGGCCCGTCGCACCATCCGGACCTGCGCACTCCCCCCGTCGACCGGTCCGGCACCGTGGTGGCCGCACCGCACGGCGGGTCGCCGGGCGGCGCCCTCCCCGGCCCCGGTGGTGGGCAACGGAACCCGCGGCAAGAGCCGTTCACCGTCGTCCCGGCTGGCTGAGCGCGGTGGGAGACCCCGGCCCGGTGCCGGGCGGCGGCGTCCTGGACCGCCTCGCGGCCGAGGATGTGCACGCCTGGCTGGACGGCACCGGCCGGGCGGCCTGTCCGGACGCAGGGCCGGTACGCCGCCGGCCGCGGGGCGGACGGGCTGGTCGCGGTGCCGCTCGCGCCCTGGCACCGGGGCGCCGACGCGCAGGTGGCGGCCGCCTGAGGGCTGATGCGCCGCGTCGGGCGGCCCAACGTCCTGATGGGCGTACGGGCCACCCCGGACGGCTTGGCCGCGGTCGTGCGCTGCCTCGGGGAGGGCCTGGGGGTCTGCTGCGGGCCGGTGTTCGGGGCCGCGGCGTACGAGGCCGTACGGGAGGCCGGCTGACCGGTCTCGGCCGGGCGCACCGGGCGGTCCTGGACCTGGCCCGGATCGCCTTCGTGTCGGGGCCGCGGCTCACCGGACCGCCGGGGGCCGCCGCCGACACGGCCCGGCTGCTGTACGCCGCGCCGACCTGCGGTGCGACGACCCGCGCTGGTCCGCCCTGGTCGCGGCGGGCGCCCGCCCGCACCGGCTGCTGCGGACGGGGTTCGACCCGGCGACGGCGGCCGCCGTCGTACCGGGCCTCGTCGGCCGGGGCACCGGTGTGGCGCTGTCCGGCGCCGCCCCGGCCGCCGTCGTACGGGACGCGGTGCTGCGCGGCGAGACGATGGGCGGCGCGGGCCCGGACGCGCCCCGCGAACCGGCCCTGGCCCGGGGCCCCGTGGCCGCGGCCGGGGATGCCGGGGCGGCGGCCCGCGACGAGCGGCGGCGGGCCGCCGTGTGGTCGCGGGCCCGTGTGCTGGCCGCCTCCCGGCTCAGGGCCGCGGCAGGGCGGCCGTACGCGGAGCCGCGTCCCGGCGCGGAACCGGCGCCGCGGCCACGGTGATCTCGAACAGCAGGTGCTCCACCATCCCGACGCCGTCCCGGACCCGGCGGCTGCGCAGCACCCGCAGGTCCCGGCCGCACGATTCGGCGAGGTTCCACAGCCCCGGCACGTCCCCGCGGTCGCTGAAGTGCAGCAGCGCCACCCCGCCGGGCGCGGTCCACCGGGGCGCCTCGGTCAGGTAGCGGCGGTGCGCGGCGTACCCCGGGTCGGCGGTGTGGCCGTGGGCCTGCCGATAGCCGGCCGGCCCCGGCACGGAGACGGAGTGCCAGTACACGGTGGAGAACCGCTCGTCGGCGCCGAGCCCGGAGAAGAAGTCCCCCTCGACGGCACGCACCAGGCCCGCCACCCCGTGCCGGGCGGCATTGAGGGCGGTGTTGCGCACGGCCCGCGGGCTGGTGTCCGTACCGACGACGCGGTCGCATCCGGCGAGGGCCGCGGAGACGGCGATGACGCCCGTACCACTGCCGATCTCCAGGAACGAGCCGGAGCGCGGGGCCGTCAGGGGGTCGCCGAAGCCGAGCATCCGCATCGCCACGTCGGTGGAGCGGGAGTGCGGCGGCGCGGGCACGCCGGGCAGCAGGTCCCACGTACGGCCGCGCAGCGTGAAGGTGCCGGGCCTGCCCGTCACGGCCGCGTCCGGCCCCCCGGGCGCGGCGGCCGGGTCCGGTGACGGGCCGTCGACGGCCTCCCACGACGCGCGACCGCCGATCGGGTCCCACGACGCGCGACCGCCGGTCGGGTCCCACGAAGGACGACCGCCGGTCGGGTCCCACGAAGGACGACCGCCGGTCGGGTCCCACGACGGACGACCGTGCGCCGGTGAACGCCCGTACTCCCCGGTGCCTGTCATGACGCTCCCTACCCCCGTGGCGTCTCGCGCCCCTCGTCCCGTACCGGGGCCAGCCTCGCGGCCGCCCCCGGACGGCGAGAAGGTGACCCGGCGACACTCCTGGCGGCCGCGGCGGTTGCGGGACCACCCCGCGGCCGTCCCGCGGCCGTCCCGCGGCCGCCGGGGGTCGCCGCGCGGCCGCGCAGGATCCGCTTGACCCCTCGCCACCCGGAACCTAGGTTCGGGGTCATCTGGCCTGAAAGCACTGGTCAGCCGGGGGGAGACAGAGATGGATCGGGACATAGGCGCCGCTGTCGGGCCGGGGGGCGGCGGGCCGCTGGCCGTGCTGGAACTGCTCGCGCGGGACGCCCCGCAGGCCCGGTTCGACGCGCTGCTGGACGAGGCCCGCAGGTCGGGCGCGAACGGGGCGGAACTCGCCGGTCTGACCCGGGCGCTGGAGCTGGCGCGTGCGGTACGGACCGGCGGCGGCACGGGCACCGGCGGCGGCGCGGGCACCGGCGGCGGCGCGGGCACCGGCGGCGGCGCGGGCACCGGCGGCGCGCAGCGGGAGCCCGGCCGTCAGCGGGAGGCGGCGCACACCGCGTTGGCGGACACCGCGCACGACCTCACCGTCCCGTACGACCTCGACGCCCTGCTGCGGGTCGTCGTCCGCCGGGCGAGCCGGCTGCTCGGGCTCGACGTGGCCTGGGTGTCCCTGGACCGCCCGGACGGCACGGCGTACGTACGGATCTCCGAGGGCGGGACCACCGCGCTCAGCGCCGGCCTGGACCTGGGCGCCCGGACCGGTCTGGGCGGGATGGCGCAGGTCCGGCGCGCCCCGGTGTGGACCGCCGACTACCCGGCCGACGCGGCCGTCCCGCGCGGGCCCGCCGTCGACGCGGCGGTCCGGGCCGAGGGGCTGCGCGCGGTGGTCGCGGTACCGCTGCGGGCCGGGGACGCGACCCTGGGCGCCCTGTACGGGGCCGCCCGCACCGTGCGCCGTTTCACCCCGGACGAGACCGGGCTGCTGCTGTCCCTCGCGGACCTGGCGGCCGTCGCCGCCGACCGGGCCGGGCGGCTGGAGCGGGCCCGTGCGGAGATCGCCGAGCTGGAGCGGTTCGGGTCCCGCACCAACACCGCGCTGACCCGGGTGCGTTACCTGTGGGAGTGCCACGCCCGGCTGGCCGGGCTGGTCCTGGACGGGGCGGGCCTGTCGACGCTGGCCCGGGCCACCGCGGACGCGCTCGACGGCGTCCTGCAGGTACGCGACCCCGGTGGCCGCCCGCTGGTCTCCACCGGGCCGCTGCCCGCGGCCCTCGACGAGGAGGCCGTGGCCAAGGCGGCGCTGGTGGTGCACACCGACCGGCGCCCGGTGGAACTGCCCGGTGACGTGTGGCTGGCCCCGGTGCTCGCCGGCGCCGAGGACCTCGGGGTCCTGGTGCTGCACGCCTCGGCTCCGCTCACGGCCGAGGACGTACGGCTGCTGCAGATGGCCGCGCAGACGGTGGCCGCGCTGGTCCTGATCCAGCGCGGTACGGCGGCCGCCGAGGGCCCGGTCCACGAGGAGCTCCTCCAGGACCTGCTGGACCGGACCGGCCGCGCCGACCGGTCCGACCGCTCCGACCGGCACCTGCTGGAGCGCACGCGGCGCCTGGGCGTGGAACTGGAGCAGCCCCACGTGGTCGTGGTGGCCCGGCCCGAGGGCGGGGAGCTGGGCAAGGCCGTGGCCTGGGCGTCCTCGTACGCGTACCGGATGAACGGCCTCAAGGGGGTGCGCCGCGGCTGCATCGTGCTGGTGCTGCCCGGCTCCGACGCCTCGGCCGCCGCCCGGCAGGTCTCGGCCGAGCTGTCGCCGATGCTCGGGCACCCGGTGTCCACCGGGGCGGCCGGGCCGTCGGCGGGCGCGGGCGAGGTGGCCCGGGTGTACGCGGAGGCCGTGCGCTGCCTGGACGCCCTGACCGCGCTGGACGGTGCCGGGGGCACCGCCTCGCTCAGCGAACTCGGCTTCCTCGGAATGCTGTTGTCCACCGACCACGACGTGGACGCGTTCATCGAGTCGACCGTCGGGCCGGTCCTCGCGTACGACGCGATCCGCCTCACGGAGCTGACCCGCACCCTGGAGGCGTACTTCGACGCGGGCGGCAGCCCCACCCGCGCCGCCGAGGCCCTGCACGTCCACGCCAACACCGTCTCCCGCCGCCTGGACCGCATCGCCGAACTGCTCGGCCCCCTGTGGCAGAAGCCGGACCGCGCCCTGGAGATCCAGATGGCGCTGCGGCTGCGCAAGGCCCGCGGGGTGCTGCACGACCGGCGTACGGAGGCGGACCGGCAGCGGACGGGCACGGCGTAGGACGCGGGCCGGACCGCGGCGCAGCGGGTCCCGGCATACGGTCCCGGGCGTACGGACACCGCCGGGGCGGGCCGGTCAGCGCAGCGGCCGCACCGGGTACGGCTGCTGCCGCCCCTGCCCGGCCAGCGCGTGGGCGGCGTGGGCGACGGAGGCCAGGGTGACGTGGCGGTGCCAGCCGTGGAGGGAGCGGCCGGCGTAGTCGCGCAGGCCCACCTCCCGGCCGGAGTTCTGGACGCAGTGCGCGACGCGGCGGGCCTGCTTGGTCATCCGCAGCAGTGGTCCCACCGGCGGCCGGGTCAGGTCGGTGATCCACAGCTGGGACGGCAGCCTGCGCGGATCGGTCCACTCGCCGATGAGCAGCAGCTGCCGGCGGCGGGCTGGCGACGGGTCCGGCATCATCACGCGGACCGCCGCGGCCAGCGTGCTGCGGTGCGCCGGAGAACCGGCCGGGTCGGGCCATTCGACGGGCATCCGCAGGCTCTTGACGGACTGGAGGAGGTCCACGGCACCGAGGGCGCCGGAGCCGTAGCCGGGCAGCGAGGGGTCGGTGACCAGGAGCCTGGCGGCCGGGCTGATCCGGGCGATGACGGGCACGCGGGCCTCGGCGAAACGGTTCATGGTCAGCCGGGTGCCGATGTCCCGGATGTCGAGGACCACGGGGCGGACGGGCAGGCCGCTGCCGCGGACGGTCTCGATGACGCCGAGGGCGGCGCACTCCTCGTACGGGACGGGGTGCGCGGGCGCGTCCTCGGCGCCGGTGGGCCGGGCGGTGTTGGCCCGTACCCCCGCGGGGCCCTCGGCGTCGGGCAGGAACAGCCGCCAGCCGACGGGGGTGGCCACCCCGGGCGAGGTGAACCAGGTGCCGAAGGCCTGCTGTCCGCGGAACATCTGCCCCTGGTGCGGGTCGAAGCGGTGACCCGCACCCACCGAGTGCTCGCCGCCCTTGGGGATGGCCATCGGCTGGGCGACCCAGGCCGCGAGCGGGCCGTCGGCCGCGAGCCGGTGGATCAGCGCCGTGCGGATGGGCTCCCAGTCCCAGGTGGAGCTGGAGATGAAGTGGTGCAGGCTCTGCTCCGCGGCGGGCCCCCCGACCTGCGCGGCGATGCCGCGGATGGACTTGCGTCCGCTGGTGGTGAGCAGGCCCCGTACGTACTGGAGGCCCTTCTCCCGCTGGTCGCGGCGGCGGAGCGAGGCGAACACCGTGGTGCACAGGTCCTCGGTCACCGCGTCGAGCGCGTCGCGCGCGTCGCGCCCGGTGCGGCCCGCGCCGGCGCGGCCCCCCTGCGCCCCCGCGGCGGTTCCTTCCTTCCGGACGATGGTGTTCATGACGGTGGTCACGACTTTGCCCCCCCTTGGCTGAGTCTGCTGCGGTCCCACCGTCCACCGGCGGCCCGGTGGCGGGGGAGGTGTTCCGGCCACCTGGCTCGGGCCGGGGGGTGGTGTCCGGCCACCACCCCCCCCGGGGGCCGGGGGCGTCCGCCGGGGGGGGACGGCCCGGTGCGCCGCCTCCGCGGTGGCGGGACCACCGCGAAGGTGACATACGGGGGGTTCGGGCGTTGTCCGCGGGGAGCGGAAGGCCGAGGATCGCGGTACGTGACACGTCGGCCGATCGCCCTGCCGTGCACGGAACGCGGGAGGACGACTTTCCTTGAGCACGACCCGGGAGCGCGGCCCTCGGCAGGAGCGGTGCCCTCGACGCGGGCCGGTGCGATGAGCGCGCGGGGCGCGGGCGGCAACGGCGGCGCGGGCGGTGCGCGCGGTCCCGGTGGCACGGCCGCCACGGCCGGCTCGGCCGCCACGGCCGCCTCGGCCGTAAACGGCAGCTCGGCCGGAAGCGGCAGCTCCGGCAGCCGGGGCGCCACGGGCGCCCACGGCAGCGCGCATCGGGCGCTCGCGGCCATCATCGAGGGAGTCCGCGCCGACCTGACCGTACGTCAACTGCGCGTGCCGCTCGGCGACCTGAAGAGCCTGGCCGCCGTCGGCCCGCCGCCCATCGACGCGGTGGCCGCCCTGCGGCGGCCCGCAGGCGTCCAGGTCATCGCCGAGATCAAGCGCGCCAGCCCGTCCGCGGGACCGCTCGCCGGCGTCCCCGACCCGGCCGCGCTGGCCGCCGAGTACGAGGCGGGCGGCGCGGCGATGGTCAGCGTCCTCACCGAGGAGCGACGTTTCCGCGGCTGCCTGGCCGACCTCGACGCGGTCCGCGCGCGGGTCCGCGTACCGGTCCTGCGCAAGGACTTCGTCGTCACCCCGTACCAGTTGTGGGAGGCCCGCGCCCACCAGGCCGACCTCGTGCTGCTGATCGTGGCGGCGCTGCCCCGGAACGACCTGGCCGTGCTGGTCCGGCTCGCCGAGGACATCGGGCTGACCCCGCTGGTCGAGGTCCGCACCGAGGAGGAGGTGGCCCGCGCGGTCGCCGCCGGGGCCCGCCTGACCGTGGTCAACGCCCGTGACCCGCACACCCTGGAGGTGGACCGCCGGACCTTCGCGAAGCTCGCCGCCGCGATCCCCGACGACGTCGTGCGGGTCGCCGAGTCGGGGATCCGCGACGCCCGGGACGTGGCCGCGTACGCCGCCGAGGGCGCGGACGCCGTCCTGGTCGGCGAGGCGCTGGTGACCGCCCGCGCCCCCCGCCGTGCGGTGGCCACGCTGGTCGCCGCGGGCGCCCGCCGCCGCCCGGCCCCCCGCGCGCCCCGCTGACCGACCCGGTCGGCGGTACGTCCCCGTACGCGGTCCGCCAGACTGTGCGCATGTCCATTCACCAGAACCTCCTCGGGGGCCCCGCCCCCACCCACCTCCCCGACGAGCCCGGCCGCGAGGCCATCGCCGCCGGGACCCCCGCCGTCGAGGTGGCGGCCGCGCACCCCACCTCCTCGCTCGCCTGGGCGGTCCTCGCCGACGAGGCGTTCGCCGCGGGCAACACCGTCGAGTCGTACGCCTACGCCCGTACCGGCTACCACCGCGGCCTCGACGCCCTGCGCCGCGCCGGCTGGAAGGGCCACGGCCCGGTCCCGTGGGAGCACGAGCCGAACCGCGGCTTCCTGCGCGCCCTGGGCGCCCTGTCCCGCGCGGCCGAGGCGATCGGCGAGAAGGAGGAGTACGAGCGCTGCTCGACCTTCCTGCGCGACTCCTCCCCGACGGCGGCGGACGCGCTGGGCGCCTGAGCGTCCGACAGCGCGCCGGCGCAGACAGGCGAAGCCGGCGAAGGCCGGCGACATCCGGCGACGTCCGGCGACGTCCGGCGACGTCCGGCGACGTCCGGCAGCGGTGACAGCGGGTGGCGCGGGCACGTTCATGTGACCTGCGTCACTCCCCGCTGGAGCGCCGCCACGGACGCGTCCTATGATGCGGGCAGGGGACCGGGGCTCCACTCACCCAACGGAAGGAGCGGACCGCTACCCGGAAGCACGTGTCGAGGAGACAGCGATGTCGAAAACCCTTGATGCCTCCGGAGCCGGTTCGGACACCCCGAACCTCGACTTCGACGGCACCACCCCGTACGAGGACTACGTCCAGGCGGACGTCCTCACCCACCTCCAGCACCTCCGCTCGGACGACCCCGGCGAGATGGTCTTCCTGGTCACCACCCAGGTCATGGAGCTGTGGTTCACGGTCATCGTCCACGAGTGGGAGACCGCCGCGAAGGCCGTCCGCGAGGACCGGCTGCCGGTCGCGATGGACGCGCTGAAACGATCCCTCCGCGAGCTGGAGGCGCTCAACGCCTCCTGGCGTCCGCTCGCCCAGCTCACCCCCGGGCAGTTCAACGCCTACCGCTCCGCCCTCGGCGAGGGCTCCGGTTTCCAGTCGGCGATGTACCGCCGGATGGAGTTCCTGCTCGGCGACAAGTCCGCCTCCATGCTGGTCCCGCACCGCGGCGCCCCGCGCGTCCACGCGGAGCTGGAGAAGGCCCTGCACGAGCCCAGCCTGTACGACGAGGTCCTGCGCCTCCTGGCCCGCCGCGGCCTCCCGGTCCCGTCCGCCGTCCTGGACCGCGACCTCTCGCAGCGCTACGAGCCCTCGGCCGAGGTCGAGGCCGTCTGGACGGCCCTGTACGCCGACCCCGACGCCCACCCCGACCTGCACCGCCTCGGCGAGGTCATGACGGACGTCGCCGAACTGGTCTGGCGCTGGCGCAACGACCACCTGGTGGCGACCCGCCGCGCGATGGGCGCGAAGACCGGCACGGGCGGCTCCGCCGGGGTGACCTGGCTGGAGAAGCGCGCGACGAAGAACGTCTTCCCGGAACTCTGGACGGCGCGCAGCTATGTCTGAGCCGACCGTGTCTGAGCCGACCGTGTCTGAGCCGACCGTGTCCGAGCCGACCGTGTCTGAGCCGACCGTGTCCGGGCCGGCGCCCGCGAAGGCCCCCGCCCGTAGCGCCCCCGCACCCACCGCACCCGCTCCGGCCCCCCTCCCGGGGGACCTGGCGGCCCGCGCCGCGCTCCTGGACACCGCCGACGAGCTCGGCAAGCTCCGGGACCGCTTCACCCTCCCCGACGGCCTCGTGTACCTGGACGGCAACTCCCTCGGAGCCCTGCCGTCCGCGGTGCCGGGGACGTTGGCGGACGTCGCCCGGCGGCAGTGGGGCGAGCTCCTCATCCGCTCCTGGGACGACTCCGACTGGTGGACCGCGCCCGAACGGATCGGCGACAAGCTCGCCCCGCTCATCGGTGCGGGCCCCGGCCAGGTGGTGGTCGGCGACTCCACCAGCGTCAACCTCTTCAAGGCCCTCGTCGGGGCGGCCCGCCTCGCCGTCCCCGGCCGCACCACCCTGCTGGTCGACGCCGCCACCTTCCCCACCGACGGCTACATCGCCGCCTCGGCGGCCCGGATGACCGGCCTCACGGTCACCCCGGTGGACCCCACGCACGCGGCGGAGGCGATGGACGCGGACACCGCCGTCGTCCTCCTCAACCACGTCGACTACCGCACCGGACGGCTCCACGACCTGGCCGCACTGACCGCGGCGGCCCGTGCCGCCGGGGCCGTCGTCGTCTGGGACCTGTGCCACTCCGCGGGCGCCCTGCCCGTCGGCCTCGACGAGAACGCCGTGGACCTGGCGGTCGGCTGTACGTACAAATACCTGAACGGGGGCCCCGGTTCCCCCGCGTACCTCTACATCGCCGAACGCCACCAGGCCGCCTTCGACTCCCCGCTCCCCGGCTGGACCGGGCACGCCGACCCCTTCGCCATGACCCCGGGGTACACCCCGGCCGCCGGCGCGCGGCGCGGTCGGGTCGGTACCCCGGACATCCTGTCCATGCTGGCCCTGGAGTCGGCGCTCGACGTCTGGGACGGGGTCTCCGTCGAGGCGGTGCGGGCCAAGTCCCTCGCGCTGAGCGACTTCTTCCTCGAATGCGTGGCGGCGTACGTCCCGAACGGGTGCGTCGAGTCGGTCACCCCGGTCCGGCACGCCCACCGCGGCAGCCAGGTGTCCCTGCGCGCCGAGAACGCCCGCGCGATCATGGCGGAGCTCATCTCCCGCGACGTCATCGGGGACTTCCGCGGTCCCGACCTCCTGCGCTTCGGCTTCACCCCGCTCTACGTCGGATTCGCCGACGTCGAGCGTGCCGCGCGCACCCTGGGTCACATTTTCGGGTGACCCGGTAGCGAAACGTCACCTCACGCGGCGGGCGGGGCTACGGCTCCGCCCGCCGTCGTACGTCCCCGCCCCCGCACGGAACGCGCCGTTCCAGACTGATACGGTCCCGCTCTGCCGGAACACCGGAACACCTGCCCCCGCTGCCCCACGCGTTACCGAGAGGTTGAGCCGATGACGGACCCCGCCGCTGTGGAACGGGACGCCGCCGAGGCCGCCTCGGCCTTCGCCCACCCGCCCGTCGTGCCGGACACGACCGCCGCGTACGGGGACCACCCCGACCAGGTCGTCGACTTCTACGCCCCGCGCGGCGCGGCCCGCGGCCCGGTCCCGCTGGTGGTGCTCTTGCACGGCGGCGCCTGGCGGGCCCCGTACGACCGGCAGCACGTCACCCCCTTCGCCGACTTCCTGGCCCGGCGCGGCTTCGCCGTGGCCAACGTCGAGTACCGGCGCGGCAGTCCGGTACCGCACCAGGACGCGGACGGCCCCGTCGCGGGGCGCTGGCCCGAGACCTTCGACGACGTCGCCGCCGCGCTGGACGCCCTCCCGGCGCTCGCCGCGGCCGCCCTGCCGGACGCCGACGTCCGCCGTACGGTCGTCACCGGCCACTCGGCCGGCGGCCACCTCGCGCTGTGGGCCGCGGCCCGGCACGTCCTGCCGGCGGGGTCGCCGTGGAGGCTGCCTTCCGCGCCGGTGCTGCGCGGCGTGGTGGCGCTGGCTCCCATCGCGGACTTCGCGCTGGCGCAGGAGCTCGGGGTGTGCGGGGGTGCTTCCGGCCAGCTCCTGGGCGGCAAGGACCACTTCGAGGAGCGGCTGCCGTACGCGGACCCCTCGGCGCTGCTGCCGACGGGGATCGCCACGGCGGTGGTCCAGGGCCGGGACGACATCGTGGTCCCGGAGCGGGTGGCGGAGTCGTACGTGGCCGCGGCGGCGCGCGCGGGTGAGCTGGTCGGGCTGACGCTGCTGGACGGCGTCGGTCACTTTCCGCTGATCGACCCGGCGGCGGACGCGTGCGCGGTGGTCGCGGAGGAGATCTCACAACTGGCCTGGTAGAGCCCGGCCGGCTGCGGGCGGCCGCCCGCACCCCGGCGAGTTCCCCGGCCGGACCGGTGCCCGGGCACGACGGAGGGGCGGGACGCGTGGTGCGCGTCCCGCCCCTCCGGGTGGGCCGGTCGGCCGGTGGGCCCGTGGGCCCGGGGCGGCTAGAGGAACGAGTTGATCTCGATCGTCTCGGTCCGGCCGGGGCCGACGCCGATCGCGGAGATCGGGGCGCCCGACATCTCCTCCAGGGCCTTGACGTACGCCCGGGCGTTCGCCGGGAGGTCCTCGAAGGTCTTGGCCTTGGTGATGTCCTCGGACCAGCCGGGGAGGTATTCGTAGATCGGCTTCGCGTGGTGGAAGTCGGTCTGCGAGTACGGGAGCTCCTCGACGCGCTTGCCGTCGATCTCGTACGCGACGCACACCGGGATCTGCTCCCAGCCGGTCAGCACGTCCAGCTTGGTGAGGAAGAAGTCCGTCAGGCCGTTCACGCGGGTGGCGTAGCGCGCGATCGGCGCGTCGAACCAGCCGCAGCGACGGTCGCGGCCGGTGGTCACACCGCGCTCGCCGCCGATGCGGCGCAGGTCCTCGCCGTCCTTGTCGAACAGCTCGGTCGGGAACGGGCCGGCGCCGACGCGGGTCGTGTAGGCCTTGAGGATGCCGATGACGCGGCTGATCTTCGTCGGGCCCACGCCGGTGCCGGTGCAGGCGCCGCCGGCGGTCGGGTTCGAGGAGGTCACGAAGGGGTACGTGCCGTGGTCGACGTCGAGCAGGGTGCCCTGGCCGCCCTCGAAGAGCACGACCTTGTTCTCGTCGAGCGCGTTGTTGAGGATCAGGGTGGTGTCGGCGACGTAGCCCTTGATCTGCTCCGCGTACTGGAGCATCTCCTCGACGATGGCCTCCGCCTCGATCGCGCGGCGGTTGTACAGCTTCGCGAGGAGCTGGTTCTTGCCCTCCAGCGCCGCCTCGACCTTCTGGGTGAGGATGGACTCGTCGTACAGGTCCTGGACGCGGATGCCGACGCGGTTGATCTTGTCCGCGTACGTCGGCCCGATGCCGCGGCCGGTCGTACCGATCTTGCGCTTGCCGAGGAAGCGCTCGCCGACCTTGTCGAGGGTTACGTTGTACGGCGTGATCAGGTGCGCGTTGCCGCTGATCAGCAGTTTGGAGGTATCGATGCCGCGCTCGTTCAGGCCGCGCAGCTCGGAGAGCAGGACGGCCGGGTCGACGACGACGCCGTTGCCGATGACAGGGGTGCATCCGGGGGAGAGGATGCCGGAGGGGAGAAGGTGCAGTGCGTACTTCTGGTCGCCCACGACGACCGTGTGGCCGGCATTGTTGCCACCCTGGTAGCGCACTACATAGTCAACGGATCCACCGAGCAGGTCGGTGGCCTTTCCCTTGCCCTCGTCACCCCACTGAGCTCCGAGCAGCACAAGAGCGGGCACAGGCGTACACCTCTTCCGGATGGGGCATGTCCAAGGTCAGGGGGCGTACGACGATGTACACCGCAGGCTGAGCCGTCGGACCGGTACCCCGGAATAGACGAAGGCCCTGGCGCAATAGCGCAAGGGCCTCTTGCACAAAGATGCTACCCGAGGAAGGACCGAGGTGTCGGCTCCAGAGCCCACCATGAGCCATGCGGGCGCGCCGGTAGGCGGCCTGCTGGTGCTCGTCGACCCGGTCGCCCGCCGTCTTGACGGCGAGTCCGTGCGGATCGCGAAAGATGTGTTGTCAGCGGGAGCGGCGGCGAAAATCTGCCTCCCGGATTCGCAGGAGGAATTTGCGCGGGCCCTCGCCCGCCGGGGTCATCGGCAGCCGGTGATCGTGGGTGACGACCGGGCGCTGGTGCGTGCCGTCGGGCTGCTGCACCGCGAGCGGGCGCTGGCCGGAGGGGCCGTGTCGCTGATCCCGGTGGGCCAGGCGACCTCGCTGGGGCTGGCCCGGTCGCTCGGCGTGCCCCAGTCGGCCGTCACGGCGGCGCGGGCGGTGCTCGACGGTTCGGTGCGCATGTGCGATCTGCTGGTCGACGACAGCGACGGGGTGGTGCTGGGCGCGCTGCGGATCCCGCCGCTGCGGGCGGGCGCGTCCGGCGCGGGGCCCGGGGGCGGCTCCGGCTCGGCCGGGGGGCCGGGGTCCGAGCCGTCGGTGTGGAGCGCGTACCGGTCGCTGGTGCGGTCGCTGGTCCGCCCGGTGGGCGGCGGGGGCCCGGCGCCGCGCCGGCTGCGGGTGGAGGCAGACGGGGTGGTGCTGGTGGACGTGGACCGCCCTGTGGCGGAGGTCTCGGTGGGCACGCGGGACGACGGCGGGCTCGCGGAGGTCGTGGTCCGCACGGCCGGCGGCCTCGCGGGGGCGGGCCCGGCCGCGGTGGTGCGGGCCCGGGCCAAGACGGTGACGGTGTCGGGCCCCGACTTCCGCTACCGCGCCGACGCGGCCGTGGCGGGCCCGGTCCGCCGCCGTACGTGGACCCTGCACCCGGCGGCCTGGGCGCTCACCCGGCCCAGCTGACGCGGCCGTGACGGGCCCCTCCCGGACGGCCGCCTCGGCCGCCTCGGCCGCCTCGGCCTCCCACCTCGCGACGGGGCCGGCCGCCGCAGGGCCGGCCCCGGGGCCGGCCCCGGGGCCCGCCGCCCCGGGGGGGGGCCCGCGCCCGGCCGGAGGCGGGGCCCACCGGATCACGGAGAGGTGATACGCGTCACA
>NZ_JBHXSY010000028.1:0-93489 GCF_042715295.1 Streptomyces sp. NPDC058701 | reverse complement strand
ACCCCAACCCGCCAATCGCCATTCACACCCCCGGGTGGGGGATCGTTTTTGTTAACACCACCCCCCCCCGGCCCGGCCGCCCCCCGCGGCGGGGGGGGCGGGGCCCCCGCCCCCCCCCGCCCCAGTAAAGGGTGGCCACGCCTGCCATGCCGGCCAGGACGAAGTCCGCCCGCACCAGACCGAAGTAGCCCGCCAGGCAGACGCGAGCAGTACGCCGGTCAGCAGCAGACCCTCGACACCGATCCGGTCCCGACAGCGCCCACCAAGCCACCCGTACCCGGTCCGCCCGCGCCCGGACCCCCCGACGTCCGGGCGCAGCAGCCGCCGCCGTCACCGCATACGCCCCGCGCCCCTGGCCGGTGCGGCCTGCTGCCGGTGAGCGGGGACGGCGGCCTCCGCCGGGGCCGGCTGACCGGGGGCCGCGGCGGCGGGCGTGGTGGTGGAGCGGGAGCGGGCCGCCGTCGGGGAGACCCTCACGCGGGAGGCGGGCGCGGCCGGGGTGGAGGGCGGTGTCGTCAGGGAGTACAGGGGCGCGTCCACGAGACGCCCGGCCGTGGTGGAGGTGGGGCCGACCTTCCAGGAGGTGTCGGCCTGGAGGCGGGCCAGATGCGCGCCGAGGAGTGCGGGGCCGCCCTGGTCGCGGATCCGGTCCAATGGTGGGCCAGCAGGGGCCACTGGCGGGAGCCGACCAGGAGGCCCACACCCGCGCCGCAGCAGCCGGAGCGGGAGCGGGGGCAGTGATGACGGCGGCGACGGCTTGGTCGACCCCGGCTCCGGCCGCGTGCGCGTCGAGGAGGATCCGGGCGACGTCGATGCTGCGGGCGTCGAGGCGGCCCATCGCGGCCGCCATGTCCGGCCAGGGAAGAGAGGATCGCGTCACGCACCATCCCTGCGGGCATCGTCGTGCTAAGGAGATCCGCCCAGCGGTCGGTGCCCTCCGCCTTCGTCCGGGCCGGGTTGGCCACCACAGCCTGGTGAACCCCGGCGGTCATGCGGCCGTATCCAGTAACCCTCGGCCGAGCCAAAGGAAGGGGCGCGTATAGGTCAGCTGGGTCAGCGTTCGTTTTCCAGGGCAGCGTTCAGCCCGTAGGCGCCTGCTTCCGAGAGCCTGTCGATGATGTCCAGGCACCGAATCCGTAGTTCGGACGGACTTTGGCGGTAGAGGCGGAGAACCGTCGAGACCAGGTGATGGCCGTCCGCTGCGCGGTGGGTTCTGATGTCGCCGAGCTCCCTGCCCGCGTGCTGGACGATGAGCTCGCAGGCCTCGATTGCCACGGCAGGCAGAGGTCCAGTGTGGTCGTGGAGGGCAAAGACGAGATGCTCGAGGTGGTCGGCGAACGCCCGGCTGTCAAGGAAAGCTCTGACGAGTTCCTCGGCCTGTGCGGGAGGCAGGTCGAAGGCGTACCTCATGGCCAGGGAGGCGTTCTTGCGGACCTCAGCGTCGTCATCACCGAACAGAGGGATGAGGTGCGGATAGTGGTCGACGTTACGGGCGAAGACCACTGCCGCGCCGCGGCGTGCGGTGTCACCGAGTTCTTGCACGGCCTTGGGAATGCCTGCGGCAAGACGCCCCTGGATGGCGGCAACGGCCCAGGTCTGTCCCGCGAGTTCGGCCGTACCCTCGGGACCTTGAAGCGCACGGCCGAGGTGGGGGGCGAAACGCGAGGAATCACAGACCAGTGCGTGAATGAGCAGTTGTTGGGTGGTGGGGGCATTGTGGACATTGGTGTCCTGGTGGGTCAGTAGCTGCTCGGCGACGTCCAACGCGGCCTGAGGGTCGTGTTTCATCAGCGCCAGCACAGCTTCGGCAGCACAGACCCGGACGGCGAGCACTGGATCGTTGGCCAAACGGGTGACCAGAGGCGTCAGCACGTGCAGGTGCTGGCTGTCGTGAAAGAGCAGGGCAGCAACGGTGAGTGCTGCCTGGCCTCGGGTGGCGTTCATGCCGGCGGTCAACAGATCCGTGCGGGTTCCTTCGGCATCGGGATGACGGATGTCATGTTCGGGACGGAGGTCTGTGGTGTAGCCGTCGAGCGCCGGGAGCAAAGCAGGAGTGAAGTTCTGCGGGGCCGCCTGCAGGGTGCGGCAGATCGTGGGTGCTGCCTCGGAGCCAAGCGTCTGGTGGGTGTGGAGGGCCAGTCGTTCCCAGCGGTCGGCATCCAAATGGAGCGCGACCGCCTCCATGATCGCGCAGAGATGGGCAGCTGGTGAGCCCGGGCCGAGAGTGAGGGCGAAGTCGGTGAAGCGGTCGGGTTCCTGTTGCGCGCGGCTGCCCAGTGCCCGGGCGAGCTCGTGGACGCCTCCTCGGAGAGACCAGGGCTGTTCGGGTTGGGGCTGGGCGTACTTGTCCAAGGCACGGCGCCACTGGTCATCAGTCATGTGCCGGACGGCACGGTCACTGACCGGCGAGCCGACGACACCAGCCTGAATCGGTGTCGGTGGCGACGGGACGTGGCCAGGGAACTTGCGGTCCCATTCGGCGAGCCGACGGCGTACCGCATCACTACGGCGCGAGGGGCAGATCGCCGACAGCAACTCGTACTGGCTCCAGCCCCAGGCGCTGCGCTGCCCCTTCTGCCGTCGGCGCTCCCCCGCCGGGTAGTAGCCAAGCAGCACCGCAGTCAAGCGGTCCAGCACCTCGTCCGTGCAGTGGGGGGTCGTGGTCTCGATGAGTTCGCGCGAGGCCCAGCGCGCGCTGTCCACCCATCCCAGGCGCAGGTTGCGCTCATCTGTCAGGAGCCAGGCAATCGCCTCATCGGGCCGTCCCAGGGCAGTATGCAGGCGGCAGGCAAGGAAGCGCAGCTCCTGAACCGGCGAGGCGGTCAGTTGCCCCAGGGCGTCGGCAACGGCAGCCGGGGCTTGGCCGGCCAGGGAGCGCAGTGCCGTGTCGAGGGCGGCCAGCAAGGCGGCGTCGACACCGCGACCGCCCACGAGGCGGTAGGTCCAGCGTCCACCGAGGTCGTGGGAGCCGGTGCGGTCGACGCTGCCAGCGGTGGCCACGTCGATGACGAAGGGCAGAACCTGGTCGACGAAGGTCCGCGGCTCGGCCTGCGCAATGCGGGAGAGGACTGTGTCGGCCACCTGTGAGTTCGTGGACATGTGCTCGGACGCGAAGGGGTCGCCGGATCCGTCGACGCGCGCACGGGCGAGGTGACGACGCAGATAGGCGCCGACAAGGCGCGCAGCAGGAGCGGGGTCGGTTTCGGAAAGGCCGTAGAGGAGCGACCAGAAATCGCTGTTGACCGCGATCGGCCCCCTGGCCTCATCCGCATACCCTCGGTCGATCAGATCAACGGCAAGGTCAACGAGGTCAGGTGTGAGCGCCCACTCGATCAGCCCCACCAGCCGGCGCCGCCACTGCGGCGTAGCTCCTACGTACGGTCGCACCAGCTCTGCGACACGTGTGGGCCGGTGTCGCGCGACGGCCAGCAGTTCAGAGAACGCAGCATCAGCGGTCTGCGGCGTGCCCAGCCAGCGTGCCCACCTCTGATCGTGGTCGGCGGCGTCAAACCATCGCGGCAGGGCGAGCAGACCGCGCACCTTGCCCGCTACAGGAGCCTGACTCCAGGCGACCGGTTCGATGGCCTGCCAGTCCGGCAGGGTGGCATCGAGCTGTCCGAGGACCGTGACGATCACACCGTGCAGGTGCAAGCGGATCCGGTCGGAGCCCAGGAGCTGGGCCACTGTGGTGCGGAAGCGTTCGCGGTCCGTGCCGGCGAGGTGCTCGAGGATCTGCCTGGTCTGGGCTCGCCGGAACAAGTGCTGGCCGGAGTTGGCCAGAAAATGGTGGATGTCCGCTCCGGCAGAAATGAAGGACCGGGCGAAGAGGAAGTCGAAGTACGTCTCGTGGAAGAACCCGATTTCCTCCGCGTCGCGCACCAAAACGCCATGCGATTCCAGGGCCCTGACCTGCCGACGAGGAAAGACGTCGAGCAGGGCCGCCGCAGCCTGGAGCGTTTCGCGCTCGCTCATGGATGCGCACAGCGCGCCGGTGATCCCCGCCCAGTTCAGTGCTCCAAGCTGTTGCTCGATCCCCTCGCGGACATCGTCGGTGTAGCGCGTGTATAGCTGCTGCAGGGTCCGGTAGGAAGCGGTGCGCGCCGTAGGAGACAGACGGCCGAAGACCGACAGGTGCAAGGGAGTCCGCAGCAGCTCCAATGTCACCGGGCCCAGGCTGTCGGGGTCCGTCCCGCTGGCGGCCAGGAGCGCGCGCACCTGTTCGATGTCCAACACCCCGAGGGGCAACCGCGCTACCCGGGTACGGTCGGCCACCAGCTTCGTCAGTCTCGGATCGTTGTCGATGTCGACGGTGCGGGCCACCAGGAGGACCTTGACGTTCGGGGCAACGGTCAGCTGCGCCAACACGTCTTCCACGGCCTCGTAGGCGTCCGACATCCGGCCGCTATAAGTGCTGACCGCATCCAGTTGGTCGATCACGAGCAGCGCCGGATCTCCGTCCGCAACACCGGCCAGCAGTACCACTGGCGAGTCCGGCAGGCTCATCCTGGTGCCTAGGTCCTTGGCCGTCTGCATGCTCGCGTCGGTCCCGTCCATCCGTACCGCGGCCACCGGCCATCCCCGCTTGGCCAGCTGGCTAAGGACGTCGGCGACGACCGTCGACTTCCCCGAACCCGCTCCGCCCTCGCACACCACGGTCTGCGGGCCGTCCTCGGCCACCAAACGCTCGTACAGCTGCTCCGCGTGCGGCCGGGCGGCCAGCCCGAAAAAGGGCGTGTCCCGGTCCACGCGCCGCACGAACCGCTCCACGGTGCCGGCTAAAGCCGTCAGCGCGTCGGTGTCCCCGGCCAGCAGCCGCGGGCGCACCCCCGGCACGGTCAGCAGATGACTGCGGATCTGGGGAGCGGTGAGGCGCTGGTGAAGGTGCTCGTCCAGATAGCCGCTCAGCTGCTGAACAATGACTTCCGGATCCCCGACGAACAGCAGCTCGTAGGTCATGGACACCAGGCGCCGCAGGGTCTCCGGAGGATGGTGCTCCACGTACACGCCCCGCAGATGCCGCCAGCCGACCTCCCGGCCGACCGGCACGCCATTCACGGACCAGTTCCCAATCACCGAAACGAACCGAGGGCCCTGAGCCTTGGTGAGGACCTCCTCGAACTCGGCGAGCGATTCGGCGGCCCGGGCGCGTTCGGATAGATCGCGTAGCTCAGGCGCCCCGGTGGACAGCACGAGGCGCACCTTCTTGCCCTGGGCAAGGTGCCCGGCGACCGCTTTGAGGACCTTCCCCACCGCGTCCAGGGTCCACGCTCCCTTGGAGGGGACATCCTTCACCTGCTCACACCAGGTGCCGTCGGCCTCCTCGACCTCGAACTCGATCCCGGCACCCGCCCGACCCGGAGGCTCCAAACGGATACGCGAAGCCCGCCCCCGCAGGACGTCCGCCACCCGCAACGCGGTCCACCAGTCCTCGTACCGGTTACCCGCCTTGTCCGCGGCCCCACCCGGCAGTCCCACCCGGCCTCACTCCCCAAAACACCATGCAAGCTCCCCGCCCCCGGGAGCCCCGCGTGCCGCGAGCCTACCTCCACCCACCGACACCCACGCAGACCGGAAAAGGATCACAAACCGCTCCCCCACACCCGCAGCCCCGCTGCGAACACGCCACACCTCCCGAGAGACACGACATACCAACAGGCCATACCCACAACAAACATGCCTGGCCGCTCCGCCGCCTCTAGATAATCGACATCACGGGCGAGCGGGGAGTCGAGGCGGTCTGCTTCGCGGACACCCGCGGCTCGCAGGTGGAGATCGTGCAGAACATCGGCCGCGCGCTCCGGCTCAACAAGGACGGCTCCACCAAGGTCGCCAGGATCATCGTGCCGGTGTTCCTGGAGCCCGGCGAGGACCCCACCGACATGGTCGCCAGCGCCAGCTTCCGCCCCCTTGTAACTGTCCTCCAGGGCCTGCGTTCGCATGACGAACGCCTGGTCGAGCAGCTCGCTTCCCGTGCGCTCACGAGCGGGAAGCGCAAGGTCCACGTCCGGCGCGATGAGAACGGGCAGATCGTCGGGGCCGGCGGCGAGAGCGACGGTGAGAGCGACGGTGAGGACCAAGGGGACGACGACACGCAGGCCGCCGCCGAAGCGGCCCTGCTGCATTTCTCCAGCCCGCGCGACGCGGCGACCATCGCGGCGTTCCTGCGCGCCCGGGTGTACCGGCCGGAGTCGCTGGTGTGGCTCGAGGGCTACCAGGCCCTCATCCGGTGGCGGGCGGAGAACGAGATCACCGGCGTCCACGCCGTCCCGTATGACGTTGAGGTCGAAGTGGGGGTCACGAAGGGTTTTCCGCTTGGCCGATGGGTCCATCAGCAGCGGAAGGCGCTGCGGGCGGGTGAGCTGGAGGAACGGCGCAAGGTGCTGCTGAACGCGCCGGAGGCCGGGATGGTCTGGGAGCCGGGCGAGGAAGCGTGGGAGACCAAGCTCGCCGCGCTCCGGTCCTACCGGCGGGCCACCGGGCACCTCGCTCCGCGCCAGGACGCGGTGTGGGGCGAAGACGACGAGATGATGCCCATCGGACAACACATGGCCAACCTCCGCCGCAAAGGCCCCGAGAACGGCTTGGGCAAAGACGCGGAACGGGCGGCGCAGCGCGCAGCGCAGCTCAGGGCGATCGACCCCGACTGGGACTGCCCCTGGCCACTGGACTGGCAACGCCACTACCGCATCCTCGCCGACCTCGCCGACACCGAAGCCGGCGGAGTACTGCCCGACATCGCACCCGGCGTCCTCTTCGAAGGCGACGACCTCGGCAAATGGCTCCACCAGCAGAAGCAGCCAGCCACCTGGGCTCGGCTCCTGCCTGAACAGCAGGAGCGGCTGACCAAGCTCGGCGTGCAGCCCGACCAGGCGCCGTCTCCCGTCCCCGCAGCCGTGCGTACGGCGAAGGATCCGAGCAAGGCACAGCAGGCATTCCAGCGGGGCCTCGCGGCGCTCGCGCAGTGGGTCGAGCGGGAAGGCGCCCACCGGCCGGTCCCCCGCGGCCACCGCGAGGAGATCGCCGTCGACGGCGAGGAGCCGGTGGTCGTGAAGCTCGGCGTATGGGTCTCCAACACCAAAACCCGACGCGACAAGCTCACCCAGGAGCAGTTGGACGCGCTGCGGGAGTTGGGCATGGAGTGGGCGTGACGCCGCCAGCCGCAGGTCGCTGAATCGGCCGGCTACACCAGTGCACAGAAGGACCCGGGCTGTCATGGCAGTACCCGGGTCTCCTGCTGATACCGCCGGCCAGGCAGTTCCGCGTTAAAGAACTTGATCACCACCCTCGGCGGGGCTCCGGCCGGCGCGCCGCCCCGGCCCCCGACGGTGCGGCAGGTGACCGGCTGGCTCACCCGACACCCAACCGCGCTGAGCGAGGACGACCGCGCCGGCCTGAAGGATGTCCTGGCCCGCTGCCCAAAACTGGACACGGCCGCCGGACATGTCCGCGACTTCGGCGAAATACTCACCGCCCGCCTCGGCGCCAGGCTCCCTGCCTGGATCGACGCAGTCGACGCCAGCCAACTACCGGGCCTCACTGGCTTCGCACTCCACCTGCTCCGGGACCTCGACGCCGTGACAGCCGGACTCGCCCTCCACTGGAGCTCCGGCAGCATCGAAGGCGCCGTCAACCGCATCAAGGAAGATCAAAAGGCAGCTCTACGGACGAGCTGGCTTCCACCTGCTGCGGAAGATGATCCTGCTGCAGTAGCCCCGCAGCGCAAGGATCTCACCCATGATGACCAAGCCCACTCTGACGGAACACCGCTCTCCATGAATCGTGTTCACCTCCCCGGCCGACCCATGGCTGGCGTCGGAAACGGCCGCGCTCGTGCAGCGAAGCGGTCTGGTCCTGCGGCTGGACGGCCGCGAAATGCGTGATCCGGGGTCCGTCTTTCGCACCTTCGCCCGGGAGCTGTCGTTCCTCGGCGACTTCGGCCACAGCTGGGACGCTCTCGTCGACTGCCTTCACGACTGGCACGGTCTCGGCCACGTGGACCAGGACCCCGTGATTCTGATCGAGCACGCGGACGACCTGCTGAAGTCGGACTTCCTCGGACTGTTCGTATCGGTTCTCGCCCAGGCAGCCTGGAACTCCAAGCTGCGCCTGGACCATACTGCACCCGCTGCTTTCACGGAGACGGCGGCCCGCGGCATGGACGTGGCGGTGGCGCTCGCGGACGGCCGCGTGCTCGTCACCCTGACCGACGTCGACTGGCCCGGTGGAGATCCCGCCTCCGCCCTCTGGACTGCCGTCCCTCTCTCTCCTTCGCGGACGAGGAGATCCTCAGCGGCATGACCATCAAGGGCATCCAGCTGTTCCGAGAACACCTCGGCTGCTCGATCCACGAGGCCCTGGACATCCTCCAGTCCCGCACTGATGAGCACCTGCATCGCGAAAATTCGGACGGCTACACGATGGATCGCGCCAGCCAAGCCGCGGGATTCGCTGAGTAGACACATCGATTGGATGAGACAGGACACCCGCACCCTCGAACGCCGCGATGACTCTCCGCGATCGCTCCCCAAGATCTGTGCCAGAACCCACAACCCGTGAATAAAGACACAAGGGGCCAGCTGCTTACGCAGCTGGCCCCTCACTTCATGCGTTTTGCACGGTCAACTCACATGGAAACGTGCTGAAACCAGTGAGCGTACGTATGGGCAAGCTCCACAGAAGGCCGCAGCACACGCTCCCAGGTATCGCCGCTCCGCATGGCCTCGATGTCAGCGATTTGCCTCTGGTACTCACCGTCGGCCAAATCCGGGACGTCTGGATCATCCGAGTCGTCTGTTAGGTAGCCCGTGATCGAATAGCCGCTGATCAGCACTTCAAAGCACTTCGCAACGCTCTCTGAAGGGTTGGACCAGACGTCCAACACACAATCGGCCAGTGAAGCGATGTCCATAGCCCAGGCGCCTGCGTCAGGCAGCTCCTCAAAAGGTTCGTCGCGGGGGCCGAGGAAGTCGCGTAGGCCTTGTTCAAACCGAAGGGCGGCGCCTTCTTGTTCCTTGCCTGCGGAGCGGCCAAGCGCGAAGTCTCTGATCTGCCCCACCAGCGCTGAGGCCTCTGGGTACTCGGACGTAACCCGTTCGTCAGCCAGTAGACCGCTGATCCGAACCAAACAGGCAGTCACGAGCAAGCCGCGTTGGAAGGGCTCAATCGATTCGATCAAGGCCTTCACACGTGCATCATCGAACATCGATACTCCCACTGGTCACCATACGAATTGGCTCCGTCCCGTACCGCGGACAGCCCTCCCCCATCGCGTCGCGTGACGGGAAAGACGCAGGCAGACCACACGAATGGCGCGCACCTGTAGGACCTACTGGACGACTGATCACCGCGCTGCAGCCGCAGCTGCACGAAAGTTTCCGGCAACCCATGATGGCCAACGCCGCTCTGCCACCGACCGAGATTGTGGGTCGCCCTCATCGCCGCCCAGGGGTACGTGACTGTCCTGCTGACGGGGCACCCAGGCGACTCACCGGGAATGGCGCTACCCCCGACGGATGACCCGTGAGGGGGTAGCGACCGTTTGATCAACCTTTACGATGCACGGGATGTATCCGGCGCCAAGGAGCCGGGCCGATCTGCAGAACCATCGACCACATACAACGAAACCCTGATAGGGGTGTCATCCGGGGACAGGTGTTCTAGCCCTAGGACGACATGCACGTTGCTGACCTTCCAGCATTCCGTGTGCACAAAGAAGAACTCGTCCGCGTCGAGAATCAGCTCTTCCCGATCGACCGAAAATCTCTCGCCCATCAGCGCGGCAAACCGGTCAGCCAGTTCCCGGGTGGCCCGGATCTGGTCCTCGTAACCTTCGGTGACTGCCCTCACATAGTCAACCGAATCCCAATCGACACTCCATTCCTTTAGCGTCACGCCGACGTATGCAGGCTCATCATCACACGCCGCACCCAGGAGAAAACCGCTCCGCCCAAGGCGCTGAGGATACGGAAGGGAAACTGATCCAACGGGCTCCCAGCCCACCTGGACGAGTTCGAAGGAGATTCGCTCTTGGCTCCACGGGCGTTCGAACCGCGTGGACATTTCCACGAGCTGCAGCAGCGGTTCCAATTCGAGATTGAGCACTATTACATCCCAACTGCGGAGACATGGAATACGCGAAGTGCTCCGCTTGCCATTTCCTCCGGGAACCATTCACGGAGGACTGCCCGGTAGAACGCAGCACCAGCTTGGTTCGATACCGCGTAGCGTACACCACTGCCATCCAGGGCATTATTCAAATCCAGGAGCCGTCGCGCCTGATCAACCGTTTTTGCTTCATCAAACGCCGTCCGCTGGTGGGTGGGATTGTAGAGACTCTTGGACCAGGCATTGGGGTGGTCATTTCCGGTCCACTTCGCCTCGGTAATCCAACCATTCGCATCCGGGCCGCCATCCACCTTGGTCAGTTGCCCGTTGTGCTGCCACCACTGCTCCACATTCGAGCCGGTGACATGCTCCTGGTATCGGAACCCTACGTTGGCTCGCTTCTGCGCCTCGCTGATCGGGTAATGCCCCTTCAAGGTCGGGCAGTTATGCGTGAGTACACCGGCTGCCCCCGCCCCCACGTAGTACGTGTGGAGGTCGTCGACCGTGAGGTTGTGGACGCGCTGCTGTTGGGTGTGGCGGCGGACTGCGGTGATCTGGACCTTGGTGCCGGCCGATGTTTCCAGCCACTGGCCGGGCTGGAGCTTGGTCGCGTCCGCCCATTCCTGCCGCTCGGGCAGCCAGAAGGGGTGATTGTCCGTTGCGGTGACGGATTCCGTCTTGCCGTCCGGTGTGGTGACCTTGATCTCGACCAGGTTCTTGTTGCCCTCACCCGTGATGACGGCGGTGACGGCCTTGGCCTCGATACGACCGGTGGACGGGTCAGCCGCGAGGACCTTGTCTCCGCCCTTCAGTTCCTCAATCGGCTTACGAGTACCGTCCGCGAGAAGCACCGTGGTGCCGGGCACGAAGCTGTTGTCACAGGATGTCTTCGTTGCCGTCCTGCGGCTGCCGGAATTGGCTGGCTTTCCTCCGGATTTCTTGCCCGACCACTGCTTCTTCGAGCTACCGCTGGAGGACCATCCGGACTTGCCACCGTCGAACTTGCTCCCGCCTGCCTTAGGGCCGGAGCGGGAGGACCAGCCTCCGTACTTTCGTGAGGGTGAGGCTTTGGTGGCCTTGCCGGCGTAACGGCTTCCGTACTTGGACGCCTTGTAGGCGATCCGCGCGCCGGCAATGGCGGCGCCCGC
This sequence comes from Streptomyces sp. NPDC058701, assembly GCF_042715295.1. NCBI lineage: Bacteria > Bacillati > Actinomycetota > Actinomycetes > Kitasatosporales > Streptomycetaceae > Streptomyces > Streptomyces sp. NPDC058701. The sequence goes on along the minus strand of NZ_JBHXSY010000028.1, from coordinate 82,237 downwards.
GACGGGGATCATCGACGCAAAGGAGATCGCGGCGTTCTTCCAGTCTCCCTGGGCGGCGTACCAGACGCCGTTGGCCAGGTCCGCGACCTCGCCGATGACCGGGATCATGCCGGCCACGTCGAGTGCGGTGTGGCCGTACTTGTTGACGGCGTTGCCGACCTTCTTGAGGCCGTTCTTGATCTTGCCCCAGAACAGGCCGTCCGGGTCCGAGAAGGTCATCGGGCTGTTGTTGGCGTACAGGTAGCCCTGGAGTTGCTGCGGATCGCCTGGGTCGATGATCGGGTCGACCGAGAGGAACGTGCCCGTGCGTGTGTCGTACTCTCGTGCGCCGAGGTGTGTCAGGCCGGTGGCCTTGTCCTCGGTGCCGCCGACGAAGCCGCGCTCCCCCGGCCAGGACGTCGGCTCCGCGCCGCGATCCTCACCGAACGGCTTGGTCGCCTGGCGCTGCACCGTGAGGGTCGAGGCGTTGATGGCCGTGGTGCCGGTGCCGTGGTGGTCGGCGCCGATGTAGGACAGGGTTCCGTTGGAGCTGCGGACGATGGTCGCGCCGCCCGGAGCCTGGTAGTAGCGGGTACCGGTGACCGTGTTGGTCGCGGTGTTCAGGGTGAGTTCGGTGGAGCCCAGGTAGAGGGTGGTCTTGCCTGGGTCCTTGCGGGCCAGGCGGTTGCCCTCCGTGTCGTAGACGTAGGTGGAGGTACCCGTGCTGGTCTTCGCCGAGGCGAGGTTGCCGTCCGGGGTCCAGGTGAACGTCTGGGTGTTGCCCGCGGCGTCGGGGCGCGTGAGCGTGTTGCCGGTCGGGTCGTAGGTGGAGTTGGTGGTGACGACCGGGCCGGTGCCGGTCTGCTTGCTGGTGGAGGTCGGGGCGTGCGGGCGCGGCTGGCCCGGTGCCGGGAAGGTGTTCGTGGTCTTGGTCGTCTTGGCGGCGTCGCCGGCCGGGTCGTGGTCGGTGACCGAGGTCCGGTTTCCGGTGACGTCGTAGGTGAACGACTGGTGGTAGGGGGCCGGGCCGCCGATCTTGCCGGCCTGCGGTGTGGTGTTGGTGCAGCCGCCGATGCCGGGGACTGACGGGCCGGGCTGGGTCGTGGTGGTGCCGGTGTCGGTCCACGCACGGGTCATCCGGCGCAGGTGGTCGTACGTAAAGCACTGGGTGTCACGTACGCCGCCCTGCGTGTTGGTCACGGAGGTGACGTCGCCGGCGGGGGTGTAGGTGTAGTCGGTGATGTCGACCGGGGTGGTCGAGTCCTCCTTGTCGAGCTGGGTACGCAGGAGCCGGCCGGTGGCCGGGTCGACGACCTGAGTGTGCACGACCTGCCTGGGCACCGCGCCGAACGTGGTGCGCTGGACCTGGCCGAGTTCGTCGTAGTCGGTGAAGTTGACGTACGTGGTGGTTGCGCTGCCAGTCGAGACGGGCAGGCCGTTGATGTTGCGGCTGATGTACAGCCGCTCCTTGGGCAGCCCGCCCGCGGCCGGCTGGTCGGTGAAGTCCGCGTCGCCGGTGATGGGGTCGTAGTACGCCGACGCGGTGTACGAGGTGCTCAGTGCACCCTCGCCCGCGGGCACGGTCAGCTTGCTGCCGACGGGCCGGTACACATCGTCGTAGCCGGTGACTTCCTGGCGCCAGGGCTTGCCGTCGACCCAGCTGGTGGAGGCGGTCGGCAGGCCGGGGGTCAGAGTGTCGTACTCGAACGTGGCGATCATGGTGCCGTCGACCGCGCCGAGGTTGCGAGAGGTGGGACGGCCCAGGATGTCGTAGCTGGTGAAGGTGGTGATGCCACGAGCGTCGGTCTCGGAGACCGGCCGGTCCGCCGCGTCGTACGCCGTGACCGTCGTCCCCTTGTCGGGGTCTTCGGAGCGGGTCTGGCGGCCGTGGAGGTCGTAGCCGTACTTCCAGGCGTTGCCGGCCGGGTCGGTGACCTGGGTCAACTGGCCCTCGGTGTCGTACGCGTAGCGGGTCGCGTCGTACTCACCTGTGGGGCCGGCGGTCTTGTACTGGCGCTGCTCGACGGTGCGGCCGCGCGCGTCGGTGTGGGTGCTGGTGGCGATGGCGCCCTTGGGAGGGGTGGAGTCGGTGCGGTCCACGCCCGGGTAGGCAGCGGTGCTGCGCCACTGCTCGATCGCCTTGGAGGAGAAGATCTCCGAGACTGGCCGCCCGACGCCGTCGTAGGCGACGGTGCTCTGCGCCGGGATCGTGTCGTCATTGGCGATGAAGCGGGTCTTGACCGGGCCGGCAGGGTCGTTGTTGAAGTACGGGTGGTTGGTCACGACCGGGCGGCCGAAACTGTCGTACCGGGTGTCGGTGATGACGCGTCCGACCCCGCCATTGGCGGTGACGCCCTGGCTTTGGATCGTCTGGCCGAAAGAGTCGAGGATCTCGACGTTCACGGCGTAGGACGAGTCGGCGCGCAGGGTCCTGGTGGTGACCGAGCTGGTGCTCGTCTGGGTCAGGTCGTACTCGATGACCTGGTTGGCGCTCTCGCTGCGTGGGCGGCCCGGCTTCCACATCGCGGTGATGCGGCCCAGGGCGTCGATCGCCTGCTCGCTGGTGCGGCCGTTGTTGTCGACGACCTTGACCGGCACCTCCCGCAGCGGGTGGTAGGTGGTCGTCGTCGCCCAGCCCTTGGCGTTCGTGACCTTGATGCTCGTCGGCGGGGTCAGGGTGGCCGGGGTGTATTCCGTGGTCGTCTTCGCGCCCGCCGCGTCCGTCGCGGTAGCCACGCGGCCGTAGGTGTCGTAGGTGACGGTGGTGTTGACCGAGAACTTGGGCTGGCCGCCCTCGAAGCGGTCCAGTTCCTCCGTGCTCGTGACCTGGCCGGGGCCGGACAGCGTGCCATGGGGCTGGGCGTCGTAGAGGGTACGGCTGCGGCCCAGGGTGTTGGACTCCGACGCCGTGGCGGCGCAGTCGCCCTTGACCTGCACGGTCTCCGAGACGCGGTCGATCATCCATGCGGCCGTGTTACGGGCGTAGGAGGTCGTGGTGCAGACATCCGGCAGGCCGTCCGCTCGGTCCAGGACCGAGACCGGCATGCCGTAGGTCGTGTCAAACGTCGCCGTCTTGGACGTGGACTGCCAGGTCTTGTCGGCGCGCAGCGCCTTGTCCTTGGCGGAGCCTGCGCGCAGCATCTGTGCGGTCAGTGCGGGCAGTTTCGTGCCGCGGCTGTGGGTCGCGGTGACCGGGGAGAGCCAGGGCTCGGACTGGGAGACGGAGACCAGTTCGCCGCCGTCGGAGGCGAAGGTCTGGGTTTCGCGGACGGTGCCGGCCAGCGGGTTGCTGTCCTTGATCGTGTTTCCGGCGATGCCGGTGAAGGTGGCCGTGCGCTTGGTGCCGTCGGCCTTGGTGTCGCCGTCCATGCCGCGCAGGTAGAAGGTCGCGGACTTGGATACCACGTCGGGTGCGGTGCCGGAACGGGTGATGACCTGCTCGTAGCCGCGGAACTGGTTCCAGGTGCGCTGCTTGTCCTCGGTGTTTTCCTCGTCGTCGCGGTGCCAGGCGGCGCCGCCGACGTACTCGTACCGGACCTGCTGGGGACGGGAGCCGGCGATGTTGTCGAGTTCGGTGATGCTGGCGACGACGTACTTGTGGAACCAGTCCAGTGTGGGGTCGAGCGGGCTCTTGGGGTCGGGGTTCCAGTAGACGGGGTAGCAGCGTGTGGTGTTGGAGTCTTGGGCCGTGGGCAGGCCTGCGCCGGGCGAGCAGTCCGCGTTGGCGTAGACGATGTCGGTGACCTGGCCGGTTTCGGCCTTGATCGAGCGGATGCGGTGCCGGTTCATGGCCGGCTTGTTGTCAACGCTGGAGTCGACGCGGTTGTTCAGGAGCCTGCCGTAGAAGACGACTGGCGGGGTCGTGAGGGTGGTGGCGCCGTCGTGTCCGCTGCGGGTCAGCGAGGCGAGCCACAGGGCCGGGGCGGTGCCATCCTGCGGGTTGGGGAACTGGTGCTTGAGTTCGTAGGAGTCGACGTTGTCGTAGCCGGTACCAGCGCCGTTGAGGACCTGGGTGGTGATCTTCGTGAGGCGCTTGGTGGTCCAGAACGTCGCCGAGTAGTTCTCACAGGTGCCCGAGGAGGCGCAGTTCTGGTCGAAGGGGACGTCCGGCCATTTGGCGGCGTTGGCGGTGGTCAGCTTGGCCGGGGCGCAGTCGAAGGTGGCGTCGGGCAGGCAGCGCTCGGCGGTGGTGAAGAGGACCTGGGCGGTCGGCTTAACGGTGTCCGCGTCGGTCAGCTTCGAACCGTAGGTGATCTTGGCGAGGGTGCCGCCGCGGATGTAGGAGGTGAGCGTTCCGGTGGGGGTCGCCTCCGAGACGCCACGCTTGTAGTGGTTGGTCTGGGTGTCGTACCAGTGGCTGATCATCCCGCCGCGCGGGTCGACGACGAAGTCGAGGTTCCAGCGCCAGGCCTGCTGGCACCAGGAGGTGTCAAATGTCGGCTTGTTGCACTCCTCGCCGGCGTTGTTGCCGTAGACGGGGGTGGTCCAGGCCGAGTTGGTGGCCGGCGCGGTGGAGCTGCCGGGCTTGCGGCCGACACCGAAGTAGTACTGGGTTCCGTCGGCCGTGGTGACCTTCCAGTACTCGCCGTTGTTGTCGCCGTTGGTGGCGCCGGTCAGCTTCTCGACCTTCGAGGCGTCGTCGTTCTCCAGTCGCCACGCGCCGGTGGTGTCGTCGCGGACGAGGGTGGAGGACTTGCCGTTCAGTGAGATGGTGGCGTTGTGGCCCGCGAGGCACTGTTCGCCGGAGCCGGTCTGGCCGTCCTTGGAGCAGGGCTTGAAGGTCCGCTCGACGAATCCCGGAGAGTAGTCCCAGCCCTCGCCGATCCAGGACGCCTGGTTGTTCGTGGCGGCGGTGCGGCCGTCGATCGCCTGGGAGCTGTAGGAGAGGGCGACGGTGGGCTTGGCCCCGCCGAGGCCGTCGGGTACGTCGATCGGGTACGACCAGGAGAACCCGCCAGTGTTTCCTCCGTGGCTCCACGAGCCGGAGGGGGCGAGGCTGGTGGCGCCGTAGGTGCCGGCGCTGCCGCCGGGGGCTGCGGAGGCGGCCAGTACGGTCGCGCCGCCCGTGCCGGCGTTGAGGCGCGTGCCGTTCGCGGCCGGGCCGTTGGCCTTGACGGAGATCTCGGCGCTCAGCAGGCCGGGGCGGTCGCCGTTCTCGACGGTGGCCACCGGGGTCTGCTTCTGGCACTCGGCGCGGTCGGGCGTGATGAGCGCGCACTCGGGCAGCTCGACGAGCCGGGCCCGGGTGAGCCAGTCGCCGCCGAAGGCGCCCGCGATGTGCGAGACGTCCACGGAGACCTTGACCGGGGCCCCCTTCTCGGTGCCCTCACCGGGCTTGACGGCCAGCAGCAGGCCGTGGACCCCGGCCTTTTCGGCGGTCTTTCGGTCCGTCAGGGTGACTGCGGCCTTGCCGGTACGAGGCCCGCCCTTGCCGGAGCGCGCACGGTCGGCGGCCTCCACCCAGACGGGTGCGGCGCCGGCCCTGGTGGACTCGGTACTCGGCGCGGCCGGGACGGCGGAAGGGGCGCCCGACAGGAAGCGCGCGCCGACCGGCGGCGCGGGCGGCGCCGCGTTGAGGTCCACTTCCGCGTGGCCGGCTTTGGGCCAGACCACGTCACGCGGCGCCCAGTCGCCGGGGCCAACCCCCGCCTCCTTGGAGGGATCGGAGGCGGCCGGCTTGGCGGCGTTCTTCCCCGTGACCGATTCGGTCTTCTTCAGCTTCTGCGGCGTCCAGCGCCGGGTGTCCTGCGGCTTCCAGTCGGCTGCCTGAGCCGGGCCTGAGCCCAGGATCAGTGCGAGCGCGACGCCTATGCCCACAGTTGTTCGGCGCGCGATGGCGGACTGTCTCCGCCGCGCGCGCGATTCAGACGGTGCCTTCACGGCACGCCCCCCAAAAGATCTATCGATACGAAGGTATGCCAATCTTGGCGGGCGAATCCTACGCCAGCGCATGACGGAGAGTCACCACCGGTGATCGCACTCACAGTCGATAGACTCGATTTGACGTGCGCGTTCTCCATGGCGCTAGCTGGAGCGCTTCTGCCACACCGGCAGATCCGAACCACAGCATCAATGGGGGTCCACCATGGGGGGCACAGAGAGAACGCGAGGCAGAGGCCGTCCGGCCACGCTCGCAAGCCTCATCGGCCTTGCCTTGTCCGTCAGTTCGCTCGGCGTACTGCCCGCGTACGCGGCGCCCGGAGGGCCGTCGGGCAGCCCGAGCGCGAGCCCGCAGCCCGGCGCCACCCCGAGCCCGGGTGCCACCCCGGGCTCGGGCAAGGGCACCGCCGAGCCCGACCCGAACCCGAGCGGCACGAGCAGCCGAGGCGCCGCTCCGAAGCCGTCGACGCCGCCTCAGCGGCCGCTCAACGAGCAGGAGAAGGCCGAGAACGCGGCCCTGGCCGAGGCCAAGCGCACCGGGAAGCCGGTACCCGTGGCCGCGGCCACCACCGAGACCGACATGGTCGTCGCCAACCCGGACGGGACCCTCGGGCTCACCCGGAGCGTGGCGCCGGTGCGCACCAAGCAGGGCGGCACCTGGACCGAACTGGACGCCACGCTCACCACCTCGCCCGACGGGCAGCTGCGCCCCAAGGCCGCCTCGAACGGCCTGACCATCTCTGGCGGCGGCACGGCCCCCTTGGCCACGCTCGACCAGGACGGCAAGAAGCTCCAGCTGACCTGGCCCGAGGCGCTGCCTAAGCCGGTCCTCGACGGCGCCAGCGCCACCTACCGCGAGGTCGCTCCGGGCACCGACCTGAAGGTGACGGCCGACGCGATCGGCGGCATCTCGCAGATCCTGGTGGTGAAGTCGGCCGAGGCCGCCAAGCACCCCAAGCTCGCAAAACTCACCATGGGCCTCAAGGGCGACGGCGTGAACGTCACCGCCGACGGCAGCGGCAACCTCAAGGCCGCCGACGCCTCCGGCCGCACCGTCTTCCACGCCCCGGTCCCCACCATGTGGGACTCCGGCGCGGCCGCCGCCGTCCCGGCCCAGAAGGCCGCCGGCACCCCGAAGTTCTCGCAGCTGGCCGGCGCCGCCGCACCGCAGCAGGCGGACGCCGACGCCAAGGCCAAGCCGACCTCCGACAGCGAGGGCCCCGGCGCGCACGCCAAGGTGTCCAAGCTGCAGACCGAGCTCGGCAAGGACTCCGTCGCGCTCACCCCCGACCAGTCGCTCCTCAACGACAAGTCGACGGCGTACCCCGTCTTCATCGATCCCGCATGGCAGCCGACCAGCCGCGGCACCCAGCACTGGGCGTGGGTGCAGGAGGCCTACCCGGACACCGTCAACTACGACGACTACGCGGACAGCTACGACCCGGGCGTGGGCTACCAGCGCTGGCAGTCCCGCACGGGCCTGGAGCGCTACTACGTCCAGCTCGACACCAGCGACCTCGGTGACAAGAGCATCAAGAAGGCGTCGTTCAACGCGACCCAGTCCTACGCGGCCGACGCCACCTGCTCCAAGACCTACAACGTGGACCTGCACTCCACCGAGCCACTGCTGTCCAACATCAGCTGGAACCGGCAGCCCCGGGACTGGGAGGTCCTGCGCACCACGGCCATGAACAGCGCCGGCGGACCGGGCTGCTCAGGCTCCACCACCCGCGGCGAGTGGGACGTACGCGACCACCTCGCCGGCAACGCCTGGCGCGGCAGCGTCACCTACGCCCTCTTCGGCAACGAGTCCAAGTCGAGCAGCAACAACGCCTTCAAGCGCTTCACGCGCGACAAGAGCAAGCTGCCCTTCTTCTACATCGAGTACAACCGGGCCCCCTACAACCCGTGGGATCTCGGCACCTTCCCCACGCCGCAGAACGCCAACGGCAACGGATGCGGCTGGGTCGGCGCGACCGCGTACGCGGGCATGAGCCTCGGCGCGTGGATCGGTGACCCGGACGGCCAGCCGAACGACGCGATCATTCACGTGGTGGACACCGCCGGTGACGTGGTCGCCTACAACAGCAGCTGGTTCGGGGCCGCCAACGACACCCACTGGGTGGCGACCCACCCGAACAACCTGTCCGACGGGCACACCTACTACTGGCGGATCCAGGGCGGCGACGGCGACATGACGTCGGCCTGGATAAACGGGTGCACGTTCTCCATGGACACTCAGCCGCCGTCCGTGCCGGTCGTGACCTCGGCGGAGTTCCCGCCGTCGGGCACGCTGCCGGGCTCCACGAAGTCGATCAACCAGCCGGGCACATTCAACCTGAAGTCGACCGACTCGATCAGCGGGGTCATCTCCTACGAGTGGGCCTTCAACTCCTCGATCCCGGTCGGCGGCGCCAACACCGTCGCCGCCAGCGCCGACGGCAGCGCCTCGATCGCGCTGACCCCCACCACGTGGGGTACGAACATCCTCCGCGTGCAGGCCGTGGACCGGGCGGGCAACCGCTCGCAGGCGCAGACGTACGCGTTCTACGTGCCGGACAACCCGAACGCCAAGACGACCCTCGGCGACATCACCGGTGACGAGCGGGTAGACTTCATCGCCCCAAACGCGAGCGGCGACCTCGTCGTCTACCCGACCGCCACGGACCCGTCCGCGGCCGGCGTCATCGCGTCGAACAAGGCCAACAGCCCCAGCGGCGCTGGCTGGGGCGACACCACCCTGACCAGCCACCGCGGCGGCAACGGCATCCGCATCGACGACCTGTGGACCTGGCGCGACGGACAGCTCAAGCTGTACCGCAACTCCCTCACACAGGGCGGTCTCGCGGCCAACGGGGGGCTCTATTACAACGCCGCCAAGGCGCTGACCGTCAAGCGTCCGCCCCTGTTCACCTGCTCGGTCGTAACGACCGGCGACCCGTGCGGCAGCGAGTACGCCAGCAACTGGAGCAGGGTCAAGCAGATCCTGGCGGTCGGCGACGTCCGGCCCGAGGACGGGATGACCCCGTTCAACGACCTGCTGACCATCGAGACCGACGGCACCGGCAGCCGCCTGCTGCTGTTCCAGGGCACGGGGGCCACCGGCACCCTGGCCGACCCGATCGTGCTCGTCCTCAGCAACACCGGCTGGGACAACCTCACCCTGATCGCCCCGGGCGACGCCACCGGTGACGGCCTGCCCGACCTGTGGGCCCGGGACAACACCAGCGGTGCGATCTACCAGTACGCCAACGAAGCGGGCAACCCCGGTGCCCTCGGCGACCACGCCAAGCGCACCCAGATCGGCTCCGGCGTCACCGCGGCCGCGTACCCCGTCGTGGGTTCCTCCGGCGACACCAGCGGCGACGGTGTCGCGGACCTGTGGTCCCGTGACAGCCGCCACCGCCTGCTGACCTGGAACGGCATCGCCACCAGCAACAAGGTCACCGGTTTCACCACCCGCAACGTCATGGGTGACGCCCGGATCTCCTCCGCCCAGTGGAAGCTGGACGAGGGCGCCGGCACCACCGCCGCCGACCTGCGCGCCGGCAGCCCGCTCACGCTCACCGGAACCAGCGCCGGATGGGCCGCCGACACCGTCGCCGGCACCGCGGGCAACGTCCTTCAGCTGAACAGCCAGAACGGCACTCCCACCACCGGGACCACCGGCCACGCCGTCTCCGGCGGCCCGGCCATCGACACCACCCGCAGCTTCACGGTGTCCACGTGGGCCAAGCCCGACGCGCTCGGCGGAGTCCTCCTCAGCCAGCCGGGCACCCGCTCCAGCGGGTTCATCCTGTGGCCGGACTCCGACGGCACCTGGCACTTCGCCATGGGTACGAAGGACGACGACAGCTGGAGCTACGACCAGACGCTCAACATGAATGAGTCGGCCAAGGTCCGCCTCGGCGCCTGGACCCAGCTCACGGCCACCTATGACGCCACCACCGGCTTCATCGGCCTGTACGTCAACGGCACCCTCGCGGGCACCGGCTACCACGCCAAGGCCAACGCGTGGAACGCCACCGGCCCGCTGACGGTCGGCCAGTACCGCTACCAGGGCGCTCCCAACAGCTACTTCGCCGGACGCGTCAGCAACATCGCTGTCTACAGCCACTCCTCGGTACCCACCGCCGAGGGCACCAAGCTGATCTCTGCGGTGAGCAGCGCCAAGTGCGCCGACAACAACACCGGCAGCAACCAGGACGGCAACCGCATCCAGATCTGGGACTGCAACGACACGGCCGGCGGCGCCGCCCAGAAGTTTGACGTGACGGCGACGGGCGAGATCCGCATCGCCGGCAAGTGCCTCGATATCGGGGGCGGCAGCACGGCCCAGGGCGCCCAGGTCATCCTGTTCGGCTGCGCCCCCGGCGCGTCCAACCAGCAGTGGCTGCCCACCGCGGGCTCCGGGTTCTTCAACCCGGCCAGCGGCCGGTGCCTGGACCTCCCCTACGGGCGGCTCGACAACGGCACCCAGCTGCAGATCTGGGACTGCAACACCGCCAACTCCCAGAAGTGGCTGGCTCCGGGCATGTCCAACCCGATGGGAGCCATCGTGTAACCCCGGTCCCCGGACCCGTCCCACCGAAAGGGCCCTTCCCCGCCGCGTTCGCGGCGGGGAAGGGCCCGCGGCCGTTTCCGGGGTAGCCGTACTACAGTAGACGTCATCTCATTTGGCCAGTTGGCGGTAGCAGATGAGGGTGCAGGCGAGGCTGGTGAAGGCGAGGAAGTGCTCGGCCTTGCGTTCGTAGCGGCGGTGGAGTCGTCGGCAGCCGGCGGGCCAGGACATGGTCCTTTCGACGACCCATCTGTGGCGGCCGAGTCGCTGTGAGGACTCGATGCCTCTGCGGGCGATGCGGTGTTTGATGCCGCGTCCGTGTAACCATCGTCGCAGGTGGGCGTAGTCGTAGCCCTTGTCCGCGTGGAGCTTGCCGGGCTGGCGTCGTCGGCGTCCGCGTCGTGAGCGGATGGGCGGTATGCCGCGGACGAGGGGCTCGAGGGCCTGGCTGTCGTGCTGGCTGGCGCCCGAAATTGCGACGGACAGGGGCAGACCGGTCCGCTCGGTGATCAAGTGGATCTTCGAGCGTACTTGCCCCGATCGACAGGATTCGGACCTGTCAGATCCCCCTTTTCAAGGCCCTCATGTTCACCGAGTCGATCGCGCAGCGGGACCAGTCGAGCTCGCCGCGGACGCCGAGTTCGTCGAGGACCAGGCGGTGGAGCCTGGCCCACACTCGGGCCTTGCTCCATTCGGAGAACCGTCGGTGGGCTGTCGCTCCGGACGGGCCGAAGCATGCCGTGGGCAGCTGCTGCCAGGTGCAACCCGACGTCGCGACGAACACGATCGCGGCCAGTACTTCACGGTCGCCGTGCCGGCGCCGGCCACCGCCTTGGGGACGCGACGGCGCCTCCGGCACCACCCGCTGGAACAGCACCCACAACTCGTCCGGCACCAGCCGCTCAACGATCCCCACCATGACTTCAGCCTACCCGCGAAGCCCAAATGAGATGACTTCTATGGCGCCGGCCGCCGAGGAGGGGTGCCGTGCACGGGGTGCACGGTTCCGTCGTCTAGGCGGACGAGGTCCCCCTTCTGGATGGTCTCGGCGACGCGGGGGTCATGGTGCCCGCGCTCACGGGGTGGTGGCCCGCAGTTCGGGCAGTCCGTCGGCTGCGGTGTTCAGGACCTCAGCCAGACGAGTGGCCAGTACGGTGTTGCACCCGCCGAGCTCGCCCGGCCGTTGCCGTTGACCGGCAGCCCCGCCCCGACGCTCGGGATGACGATGCCGACCCGGGCCAGTGCCTCCTTGAGCCCTGCCGCAGCGGCCTCGCCGGCCCGCATCGCGTCGCTGTCCCGGGTCCCGAGCGCTGCACATTCCTCGCCGGCGCAACACCGACCATCGCGCAACCGGTCCGGCTCCACGCCGAAAACGAGGAAACCCGACCGAGCCCTACGACACGTCGGCTGCGGCCGCCAAGGTCGTCCCATCCACCCCGGCGCGCATTTCGATGGAGCCACAGGGCACCTGCGGAGCATCCGACCGAAGGGGGATGCCGTGCCGACGGACAGCCTGCTCGCATACAAGGGGCTCGAACTGATGCCCACATGGTTCGTGATCGCCCTTCTCGTGCTCGCGCTTATCGGAATCGGGCTGGCGATCAGCCGCAGGCGGCGCTGACCTCCCCGGGCCGGAAGGCCCCACCACCGCGGAGAGCTGCGACACCGGGAGATCGCACCCCGGAGCGCCCGCCCCCCTCCCCGGTACGGATCAGACGGTCCCGTACTCCGGGCCGCGCGGCCCCAGGTAGTACGTCTGCTGCGAGCCCGCGATGGATCTTGCACGAGGAGGGTGCGGGTGGGTGACCCTGTGCCCGGCCAGGAAAAATTCCCTGGTCGGGCACGGTGTCAGATGCTGGCTGTCATCCGATGGTGCGGAGGGTATTCCAGGCGTCTTCTTCGACGCGCCAGCCGCCGCCGATGGTGGTGTTGCCTCCGCCGTAGAGGTGGAGGGTGCCGTCGTTGCGGGTGAGGTAGAGGTCGGGCGATGACGCCGAGACTGACACCACCGTTCGCAGTCGGCCGCCAGGTTCCCCGGTGCCGGGAACTGGTACCGGGGGAAGGGGTAGCGTTACCCCGGTCGAACAGCGGCAGCGTGGCGGCCCGTGACATCCGCGGGGCCGGTCACGGCCACGCTGCGCAAACGCGTTCGCTGCGGCGGGGACGGGGACGGGCAGGATCGCCGGGAACCGGAAAGCAGTTCGAGTTCGAGGCTCCCCGTGTGGGAAACTTCAGGGACGATGATCACCTTGACCTCAGGCCGCAAGACGCTTCTCACTGCCGGCGCAATTTCGGTCACCCTCGTCATGCTGTCGGGCTGCCAGGACACCCCGGGCGGTACGGCCGCCCCGGCAGCCACTGCCACGTCCGCGGCCCGGGCGCTGGAGGCCGCGCCCACATCCGCTGCACCCACCGCCGCAGGGGCATTCGATCCCGAGCAGGCCCTTGCCCAGGCGGAGAAGACTCCCTACGCGGCGACCACCACGTTCGACACCGCGGCTGCGGGCCAGCACATATCGACCATGACTGGCAGGGGCAATCACAACACCCCCTTCACCGGGCGGACCGAGATCCGTACGCCGGCTGACGTCCCGGCCTTCCAGGCCGTCTGGATGGAAACGGTGACAACGGCCGACGCCAACTACATCCGCAACCGCCTCCAGGAGGGAAGCAGCTGGAGGAAGATGCCCCGCGCCGAAGACAACGAGACAAGCTACGCGGGCTACGCCCGGCTGCTGCTCACCGTCGGGCCCTCGGCCCGCAAGGGGATGGAGGATCAGGGCGGAACTCCCACCTACCACCTCACCGGACACCTGGACATCGACCAGGTTCACTCCATCGATCCGCGGACGCAGCGCTCGATGAAGGCCAAAGGCGTGACCGGCTTCGACATCGACCAGTGGATCGACAGCCACGGCCGAACCGTCCGCTTCGAGCAGCGCATGGAGATACGAGGCGTCCCTGCCGTCAACACCGGCAGGTTCAGTGACTTCGGCCCGGCCGAACAATTCAGCGCGCCCAGCGACGACTGACAGCACCGCGCCGCTGATCCTCTCCCTCGGATGCCCAGGGCCTCCCCTGCCGTGGCCCTGCCACCCGTCAGGCCGCGTCACCGGTGGGGTTGCTTACCTGCTGCCTGAAGAAGCTGGAGTCGGCGGACGGACGGCGCTGCCCTTCTGCCACGTCGGCCCGCGCACCAGGGCACGGCCTTTAGCGCGACAGGAGGGTTTCCGGCCTGCGAGGGCAAGCTCGGCGAGCATTCTTAAGGCCGAAGGACCCTGGAAGGCGCGCTGGTCCTGCTCAAGCACGAACCGTTCAGCCTGATCCGCCTCGACCGCTTCCTCCACGAACGCTGCGGCGGCATGATCGGCTCCCTCTCCCACCAGATCCGCGGCGCCGCGATCGACGCGATCCTCACCGGCACCGAGGAACTCACCAAGCACGGCCTGGAGGACGTTCCGCTCGACCTCGCCGCCTCGCCCAAGCCCCGCAAGCGGACCGCCCGGTGACCCCCGACATGGAGCCGGACCCCACCGTCTCCCGCCTCCCCCGCCAAATCCGGCCGATGGACCGCGAAGGCGTCGAGACCTTCATCGTCCGCCTCGCCCAGGCCAACCACCTCCAGCCCGCCTACCTGCGGGACTACCTCTGCCCGCCGCCCCACCACCGCGGGAAACCGAGCTGGGGTCGGCTCGCCGCCGCCACAGGCCGTCATCCCGCCGCCCTCCGCGAAGCCCTCGAAGGCCCGGCAACCCGATGCGCCGAGTGCGACGCCCCGCTCCTGCCGAAGGGCACCGCCGGCGGAAGCCCCCGACGCCACTGCTCCGCCCGCTGCCGCCAACGCGCCCATCTGCGACGCACCATCGGCACCCCGACCTGCGGATACTGCGGGATCGAACTGCCCAGGACCCCGGGGAAGAGCACGCCGTCCTGGTGTTCCCCCCGCTGCCGCCGGATGGCGCACCGCCAAGGAGTCGAGCGGCGCCCCGAGTCACCGGCCCCGACCGCCTCCCCGGCGAAACTCTGCAAGAAGTGCGGCGAGATCATCCACCGCATCCCCATGAGCCGCCGCGGCCCGGCCGACTATTGCCAGCGATGCCGAGACCAGGACTACCTCAAGCGCCAGCAGAACCCCGCCCAACCCCTCGCCGGCCACAGCGTCCCCACGGGCCCGACATGCGGTTTCTGTCGCACCCCCATGCAGCCGGCCTCAGCGGCCCGACGGTGGTGTTCGCACGCCTGCCGACAGGCCGCCTACCGAGCACGGAAACTCGGTGAGCTCCCGGCGACAGCTCTCTCCCGTCAGAACCGAGCGATCTGAGGCACCAGCGCCCGGTTCCCGCGAAGGCGCCTGTGTTTCGCTGGACCTGCTCAGTGTGTGGCGGACCAATCGGCACTGACCTGATCCGCTACGGAGAAGCCGGTTTCGCAGTCCGGGCACGTCGCATCGCCGAAGACGTAGGTCATCGCGTTGGCGACGTCTTGGTGCCCGTCGGCGAGGGCGATGTCGTGGAGCCGGCGGCCGATGCCATCCATGACCGCGGGGCTGGCGGGACGCAGGGGCGCCGTCTCGACGTCATCCTCCGACAGCGCGTAGTCACCGCTCGTGGAGAAGAATCCGCGCTCGCCGATGACGATGAACAGGTTGGCTTCGCAGCCAGGACAGGAGACCTCGTACTCCTCGTTCACGAGGCCCCAGGCGAGGTCTTCGCCCCAGCCCACGACGCCTTCGAAGCTCAACATGGATTCCAGGAGAAAGGCGTACTCATTCCGATCGGACGAAGTCCGGAGGTGTTCATTCACCACTACCAGCAGGGTCTCGACCTCCGCGGCGTGCTGGGCGCGGACGTCGCCGGCCCCATGCGGCTGGCCAGAGCCCGCCAAGATCGCACCCGCCAGGTTCAAGGCGCTGACCGCCTGCTCCCGGTCATCGCGACCAGCTACGTCGGCCAGCCACGGCAAGGCCGCGAAGCTGGCCGAGTAGACACTGCCTTGATGGCAGAGCGCCGACCACAGATCGTTCCAACGCTCGGGGCTCGGCTCCGAAGCGATCTGATCCAGCAGCACCGGTATGTCTTCCGCCGAGCCGTAGGCATGGCTGAGTTGCGCCCAATCCGTCATGCCGGAATCCAAGCAGGTCAGTCCCATCCGCCGCGACTCCGGCCCTCGGACAGGGAAAGCTCCTGACCTGCACGGTTAAGGTTCGATGTCCCGAAACCGGTAGTCATCACGCTTCGATGGCAAACGATCAAGATCCGATGGCAGAGGACACGCCCTACGAATCCAAGAAACGGATAAACACCGGCATATTTAGAGTGGCGTGACACCCGGCGTGACACGTTTTCGGGGGAGCGTGACACGAGTGTCAGCACCCGCGCCGATGCCAAGAGCGACGGCGGTGGCAGCGGCAGCGGGTACAAGGAAGGCGGGGTGACGACGGAGCGCGTGGCGGGGTTACAGGTCGAACTCGAGGTGCTCGATGTCCGTGAACCGGACCTCGTCCAGGCTCCCGGCGCGGCGGCCGCCGTCCTGGAAGTAGACCTCCTTGAGCGCTTCGGCCGCGATCTCCTGGAGCTGGGCGTCTCTGGCGCCGGCCTCCTGGGCCTCGAAGAGGCGGGCGGCGTAGACGGGCGGCAGAGCGACGGTCAGGTGCCGGATACGGTCCTCATCCGTCGACCCGATCGGGGCGATGTAGCCCATGCGGGCGCGGGTGTGGATGACGATGCCGCCCGTGGACGCGGCCTTGGCCTTGGCCTTGGCCCGGATCTGAGGCTGCCAGCGCTTCTTCACCTCGCGCTCTAGGCGCGCGGCGAGGTCGGGGCGGGGCTTCTTGATGCGGTCCTTCACGTACCGCTCGACGGTGCGCTGGGAGACCCGCAGCATCTGGGCGACTGCCTTGGTGCCGCCCAGCTGCTTGACCAGGTACCGCATCTGCGGGCCCGCGTTCTTCGGTGCCGGGCGGGTGAACGCCTTCTGCACCGCCTTCTCCAGGCCGTCCCCGATCAGGCTCATGGTGGCCTTCCCCTACTCTCCGTTGTCGATGTCGGTGACGGTGCCGTCCTTGACGGACCGGGCGAGGTTGAGCTCCGGGGCGTTGAACCGCTCGCGGACTTCCTCGCCCCACAGGACGGACTGGGTGCCCTCGTGCTTGACCAGGCCAGGGTTGATGCCAAGCTTGAAGCCACCGGGCAACGGCTTGCCCTCCCGGTAGGGCAGGAAGTCCAGCGGCGAGGGCCCGCTGGCCGCGTAGACGACGCAGTCGGACAGGATCGCGATCGGGTACTGCCCGGTGAACGCCGCGTGCTTGACAATCTTGCGGTGGAGGTTGATCCGGGTGCGGGAGATGACCGCCGCCCGGATGTCCGGCCGCCACGTTGGGCGTTCCAGGGCCCGCCACCGCTCGCCCGGCCGCCAGCCCTCGCCCCGGGGGCGCTCGCGCAGCTTGCCCAGGCCGCCCTTGACCGTCGCCTTGATCGCCGAGATGACGATCGTCAGCTCCGGGTCGCGCTCCTTGTAGCCGTCCATCGCGGCGAGGAAGTCCTCCGGCGACAGATCGGCGTCGACGCCGAGGTCGGCCATCGTGGCGAGGTAGGCGTCACGCAGCCGCTGGTACCAGCCGTCCAGGTAGCGGCCGTTTTCGTACCGGACCCACGCCTCGATCGGTGCGACGTCGTAGCCGAGCTCCTGGGCGTAGGCGACGGTGGGCGTCGCGTACCAGGCCGGGCCCGTCGGGCGGTCGCCCTTCGGCGTGAACGGGGAGGGCAGCAGCGAGCCGTCCAGCTCCACCCACTCCTTGCCGACCTTCACCCTAGACAGGTCGACGTGGGACAGGTCGACCAGCCACGAGCCGGGCAGCTTCGGGTCGAACGCGGGTGCCTTGACGTGCGTCGGCTCACCGAGGCCGACGTTCAGCCCGTTCGCGCCGGCGGCGAAGGCCATGTTCACGTCCAGGCCGACCAGGTAGCGCAGGGTGCACTCGGCATCGGTCATCGGCCGTGCCCAGTCGTACGCCTCCTCGAACAGCTTCTCCGCCGGGCCGCGCACGTGGAAGCGCGGCAGATCCTTGAGCAGCGGGTGCCCGTCCGGGGCCTCGCACGGCGCGCAGTCCACCGGGTCCTTGCCCAGCGACCCGGGCGTCTTGTCGTCGGCCTGCCGCAGGACGCCGGTCTCCTCATCCCGCACGGCATAAGTCGGCGGGTGCAGCGCGGTCATCAGCTCCAGGCCGGTGACAGCGGTGGAGCCGCGCGGCGTCATCACCCGGGACGCGTACACGCCCAGGCAGCGGGCGAGCTCCACCGGCGGCAGCTGACCGGCCTCGCCCCAGAACCGGGCGTCCAGCGCGTTCCACGACGGGATACACAACTGCACGCACTGGCGGTCCGCGCCCTTGGCCGGACGGTAGATCCGCGCCCACGGCCCGAACCCGCGCTTGGTCAGCTGCCAGTCGGCGCGGGTCAGCTGCTTGATGACCTTGTGGCCCTCCGGGATCCGCCCGGCGTGCTTCTCCTCCTCCGTGAGCGCGACGGGCAGGCCATAGCGCTCCAGGGCGGCCTCGGTGAGGACGAGGAGCGGGTCGGCGTCCTTGCCGGGTCCGGACAGCTTCGGCTGCCCGAGCTTCGCGGCCTTGAGGGTCCAGTCGACCAGGGCGGGGAGGGACTTGGCGGGCACGTCCAGGACCAGGCCGCCGGTGCAGTACGCCAGCACCTGCCCGTCCTCGTCGACGTCGACGACCGCGAGCGGGCCGTTCTCGAAGCGGGGGTCGGTGCCGCCCGCCGGGGTGCCGGCGGGGGCCGCCTTCTTCACGCCCGGACGCCGCGACGTCCCTGACGGCCTGGTCGCGGCCGCCGGACGGAAGTCGGCCGCCGGGGCAGCGGCGATGGGGGCCGGATTTGTGGACAGAGTCGGCGCTTCGGCGGGCGCGGGCGCGCCGGTGAACGTGGCGGGCACCGGGACGGCCGGCTCCTCGGGCGTGGGGTAGAGCTCGGCGAGCTGCGCCAGCAGCCGTGCGTACGCCTCGCGTTCCGGGCCGCGGGGCTCGGTCGGCTTCGTGAGCGACTCCCACGCGGACACGGTGGCCCGCCGCACACGCAGCGCGGCGGCGACTTCGTCCAGCGTCAAACCGTGCGCCACTCGCAGTCGCTTGCGCTCCGCTGCCAGCGGCAGGGCGGCGCGGGACGCGACCAATGCGTCGACCGCATCGAACAACTCGGACATGCAACACCTCCTGATCACAGACTACATTCGAACCGTACGCATAGCGCACATTGACCGTACGAATCGCGTACGAAGTTGTTTTCAAGGGGGCTCCGTTTCACGCTGACGTCTCCAGATAGAGGCGCCGTGGCGGCACGGGCACCCTCCCGGCCGCACGGGCCGAGCGGCTGCGCGCGACGCATGCCTCTGTCGGTCGCGCCCTGGCGGGCCGTACCGGCGCTCGCTTGAGCTCCGTGCTCGGAGTCCAGCCGAGACGTTGCGGCCGGAGGTGGTTGAGCCCCTGCCGGGGTCGGCCTATGGCGCCAGCCGCCGAGGAGGGGGGTGCCGTGCACGGTATGCACGGGCGCAGCGGCGGGCAGGCCACGGGCCGCGGTGCGCACCACTCGACCGGTGCGCGGCTTCGCCGCCGGGGGCCGGTTGCTGGTCAGGCCGGTTGCTTCCCGCAGCAGTACGGCGGCCTCGGTGGCGGCGTTCGCCTGCGCGCGGTAGGCCTGCGTGTGGTGCCAGTCTGTGGCGGCTTCCACCGCTTCCACGAGCGCGATCAGCAGGGTGAGGATGACCGCGGCGTCGCCGCCCCGTGCGGCGCGCGGTGCGTGTTCCGGGGCCCTCGTCGAGGCGCGCCATCCGGCACGGGCGCGGCTTCGGGGGAGCGGGCGCCGGGGGCGCGGGCGGGTTGCTCGAAGGCGTCGGCCGCGGCTTGGACGCGGGTACGGACGAGGGCCGGGGCGTGCGCGGCGGCGATGGCCAGGAGGTTGCCGAGGGCGGCGACCTCCCCGGCGTCTTCGTCTTGCCCGGCGGCGCGGCCCAGGAGCTCGGACGCTTCGCGTTTCGGTGTTCGGCCAGCACCCAGTCGGCGTCGCGGATGCGGGGCCGCCCTCGTCACGGATCCGGTCCATGCGGGCCGCGAGCAGGTGGCCACTGGCGCGCGCCGGCCGAAAGACCCACCTACGTCTCGGGCAGCACGTCCTTCACGACGCCGACGATCGCGACGTGCGCGAGCCTGTTCACGCCGAGCTGCGCCAAGCCTCCAGCATCGACGCCCATCGCGGCTGCGGCCCGAGGTGTTCACCGCCTTCCCGAACCGATCAACCCACTTCCGCGCAACCAACGGCAACAGCGCTTCCATACACGGGAAAAGCGAAAGCCCCTTTTTGGTGAGCTGGCAAGGCTCAGGGGGGCTTTCGTGAGAGGAGAGAGACCTGCAAGTAGGTGCACCCTCGCTGGAGCCCGTCTGCACACGTGGCGGGGAGGTGCATTCCAGGTCCGGCGTTGCGGGTGTCAGGGGCAGCTCTCGCCGAACTTGACGACGCCGACGGAGATCTTGTCGGTGGTGGGGATGGCCTTGTTCTTGGGGTCCTGGTCGCAGATCTTCCAGTTGGTCGGGAGCAGCACCGTGCGTCCCTGGCCGCTGACGTCGTGGAACGAGGTGGCCTTGTAGCCGTCGGCGAAGCCTGCCGTCTTGAGTGCTTCCACAAGCAGGTCACCGGACTTGCCGGTCATGTCGGGGACTTGGGCCGTCTGTGGCGCAGCTTCTTGCGTCGGTTCAGGCGCCTTGGCCGCCACGGGCGGGGGCGCAGTGACCGTGACGGTCGCGGTGACGGTGACCGTGACGGTGGGGGCGGGCTTCGCTTCAGCGGCGTTCGCCGGCTTGGTCTCGGACGGTGACACAGCCGCGGCGATCACCAGGACTATGAGGAAGGCGGCGACCATGCCGCCGCACCCGAGGACGGTCTTCTGCTTGGGGTTGAACTGGCTGGCGGACTTGTCGAGGGCGCCTTCCGGCAACGGCGGTAGGGGATAGCCGGCCTGCGGGGCTTCTGAGGCGGAGACACCGTCAGGCTGCTGAGGGTGGCCGGGTGCAGGTGTGGGCACAGTCATGGATTGCTCCTGTGGCAAAGAGTGAGGGGAGCCCCAACTTGGTGCGGTGAAGTGGGGTTCTCACACTGACGCCGGGAGCTGGCGGCACTCAACATACAGGTTGAACGCCGAACAATGCCAGGGTCTGTGGCAGGCACAAATGACGCCTTGCAAGGCGTTGACCTGGGGCGTCACAGCGGGCAGGTTAGGCACGGTCCGGCCAGGAGCAGCGTGCGCGCGACCATCGAGGGCATCGACGCCGAGGAGGACGGCAGCCCGTCGGTGAACTGCGTGACGAGCGGCTCGTCGTCAGTGCGGACACCGGCTGGTCGAGAAGGCCGGTGCCCGGCATTCCGTCGGCTGCGGCCATCTCGCCCCTTTCGGTCCGCGGGCAGTCTGCTGGCGCAGGCCGGCTCGGGGGTGCCGAGCGCGCCGTGGCGGACCACTCCGCTGGCGACTGTGACGCGGCGGTGCCGCGCAGGCTGGCCGGCCAGGCCAGCGTGAGACGCAAGGCCTCCCGCCCCCGACCGGGACCGGTCAATCACGCGGGCCTCGCCGAGGACGTCCAGGAGGGGGCATCCCGGGCGTAACTAGGTGTTTGACGATCAGTCCGAAGTGCCGGCGGACAGGTCGGCGAGTGCGTCGGCGTCCTCGTCGGTGGACCAGCCGGACAGGCGGTCCTCGGCGTCGTCGGCCAGCAAGTGCGGGTCCTTCAGCCGAAACCGACGCGTCCCGCCTTCTGTTCCGGCGACGACCGTGGCGGCGGACGGTGCTTGCGTGGGTACGGTGATCTTGCCGTGGGTCAGCAGCCAGGCGACCACCTTGGCGCGGTCGAACTCCGGGCTCGTCTCCGTACGCCACCGGCACCGGGAAGTCGGGGTTCCGGGTGCGCGAGTTCGCCGCCGCGGCCCGGCCCGCCCCGGCGATCCGCCCCACCTCCGCCAGCAGCACCCGGTCCTCGCCTGGGACGAGCGGGGTGAGGGCGGCGAGCGGAGAACGGCGGCCGGTCCGGGCGGCGGCCACCGCCTGCCAGTCCACCAGCGGCCGGACGACTGGGAGCAGGGCGACGCCTGGGCGGAGCGCGGCACTGTGGTCCACCCGCCGTGGGACTTGTAGTCGACGTCCACCGTGCCGATCCGGGGGAGGAACCCGAGCCGCACCTCAGCGTCGATGTCGACCCTGGGGACGCCGAGTCGGCGGGCGGCCTGGTCGGGGCCGAGGGGGACGTGCCGGTCGAGCAGGGCGGGCAGGTCCCGGCGGCGCGCGAGCGTGTTGACCTGGTCCGGGTGGACGGTGAGGACTCGACCTCGCCGCCGAGCTAGACGAGGAGCCCGCCACGGACCAAGTGACCGACCGCGGACGCAATCACCCTCGGCGGGCACCGCGGCAACGGCACGCCAAGCGCCTCCGTCAACCGATCTGCGGCCCACCCAGCCCCCATGGGACCCCGCACCGCGGCGCGGACCGCTTTCAGGTTGGCGGCCCCCACGCCGCGACCTGCACCCGCAGCCGGCGGGCCTCACTGCCGGGAGCGTCTCGTACGGGTGGCCGGTGGTCACCGCTGGGTGTCCTCGCCGCCGTCGGCCCCGTCGTCCTGGTCCCCGCCGTGCTGACCGAGGAACCAGGCGAAGCCGTGGTCCGCGCGGGCCAGCAGGGCCGGCACCGCACCGGCAGCGCGGCGTTTCCCGGCTCCGGCCGGTGGGGTACGGCTGTGGTCGTGCTGACGCTGCCCTCACAACCCGCAGCCCTGGCCGCCCGCTTCGCCGAGACCGGATACCTCCCGCTGCCGTGTCTCCTCACCCCCACCGGGCTCGCGGCGTTGCGGGAGGAGTGCGGCCGTCTGGAAGCCGCCGCCCGCCGACGCGACTTCCGTATGGCGTCCATGGGCGAGAGCCCTCGCCACATGACCACCCTGGGCGGTCATCACATCGCCCGGGAATCCGGGCTCATCAGCGCCCTCTACCGCGGTCCGGAGCTGCTCGCGCTCCTTTCCGCCCTTTATGGCGCCGGCATTACGACCGTGGCCGAGCCGGTGGAACGCCACGTGCTGAACATCCTCCACCGCCCCGGCGACACCCACGGTGCCCACACCGACGACTACCCCCTGGCCCTGGTCCTCTTCCTCCAGGCCCCGCTCCGCGTCGTTGAACGACAGATTCACCCGCCGTCCACGCGGCTCGGATACCAGCCGCTCACGCCGACGGCCCCCGCCGGACAACCCCTCAACACCCACCGCAAACCACTCCCGGATAACGCCCGCCAGGCCCGGCGAATACACCGGACCCTTCAGGGATCAATCAGCCCGTACTGTTCCATTACGTACTAACTGGCTGCCAATTTCTAATGCCTGAAAAATGGTGCAGTCCCCTGCGCCCACAAGCCGGAAAAACCAGACCCGCCAACACCCCACAACACCACCCACACCCGACCCCCACACCCGGCACCGGCCCCGCAACACCACCCCCACACCCAACACCTCAACCACACACCGAAACACCACCCCCAACCCCACACCCCACCACCACCCACCCGGCCACAAAGAAGCGACGACCACCCCGTCCGAACCTCCGCCACCACCGTTCTTTCCTGCCGCGCACGGCGGCGGCGTTGGACCACTTCACGGCCACGGCGGGAGGTTGCGGGAGAGCGCGAGAGGGCGGCAGCCCTCTCGCCAAGACGTCCCGCACGAGTGCTGCACAACAGCGACCCGCGTCCGGACGAACCGGCTGCGTAGCCTGCCTGCATGCCAACCGCCGCTCTCGCCGAGACCACGGATCGACGGCGGCGTGTTCACGGAAACCGACGCGACACCTCCGCTCGCGCGGAGACCACAGCGGCACGCCCTGGTCGAGCATGTGCGTCAGCAGGACGCCTCCCGCGGAGACCACGAGACCCGCACCGTACGGCGGCTCATCTTCGTCGGGACACCTCCGCTCGCACGAGGACCACTTGTCGACGTCATCGATCATGAACGCCCCGTACGGGACACCTCCGCTCGCGCGGAGACCACGGGTTCAGCAGCAGGTCGACGGTGACCCGGTCCGGTGTCTGTGACGTCGAAAGCTGCGGATTGAAGCTTCACTTTGCGGGGAAGCGTGCGGGCTGAAGACCTACCTTGCGGTGAGGGGTTGGGGTAGCTGGTCATGGTGCGTGCGTTAGATGTCATGCCGGGCGGTTCTGCCGGGCCGCCGGTGGCCGGGTTCGAGGTCGCGTACATCGCCCCGGAGGGGATGGAGTTACGGCGCCCGCTGCCGGAGGTCTGGGCGGTGCCGTTCGAGCACGCCCTTCCCGTACGCGCCTTCGCGTCGTACCGCCGACAGCGCAACCTGCCGGGCCTGTGGTGGTCGGCGACGACAGGCGGGCATGTCGGGTACGAGTCCTGGCTGGAGCGCGACCACATCATGCTGCTGGACTTCGACCCGGCGGTGGTGGGCGTCTCCTCGCAGCCGTTCTGGCTGTTCTGGACAGCGGCGAAAGGCCGGCCGGTCTCGCACGTGCCGGACTACTTCGCCCGTCGCGACGACGGGACGGCCATGGTCGTCGACTGCCGCCCGGCCGAACGCCGGGGCCCGCGGGACGTGGTGAAGTTCGAGGCGACGGCGGCGGCCTGCGCCGAGGTGGGGTGGGAGTTCCGGCTGGTGGGCGCCCCGGACCCGGTCGTGGTCCGCAACGTCCGGTGGCTGGCGGGCTACCGGCACCCCCGGCACCGGATGGAGCCGGCCGCCTCGCGGCTGCGGGAGGTGTTCGCCGAGCCGCTGCCGCTGATGGACGGGGCCGCGGCGGCGGGTGAGCCGCTGGCGGTGCTGCCGGTGCTGTTCCACCTGCTGTGGTCGCACGAACTGGAGGTGGACGTGTCGGTGCCCCTGCACGGCGGCTCGCTGGTCTCGCCCGGGGCAGGCCGGTGACCGCGGGCGGGGGCTCGGTGCTGCGGCCGGGCGACTGGGTCACCTTCGACGACGGCGAGCATCAGGTGGTGGCGCTGGCCGGAACGGCAGTGCGGCTGCGGTCCGCTGCCGGGACGGAATCGGTGGTGCTGGCCTCCTATCTGATGGCGGCACCGGACTTCGCTGTTACCGGCGCCGAGCCGCTGCCGGAGATGGAGCCGTTCGGTCTCCTGGAGACGCTGCCGGAGCCGGCGCGGGCGGCTGCGGCCGAGTGGCAGCGGCAGTAGTCGAGGTGGAGACCGGGCGGCCGCCTGGCGCCGAGCCGGGAACACCCGCGCGGCCGGAGTACGACCCGGCGACGCGGTCGCTGACCGAGCGGATGCGGGCGAAGGCGGCCGAGCTGGCCGTGAGCCTGAGGACGGTGGAGGGCAAGCGGTCGCGCTACCTCAAGCAGGGGCTTTGGGGGCTGGTGGATCAGCGCAGGACGCGGCAGTGGGAAGCCACGGGCCGGGCGGATGCCCGGCTGGTGGCGGCGATCCGCGAAGTGCTCGACGGCGAGACGAACGTCTCGACCGGCACGCGGTCCCGGCTGATCCGCCGCGTGATCAAAACGGTGGAGGCCGCGCACGGTGAGGGGGTGGTGCCGTTGCCCAGTTCACCATCACATCCAGGGGGGTGGAGTCGATCTGCACCTGTTCCCCGGGCCGGTCGGCCTGGACTCGGGGGTGACCGCGCGGGCGGATCTGACGATCGCGGTCGATGTCGCCACCCGCACGATCTGCGCGGCGACGCTGCGGCCAGTGGGCACCATGCGGTGGACGCCTCGCTCCTCCTGGTGCGCATGCTGGTCCCCGAGCCGATGTGGCCGGGCTGGTCCGCGTCGCTGCGGATGGCGGCCTCGCGGTTGCCGCACCGGCAGATGCTCGGCATCGACGCGCGGATGGAGCAGGTCGCCGCGAAGCCAGTGATCGTGCCGGACACCGTGGTCATGGACGGCGGGAAGGTGTTCATCTCCGACACCTTCCTGCGGGCCTGCGAACGCCTCGGCATCTCCGTCCAGCGGGCGCGTCCGCGCACGCCGACGGACAAGGCGATCGTGGAGGCGACGTTCTCCGCGATCAACACCCTGTTCGCCCAGCACCTGGCCGGATACACCGGCCGGGACGTAACCCGCCGCGGCGAGAGAGTCGAGCAGGCCGCCGTCTGGACGATCCCCGAACTCCAGGACCTGCTGGAGGAATGGCTTCTGGCCGGGTGGCAGATGCGACCGCACGACGCCCTGCGCGACCCGTTCCGCCCGGGGAAGGCGATGTCGCCGAACGACAAGTACGCCTCTCTGGTCGCGGCGGCCGGCTACCTGCCGCTGGTGCTGCGCGGCCAGGACTACCTGGAGCTGCTGCCGGTGGCCTGGCGGGCGATCAACGACTACGGCATCCGCATCGGCCACCGCACCTACGACGCGCCCGAGCTGGGGCCGTGGCGGCGCCAGCACTCCGGCCACACGGCCAAGAAGGGCCTCTGGGAGGTGCACTACGACCCCTATGACCTCGCCCGCGTCTTCGTCCGCACCACCGGCGGCTGGATCACCACGCCCTGGGTCCACCTGCCGCTGGTGAATGCCCCCTTCGCGGACTTCACCTGGGACCACGCCCGGCGCCTGGCCGCCGCGGCGGGTCTGGACGACGCGAACGAGGCCGACGTCGCGCGCGTCTTGGACGCCCTGCTGACCCGGGCCGAGAACGGACCGGACATCCGCACCGCGCGAGTCATCGGCCGCACCCGCACCGCCGCAGCCCTCCCGGCACCCGCAGTGGCACCCGAGATCGAGAACACGCCCGACCCCGAGCCCGACTCCGCGCCCTCGGAGGTGGTGCCCTTCGGGGTCTTCGACGCCCACGCCGAAGCTGAAAGGTGGCTATGAGCACGCCCGCGACCGCACCGCCGCAGACGGACACCGACGAACAGGCGCCGCCGGACTCCCCGCTGACGACCAAGGAAGGCTGGCGCCGCTACGTCGAACACGAGACCATCCCGCCCAAGCTGCTGCCCGCCGCCGAGCGGGCCGCGCTGACCGGACGGGAGCGGGCCCGGGCGGAGGACCGGCGGCGGGAGTATCACGCGGACCTGCCGCTGGTGAACACCCCGACGATCCGGAAGGTGATCTCCACCGCCCGGCTGCTGATCCAGCTCAACCGCCACCAGGTCTCCGCCCGCCGCGGCGTGATCCTCTCCGGCGCCTCCGGCACGGGCAAGACGACCGCTCTCACCCAGCTGGGCCGCGCGCACGAGCTGGCCACCCGCAAGCGCCACCCGCACGACCGGTCCCGGCTGCCGGTCGTCTATGTCACCGTTCCGCCGGCGGCCACCCCGAAAATGCTCGCGATGGAGTTCGCCCGGTTCTTCGGGCTGACCTTCCCGGCCCGGGCCACCCACACCGACGTCGTCGACGCCGTCTGCGCCACCGCCGCGCACGTCCACGTCGACCTGGTCCTGGTGGACGAGCTGCACAACCTCAACCTCGGCTCCCGCTCCGGGGCGGAAGCATCCGATCAGCTGAAGTACTTCGCCGAGCGGCTGCCGGCCACGTTCGCCTACGCGGGCATCGACATCGAGAGCCAGGGCCTGTTCGCCGGCACGCGCGGCCGGCAGATCGCCGGACGGTTCGTCGTCATCCCCGCCGCCCCGTTCTCCTACGCCACCACCGGCGACAAGGACGCCTGGCGGGGCCTGATCGGCACGCTGGAATCCATGCTCCGCCTCCACCAGCACGCGCCGGGCGCGCTCAGTGCGATGAGCGACTACCTCTTCCACCGCACCGGCGGCATGATCGGCAGCCTGTCGCAGCTCATCCGCGGCGCCGCCGTGCTGGCCATCGAGGACGGCAGCGAGGCCATCACCGAGGAGCTGCTGGAGATCGTCCCGATCGACTTCGCCGCCGCGCAGTCCGAACGGCTCACCGCTCAGGCCAAGGCGACCGGGCGGCGGAGGCGCGCGGCCTGATGCTCCGCACGCTCCCCGACCCCGTCCCGCCCGCCCGGCACGAGATCCCCCCGTCCTACATCAGCCGCCTGGCCACCCTGCACGGCCTGGACATCAACGGCCTGTGGTTACAGGTCACCCAGCCCGCCTATCCCGGAGCCGGCCGCCGCGTCGTCGTCTCCGAACGGCTCGCCGCGCTGACCGGCCGCAGCGTCCACGCCCTGTCCGGGGCCATGCCGGAACTGCGCGACCCGCCGCCGAACTGGGAGATGTTCCGCCACCAGCCGCAGACCGGCTGCCACCTCTGCGACGCCCGCCACCCCGGCGGCCGGGTGGTGCGGCTCCTGCCCCACCACACCTACGTCTGCCTGCGGCACGGTACCTGGATCGGCCCACCCGACATCGACCATCCCGCCGTCGATCTCACCCGGCTCCCGAGCATCCTCGATGCACAGCGGCGCCACCTGCTCGCGCTGCGGCGCTACGGCTGGGCCGCCACCTACGACGCGGTGCTGACCGGCCTCATGCTCTGCGCACACATCTGGTCTCCGGAGGGGCGCCCGTCGCCCTTCGGCCGCTGGAACGTCTGGGACGACCGCCTCGATGTCCTGATCCCCTTCGACCGGGAGAAGCAGGACTACGTCGGCTTCAGCACCTCGCGGCTGTTCGCCGCGGTCTATCCCGAAGCCGTCGCCCTCGCACCGCTGATCGCCTCGCCCTACTGGCGTCGACTGGCCGGCGGCACCGAAGCCGAGCAGGCCCGGTTCTTCGCGGAGGTCGCGGGTCGCGTCACCTACCCCTACCTCCCGCCCGACCGCGGCGACGACGCCGTCGCGCACTGGGCCCTCGCAGACTCCTGGCGGCCGCCCAGCCGGCCCTTGACGACCTACACACCCGGCCGCGTCCGCGGCATCCCTCCCGGCGTCGCCGCGAACCGTCTTGCCCGGCATGAGAAGAGCGCGTTGTGGTTCAGCCGGCTCCGCCGGAACCAGGGCCGCACGCTTCTCTTCCACGGCCACCTCAAGCCGGTCCTCCTGCGTGAGGGCGAACCGCAGTACGTGAAGTGGGAAGGCACCGTCTGGCACAGCACGCGCACCGACGACCAGATGAAGGAACAGGTCGCGAAAATGCGCCGCGTAGCTGGGTGAGATGGGCAGAGAAGTCAGGCAGGTCGAGGCGGTGGCTTCCCTCGCAGGGGCGGCGGTGAGGGGGCAGGTGGATCAGGCGTTGAGGTAGGTGAGGACGGCCTGTACGCGTCGGTGGGTGTCGTTGGTGAGGGGGAGGTCGAGTTTGGCGAGGATGTTGGAGATGTGTTTTTCGACGGAGACGGGGGCGAGGACGAGGCGTTCGGCGATGGCGGAGTTGGACAGGCCCTGGGCCATGAGGGCGAGGACTTCGTGTTCGCGGGGAGTCAGGCGGGCGAGGCCGGTGTCCTGGCTGTTGCGGGCGAAGATCTGGGCGACGACTTCGGGATCGAGGGCGGTGCCACCGGTGGCGACGCGGTCGAGGGCGTCGAGGAAGGCGTCGATGTCGGTGACGCGGTCCTTGAGGAGGTAGCCGACGGCGCCGTGGCCGTCGGCCAGCAGTTCGGCGGCGTAGGTGCGCTCGACGTACTGCGACAGAATGATCACGGGCAGGGTGGGGGTGTGGCGGGCGCGGAGCTCGATGGCGGCGCGCAGTCCTTCGTCACGGAAGCCGGGCGGAAGGCGGACGTCGATCAGGGCGAGGTCGGGCCGGTGGGTGTCCACGGCGGTGATCAGGTCGGGCCCGGAGGCGACGGCGGCCAGGACCTCGTGGCCGGTGGCGGTGAGCAGGCGGATGAGCCCTTCGCGCAGCAGGAGCAGGTCTTCGGCGATTACAAGGCGCATGGGATCTCCGCGTGCATGGTGGTGGGACCTCCGCTGGGGCTGGTGAGGGTGAAGGTGCCGTCGAGTGCTTCGATGCGGCGGCGCAGTCCCGTCAGGCCCGAGCCGTCCGGGTCGGCTCCGCCCTGTCCGTCGTCGGTGACCGTGACGGCCAGCGTGCCGTCGGGGCGGGTGTCGACGGTGACGGTGACGGTGGTGGCGTGGGCGTGTTTGGTGATGTTGGTGAGGGCTTCGGCGATCAGGAAGTAGGCGGCGGCCTCCAGCGCGGGTGCCAGGCGGTGGGGCAGGCGGATGTCGGCGGTGACGGGCAGGGGGTGGTCGGCGAAGAGGGCGGTCAGGGCACCGTCCAGGCCGCGGTCGGTGAGGATCGGGGGGTGGATGCCTCGTACGAGGTGGCGTAGTTCGTCCAGGGCGGTGTTGACGTCGGCGCGTGCTGCGGCGAGGTCGGTGCGGGCCTGGTCGGCGGCGGGTCCTAGGGCTTTGAGGCGCCGTTCGGCCAGGGCCAGGGTCATGCCGAGGGCGACGATGCGGGCCTGGGCGCCGTCGTGGAGGTCGCGTTCGATGCGGCGCAGTTCGGCGGCCTGGGCGTCGATGGCGCGGCTGCGGGTGCGGGCCAGGTGGTCGGTGCGTTCGCTCAGTCGCTGGGTGCGGCCGGGCTTGAGCAGTCCGGCCGCCAGGCGGGCCTGGCCGGCGGCCAGGGCGCGTACGAGCCACGCAGCGGCGGGCAGCAGGATCAGCGCGGCCAGCGCCGTAACCGCCTGCCTTCCCGGAGTCGTGAGCGTCATGAATCCTGGGTCGCCGCGGCGTTCCGGCGGGAGGGCCCAGGCCCAAGCCGGCGAGGTGAGGGCCGCGAGGTCCACGGCGAGGACGACCACGGCGAGGACGGCACAGACCAGGGTCAGCGGGAAGAGGATCGTCATCCAGGCCGTGTCGCGCCAGGTGGCGGGGTGGGCGGCCCGTTGCCGGGCACGTCCGGCGACGGTGGCGGGCTCGGCGCCCGGGTAGGGAGTGGGGATTGGGGCGGGCAGGATGAGGGCGGCGCGGCGTCGTTCGAGTCCGGCGAGCCGGCGCACCGCGGTGGTCGCGGCGAGGAAGGCGGGGGCGCCCAGGTGAGTGACGACCAGGACCGCGCAGCCGGTGGCCCCGGCCACGACGGTCACCAGGGCCCCGCTACCTGCGGCCAGGCCCAGCAGCAGGTATTGCAGAGACCGGACGGTGCGCTGGAGCATGTCCCGCACTTTACGAACCCCTGGCTTCGTCCGAGCGGCATGGGGGTCGGCCGCCGTCTGGTGTGTTGGCTTCACTGCGCGCTCCGTCCGCCGTGGGCCGTCGCGGTGCGCAGGACCAGGCGGGTGGGCAGGGCTGCGGCGGCCAGACCGAGCGCGCCGGTACCGGCGAGGAGCCCGGTGTACCAGAGGGGGTCGACGATGATGCGCCAGTGGCCGTCCTGGGAGCTGCTGAACGTTCCCACGACTACTGCGGCGATCCCCGCACCGATCACGAGGCCGACGGTGGTTGTGAGTACCGCTTCGCGTGCGGCCATCGCCCGTACCTGGCGGGCGGTGGCGCCCAGCAGTCGCAGAGCGGCGTACTCGCCGCGGCGGCCGAGGGCGGCCATGGCGAAGGTGTTGAGGACGGCGACGGCGGTGAAGATGAGGGAGATACCGGTCAGCAGGCGCAGCGCTGCCTGCTGG
The DNA here is from genome assembly GCF_042715295.1 of Streptomyces sp. NPDC058701. Classification (NCBI taxonomy): domain Bacteria; kingdom Bacillati; phylum Actinomycetota; class Actinomycetes; order Kitasatosporales; family Streptomycetaceae; genus Streptomyces; species Streptomyces sp. NPDC058701. The sequence goes on along the minus strand of NZ_JBHXSY010000028.1, from coordinate 51,324 downwards.
GAGGCGGTTTCGGCGTCCTGCCGACTGGTTGCTGCCTCGTCACCGCGCGCGGACAGCTGCGGAAACTGCGCCCGCAACTCCTTCACGGCCGCCGGACTAGGGTTCTGGCCGAGGTGCACGGCCGACACAAGGGGCCGGGGGGTGTGCGCGGCGGCGAGTGAGCCGGGCAGCAGCATGTCGCCGAACCCGGCGGACCGGCCGTACAGGGCCACCACCGGCCGCGAGAGGTGGGTGCCGTCCGGCAACCACAGCCCGACCGTGTCGCCCACCCGCCAGTGCTGGCTGCCGGCCAGGTCCGTACTGACCGCCACCCCCTCGGCGAGCCCGTCCAGGGAACCGCTGGTGACCTTCAGATCCAGCACACCGCCGCCGGTGCGGTATAGGCCCTGGGCGGGGTAATGCTGCGGCTTGCCGCCCTTGCGGACCATGACCTCGCTCGGCACGGTCGCATCCACATCCCGTACCCCCGGCATCCTGGCCGCCTCTTCGTAGGCGCCCAGCGGCAGGCCGGGGCCGCCGGCCGCGGTCAAGCTCTGGCGGGCGGAGGCGACCCGGGCGTGGGCGGCCTGGTCGGTGATGTTGCTGAGCAGAGTGGAGTTGAGCAGCATGGTGGCGTTGAGAGCGAACAGCAGCGCCAGCGGCATCGCCGCCCCCGCGACTCGCAGCGGGAAGCGCCGGGTGTTGGCCGCGGCCAGACGGCCGGTCGCCCCTGGCAGGACACCGCCCAGCGCCGCACCCACCGCACGGACCAGCCATGGTCCCAGGGCGGCGGCGGCACAGACCAGCAGCGCGCAGCCGATGAAGCCCATGCCCACACCGATCCCGCCGCGCATCGGCGTGAACACCAGCACGGCCACCGCACCGGCGACCAGTACCGCACCGGTCACCACGCGCCAGATGCCGCCGCTGGCCGGAGCCGCAGCCGCCTCCCGCATCGCCTCAGTCGGAGCGATCCGCGCCACCCGCCGACCGGCGAAGTACGCCGCCAGCCGCGCCACCCCCACCCCGCAACCGGCCGCGATCAGCAGCGGCATTGCGCTGCCATGCACGTCAAGAGATGCGGGAACCGCGCCGGTGGCCACGAACCGCTCACCCATCCAGCCCGCCAGCCACGACCCGAGCGGAGTCCCCACCACGGCGGCGGCCACGCCCACCGCCCATGCCTCCAGGCCCATCAGCCGGCGCACCTGGCGCGGCGTGGCACCGAGCGTGCGCAGCAGCGCCAGCTCGCGCAGTCGCTGCCGGGCGGCGAAAGCTATGGTCCCGGCGATGACGAACAGGGCCGCGAACACGGTGATGCCGGCCATCGAGCCGAACACCCCGACCGCCCCGGTGTAGCTGACCAGCACAGCCGGTGCGTCGGCCTGTACCCGTTCGTCTCCGGTGAGCACTCGCACGTCCGGCCCGGCCGCCGACCGCACCTTGTCCAGCACTGTGCGGCTGTCGGCGTCCGGAGCAAAGCGCAGGGCGAGCGCGGTCGCATCGCCCGGCTGGGACAGCCGTTCCGCGTCCGAGGCGGAGAAGAACACCGCGCCTTGCGAGGAAAGCTGCGGCCCTCCGGGGGCGGCGACGGTGCCGGCGAGTCGGAACGAGGCGACCTTGTGCGGCAGGGCCATGTGCACGCGGCCCCCCACATGCACATCGGCATGCCGGGCCAGGCCCGCGTCGAGCACCACCTCGCCGTCCTGGGGTACGCGCCCGGCAAGAAGCCGGAAGGGGGTCAGGGAGGCGGAGGACCAGGCATGGCCCATCACCGGCGCGGTCGCGTCCGAGCCGCCACCGACCGGTTTTCCGCGGGGTGTGAGCGGCTGGGCGTAGAACGACGTGTCCTCGGTGACCTGCGTGACTCCGGGCACGGTGGCCAGGCGGCCGGCCAGGCCATCGGGGAGCGCGGGCGCACCGGACAGCGGGCGGGTCTCGGTGTCGTCCCCGTCTTGCACGGACACCTGACGCGCGGCGCTGACCACGGCGTCAGCGGCGGTGTACCTGTCGGCTCCGGCCGGGGAGGACAGAGCGGAGAACAGCAGCGTGCCGCAGGCGGCGACCAGCGCCACCGCCAGGGCTGTGCCGAGAAAGGTCCCGGCGAATGACCACCAGCGGTGGCGCACGGTGGCAAGAGCGAGACGGATCATCGGGCACTCAGCTCCGTCATCACCGCGGCCACCTGCGCGGCCGAAACGTCGCTCATGGAGGAGTGGACCTGACCGTCGGCAAGGAACAGGACCTGGTCCGCCCAGGCAGCGGCAGCCGGGTCATGCGTGACCATCACCACCGTCTGCCCCAGCTCGTCCACCGCCTCCCGCAGCAGCGCCAATACCTCATGCCCGGCAGCCAGATCCAGCGCTCCGGTCGGTTCATCGGCGAACAGCACCTGCGGGCGTCCGGCCAGCGCCCGCGCGACCGCAACCCGCTGCTGCTGGCCGCCCGAGAGCTGATCCGGGCGAGCACTCTTGCGCCCGGACAACCCCACGCGTGCCAGCACTTCATCCGCCCAGCGCCGGTCCGGCCGCACCCCGGCCAGCCGCTGCGGCAGCAGCACGTTCTGCCACACCGACAACGCCGGAACCAGGTTGAACGACTGGAACACGAAACCCGCCTGGCGACGGCGCGCCCGCGTCAGGGCCGGCTCCCGCAGCGCACCGATGTCCTCCCCGGCCAGCCGGACACGCCCGGCACTGGGCCGTTCCAGACCAGCCGCGCAGTTCAGCAGCGTGGATTTCCCGGACCCGGAAGGACCCATCACCGCCGAGAACGTGCCCGCCGCCAACCGTGCGCTCACCCCCCGCAGCGCGGGCGTCCCGCCATCGCCGGGGTAGGTCTTCGACACGTCTTCCAGCTCGACCGCAGCGGCCACCGGATCACTCGCGAGGTACATGCTTTCAAGCCTCGCGAAAACGCAGCCGCACGCCCACATGGCCCACTCGTAACCTCAAGGTAGGGATAGCCCTACCTTGCAAGCAGGGCGGCTACGGACAGCGAACAAATGACCAGATGACCGCTGACGTCCGCGCGCCCGTGTTGTCAGGCACCGACACGGGAACCGCAAGATCGAATTTCACACGCCGTCCTTACCGCCTGCACTCCCCAGTTTCGTCCCGCAGGTAGTCGCTGTGCATGCCCGTAAGGGGCGCGGACCTCCGCAGGTTCAACCAGGCCGACCTGGACGCCATCGCCCACGAGCTCAACCACCGCCCGCGCAAGATCCATGGCTACCGTACTCCGGCAGAGGTCTACGCTGACCTCCTGAACAGCGGTGATGCGCTGACCGCTTGAGCTCGCCGTTGGAAAGTGCGGGCCCGATGGCACCATTCACGCGGAAGGGGCGGCGCGCCGTACGGCACACCGCCCCTTCCGCGTGAGCTCAGATCTTGTTCCAGGTCCCGCTGTGCCAGAGCGCGCCGCCCTTGCCGGGGCCGCCGTCCGCCTTGTAGAGGACGAAGTTGCCGTCGTCCTGGAGCAGGGCGTAGGCACCGGGGTTGCCGGCGGTACCGGTGCGCCAGGCCACCTTGTCCATGTCGAACCAGTCGCGCAGGGTCATGTCGCCGTCAACGCCGACGCGCAGATCGATCGTGTGGTAATCCGTGGTGTACGTCGCGCTGTTCCAGATGGCCTTGCCGTCGCTCTTGCGGTAGATGACGACGTTGTTGTCCGGCTGGATGATCATCCACACGGCGGCGCTCTGGGCCCAGTCGCCGTCGAACCAGTAGCGGTACTGGTGCGCCGTGTCTTCCGCGCACAGCTTCGTGGTTTCTCCCGCCTCAGGGGCGACCAGTGCGTCCCCCAGCGGTCGTCCTTGCAGCCGATGACCTTGAAGTTGCCGTTCGACTCCAGCTTCGCCACGGGCTTGAGGTCGTTGTGGTCACCGTAGGACGCGGTCTGCCAGATGGCCCCGCCCGTCTGCGGGCCGCCGCCCTGCTTGTAGATGACGAAGTTGCCGTCCTCCTGCATGGTGGCGTACGCGCCCGCGTTGCCGTACGTGCCGCTGTTCCACAGCGGGAGCTTGTAGCCGCCGGGGTTGCCCAGGGCGTAGAGCACCAGGTTGCCGTCGGCCTACATGACCAGCTCGGTGTTCTCCGTCGGGCTGGTCATCTTCTCGCCCGGGGCGAGCCGCTGGCCGATGTTCAGGACCGTTTCGCGAGCGTCGTAGGGCTCGTCGCACTCGGCCATCCCGGGGCGGGTGGCCGGCGCGGCACCGGCCGTGCCCGGGACCAGGCCGGTCAGGGCCGAGGCGGCGAGCAGGGATATGAACGCACTGCGGGGCAAGCGGTCGTGCATGAGCGGTTCCCCCCGTGATTCGTTTCGTCGGTCAGATCTTGTTGTAGGTGCCGCTGCTCCAGAGGGCGCCGCCCTTGCCGGGGCCGCCGTCCTTCGCATAGACGACGAAGTTGCCGTCGTCCTGGAGCAGGGCGTACGCGCCCCGGTTGTTCTCAGTACCGGTGTGCCACGCCCACGCGTACGTGTAGTACTGGCGCAGGCCCACGTCGCCGCCCGCTTCCACCTGCAGGATCACGGGCTTGTCCGAGCCGTACGACGCGCTGTTCCAGATGGCCGCGCCGTCCCGCTTGCGGTACATGACGAGGTTGCGGTCCTCCTGGAGCACGAGGGAGACGGAGGCCGACTGCGCGAAGGAGCCCTCAAGCCAGTCCCGGTACGGTGCCCCGGGGCCGGGCGCGCACAGCATCGGGGACTCCTCGTGGGTCATGGAGGACCATTTCACCCAGGCCCCTTCGTTGCCCCACACGGTGAACTCGCCGTCGGCCTCCAGACGCGCCTTCGCCTGCGCGGTCCCCCAGGTCTTGGTGGCCCACAGGGCGCCGCCCTTGTCGGGGCCGCCGTCCTTCGTGTAGACGACGAAGTTGCCGTCTTCCTGCATCAGGGCGTACGCGCCCGGGTTGCTGTACGTACCGCTGTTCCACAGCGGGTGGCGGGTGCCCGTGCCCGAGGGGTCCTGGACGTAGAGCACCAGGTTCCCGTCGGCCTGCATCACCAGGGCGGTGGTCTTGCGGCTGCTGACCAGGCTCTGGCCGGACTCCAGACGCTTGCCGGTGTCCAGGTAGCGGACGCTGAGCGCGTCGTTGTACGGAAGGTCGCACGCGACCGGCTCGGCGGCCGGGGCGGCGGTCGCGGCCGGAGCCACGGCCCCCGCCATGGCGGCTGCGGCGAGCAGAGTGGTCAGGGCTGCGCGGCCGGTAAGGCGTTTGTGCATGGTGCTGTTCCCCCTTGAACGGCCCCGGAACGCGGGGCCGGTGAGCGCGGTGGGGGGTACGGACGGGTCGTCCCGCCCGTACCCCCACCAGGACGGTTCTCGTCCGTCGGTCACATCTTGTTGTAGGTGCCGCTGTTCCAGAGGGCGCCGCCCTTGCCGGGGCCGCCGCTCTTCTTGTAGACGACGAAGTTGCCGTCGTCCTGGAGCAGGCCGTAGGCGTCCGAGTTACCCCCGGTGCCGGTGCGCCAGCGGACCGTCTGGTTCGGGCCGTTCTCGTGCAGGGTCAGGTCGCCGTTGTCGCCCATCTCCAGGTTCAGGCCGTTGCGGTTGCCCCAGGTGCCGCTGCTCCAGATGGCCTTGCCGTCCCGCTTGCGGTACATGACGAGGTTGTTGTCGTGCTGGAGCACCAGCCAGGCGTTCGCGGACTGAGCCCAGTTGCCCCGGATCCAGGAGGCGTCGGTCGAGCACACCTTGTTGGGCTGCTCGCTGGTCTGGGTCGACCAGTACCAGTCCTCGCTGCGGCCGCTGACGCTGAACTCGCCGTCGTCCCTGATGGAGGCACGGATGTAGGAGTTGGCCCGGTCGCCGTAGGTCGCGGTGTGCCAGACGCCGCCGCCCGTCTGGGGGCCGCCGCCCTGCTTGTAGATGACGAAGTTGCCGTCCTCCTGCATCAGGGCGTAGGCCCCGGGGTTGCCGTAGGTGCCGCTGTACCACAGGGGGAGCTTGGGCCCGCCGGGGTAGGTGGTCGCGTACACGACGAGGTTGCCGTCGGACTGCATGACCAGCTCGGGCTTGCCGGGCGTGGGGACCAGGCTCTGGCCGGACTCGAGGCGCTGGCCGGGCCGCAGGTCCGAGGTGTAGCCGCCCTCGCTGGACCGGCACTGGCCGGGTACGACGGCCGACGCCGTGGCCGGGGCCAGGGCGGTGGCGGCGCAGGCGGCGAGTACGGGCACGAGTGCTCTGCGGAGTGCGTGGATGCGCATGTGGTGGTTCCCCCCATGGTGGTGCGTCATGTCGGTCAGATCTTGTTGTAGGTGCCGCTGTTCCAGAGGGCGCCGCCCTTGCCGGGGCCGCCGGTCTTCTTGTAGACGACGAAGTTGCCGTCGTCCTGGAGCAGGGCCCAGGCGTCCGGGTTCCCGCCCGTGTAGGTGCGCCAGCGGACCGCGCCGTCGTTGTTGGGGCTGGCGTTGGCGATCGTCAGGTCGCCGCGGTGATGGCCTTGCCGTCGCGCTTGCGGTACATGACGAGGTTGTTGTCGTTCTGGAGCACCAGCCACACGGAGGCGGACTCGGCCCAGCCGCCCTGGTCCCAGTGCGGCTGCTGACCGCTCGGCGGGTTCGCGCACAGCTTCGCGTGCCGCTTCTTGGTGCCGCTGTCCCACGAGATGCGGTTGTTGCCGGTGCCGCGGCCGGTCACCCACAGCTCGCCGGAGTCGGAGAACCAGGCGCGGACGCTCGTGTCGGTCCGGTCACCGTAGGTGCCGCTGTTCCAGAGGGCGCCGCCCTTGTCGGGGCCGCCGTCCTTCTTGTAGACGACGAAGTTGCCGTCCTCCTGCATCAGGGCGTACGCGCCCGGGTTGCCGTACGTGCCGGTGCTCCACAGCGCGAGGTCGGGCCCACCGGGGAGGCCGACCGCGTAGATGACGAGGTTGCCGTCCTCCTGCATGACGAACTCGGGCTTGAGCGGCGTGGGGACCACGCGGGTGCCCGGGGCGAGGCGCTGGCCGGGGGCGAGGAACGTGCTGTTGCCGGCGGTGAAGTTGTCGCATTCGGTGGGGTCGGAGGCCGACGCCGTCGCCGGGACCAGGGCGGTCAGGGCGGAGGCGGCGAGCAGGGGCGACGACCGTTCTGCGGAGCGCATGGGTGCGCATGGTGTGGTTCCCCCCAGGGAGCGAGCGCCTGGCCGGAAACGGCCGGGCATGCGTGATCCCTTTCTACCCTGCCGCCCCGGGACCGGTTCAACCGGTATATGCCTTGCCCCGCCGCATCCGGGCATGCGTGAGGGGCGGGGCTCCTCGCGGAGCCCCGCCCCTCACGTGCGGTTCGACCGGTGGCCTACAGGAACGAGTTGATCTCGATCGTCTCGGTACGGCCAGGGCCGACGCCGATCGCGGAGATCGGGGCGCCCGACATCTCCTCGAGGGCCTTCACGTACGTCGCGGTCGAAGCGGCGCAGGTTCAGGGACATCCGGGCTCACAGCCACTACCCAAGATCGCCCATCTACACCCGGCGCCCCAGCTCGTCCAGCTCGGCCTTGAGACGGAGGCACTCCGGGAGCGCCCTGCCTAAAAAGATCAACGGCGACGGCGTCGGCTACAGCCCGGTCAACACGGTCCCCAGCACGTGCGGACCGGCCAAGAACGAGCTGTGCTACGACGCGTACGGCCGGCCGAGCGCCGGAGCCGACGCCCTGGGCAAGGTCACTCAGACCGTGTTCACCCCCGCGTCAGGTGAGGTGCCCACGAAGACGGTGCTGACCAACTCGCTCGGGCATACGGTGACCACGGCGCTGGAACCCCTCCGCGCGCAGCCGGTGCAGACCACCGACGCCAACGGCAAGGTGACCGCCACGGCCTACGACCCGCTCGGCCGCGTGACCAAGGTGTGGCTGCCGACGCGTTCGGCCGTCACCTACCCGGACAGCCCGAACTTCGCGTTCGACTACCTGATCCGCAACGACGGTCCGAACGTCATCACCACCAAGACCTTCAACCACGAGTCGGAGTACCGGACGAGCTACACCTTCTACGACGGCCTGCTGCGCCAGCGCCAGACCCAGGAGACGTCGCCCGACCTCTCGGGCCGGCTCGTCTCGGAGAACTTCTTTGACACGCGCGGGTTCCAGTGGCGTTCGTCCAACAGCTACTACACGCAGGGAGCGGCGGAGCCGGTACTGGTCAAGGGCCAGGAGCTCAAGTACCCGGCCTCCATCGACACCGAGTACGACGGCGCGGGCCGCGTCACCGCGGTCATCTCCAGGAAGTTCGGCGACGAGACCAAGCGCACGTCGACGAGCTACAGCGGTGACACCACGACCGTCGTCCCCCCGACGGGCGGGACCGCGGTGAGCACCGTGGTGGACGCTCTGGGCCGGACGACCGCGCGGACCGAGTACACGAAGAAGGATCTGACGGCCGGGGAGACGACCCTCTTCGGTTTCGACCGGCTGGGCCGACTGGACAATGTCACGGACCCGTCCGGGGCCAAGTGGACCTACGGCTACGACGTCCGGGGGCGCAAGACCCGGGTCGAGGATCCCGACAAGGGGGCGTCGACCACCACGTACGACGTGGCGGACCGTCCCGTCGACACCACGGACGCGCGTGGCATCACGCTCCGCACCGAATACGACGAGCTGGGCCGGCGCACCGCCCTGAAGAAGGACGGCACGACGCTGTCGGCATGGCTCTACGACACGGTCGCCAAGGGCCAGCTCTCCAAGTCCACGCGCTACGTGGGCGGCAAGGCCTACGAGACGGCCATAACCACCTATAACGGGCTCTACCAGCCCGTGAACACCCAGGTCACGATCCCCGACTCCGAGGGTGCACTGGCCAACACATACAAGTGGACCACCTCGTACAACGCGAACACCGGGCAACCGCTGTGGACGAAGCACCCCGCCATCGGCGGGCTGCCGCAGGAGACCGTCACGACGGGCTACACCCACGGCAGCGGGCTCACGGCCTTCATGGGCGCCGGCACCGATCCCATCATCTCCGACGTCACGTACGACCACTACGGCCGGAGCCTCATCGAGTCCTACGGCGACTTCGGGCAGAAGGTGAGCGTCTCCAACGCCTACGACGAACACACCGGGGCGCTGACGGACACGTACCTCGACAGGGAGAAGGCCCCGCAGCGCGTCGAGGACACGCATTACACGCAGGACCCGGCCGGCAACGTGACGGCCATCTCGACCTCCTCCGGGCAGGACGCGAGCCGGACCACTGACACCCAGTGTTTCCGCCTCGATCCGCTCAGGCGCGTCACCGAGGCGTGGACCAGCACCGCACCGCAGTGCAGCGCCGCTCCCTCGGCCGCCGTAGTCGGCGGACCCGACGCGTACTGGACCAGCTACACCTACGATGCCGTCGGCAACCGCAAGGCGGAGACCCGGCACAAGACGGCCTCCGGGCCCGCGATGGACACCGTCCGCACATATCAGGCCCCGAAGACGGGGACGCACCAGCTGCCGGGGGTCAAACAGACCGGCACGGACGCGCACGACGAGTCCTTCACCTACGACCAGGTCGGCAACACCCGCAGTCGCACCATCGGTTCCATCGCCCAGGACCTGTCCTGGGACGAGGAGGGACGGCTGAAGTCGGTGAAGGAGGGGGCGAACACCTCCCAGTACCTGTACGACCCGGCGGGCCAGCGCCTGGTGAGCCGCGATTCCACGGGCACCACGCTCTACCTGCCGGCGGGCAACGAGCTGCGGCTGGACAAGACGGGGAACGTGGTGGGTACGCGCTACTACGGTCCCGGCACCACCACCGTGGCGATCCGGACCCAGTCGAAGCTGGTCTTCCACTTCAACGACCACCACGGCACCGGAACCACCCAGATCACCGCCGATGCCGCTCAGACCGTGACCCGCCGAAAGAGCACGATATTCGGCGGCGTGCGAGGCACGTCCTCGTCGGGCTGGACGGGCAACAAGGGATTCGTCGGCGGCACGAAGGACGCCGACAGCAAGCTCACCCACCTCGGTGCCCGTGAGTACGACCCCCTCCTCGGCCGCTTCATATCTGTGGACCCGCTTCTCGAATTCGATAAGTCTCAGTCTCTGAGCGGATACAGCTACGCGGAGAACAACCCGACATCGTCCTCGGACCCGACGGGGCGCGCCTCCATGATCAGGATGGACTGCTCGAACGGGTGCGGGGAGCAGATCGACTTCATCGAATCCCATGTGTCGCCGAACTTCATCTCGGGCGAGACCTGGGAATCCAAGTACCCGGTGTATAAGACGCTCAAGTCGAAGACCACCGTCGTTCTTGCCGAGGTCCCCCCCCCAAGCCTCGCAAATACCAGTACGAGGCTCCCAATGGCGTGTGCGTCTGGGCCGCGGCCAGCAGCTGCGCTTCCTACGAAGCGCCGGGCCAGTCGTCACAAGACATTCCCGATCTGCCGCGCCCGGAGGGCGACGCCGCATGGGTGTCCAACGCTCGTAGCGAGATGTACAAGTTCGGCATCATGACGGATATGACCGGCGGCTCACTGGGCATGTTCGCCCTTCGCCCGGGCACCCGGTGGAACCAGCTGGTGCGTCTGCCCGAGGGGCTGACCAAGTCGCAGTTCTCGGAGGTCGGTTCCGTCTTCAAGTCGCAGCTGAAGACGGAAGGGAACGTCGTCGTCCAGGGGAGCCGGGTGACAGGGAACATCACCGGCGGATCAGACATCGACTTCGCGGTACGGGTGACGCCCGAAACGTTCGACCGGCTGATCGCGGCGCGCTGGAAGAACCCGAATCCCGGTTCCCAAAACGAAGCCACCCGGGACCATGCGATGAAGACGGGTAAGATCACGGCCGGTGACGCGCGGCCGAAGCTGAGCCCCATCAGCGAGCAGATCTCCAAAATCCTCGGAGACAACGTGGATCACGTCGACGTCTCCATCATCAAGATAGGAGGCGAATTCGACAATGGACCGTTCATCAATGTCAAGTGAAGACACCAGCGCGTACGAATACAGCACCATCTACGTGAAGTATCCGTTCGTGCCGTCGGCTTCGGAACTCGCTCCCGCGAGGGGTCCCGCGCTTTCGGTGGTCGCCGCCCACAACGATTACGAGGACGGGCCTCCCGCCGCTGCGGAATTCCTCCAGTGGCCGACGGTGCTCGAATGCGAGGCCGTCCCGGGTGCCTCTGCTCGGGAGATCGTCTCGGCCGTGAGGGATGTCCTGCAGGGCATGTGGAGCCGAAGTATCCGCGCGGTGGCCGTCTGCGATTTCGAGGATGAGCTCCCGGACCCTCCCGAGGACCTCGCGATCAGGTAATCAGCTGTCCGTAACCGCCCACCGGGGTATCAGGTGGGCCGTTACGGCTGTCAGGGCATGAGCGCCGCGGTGAGACGAGAGCCGGCCGTCCTTCGGTTTCTGTTTCTTGCCCGCACCGTCGGCCGCCACGACCGGGCGCGTGTCGCCCCCGCGGTTCACTGGTCGCGGATCCCGTTGCCCCTATCGTGATCACCTTGGCTGGACCCCTCCCCCGGCTCCAGGGTGTAGCGCAGACTCTGGCAGGCCGCCCGGATGCCGCTCAGGACGATGTTCGGGCTGGGGCGGGCCGTGAGTTGCTCGTACGGGTCGAGGATGAAGCGCGCCACGGTCTGCTCCGCCTGCGAGTCCAGGCCCGAGACGACCACCAGGAAGAAGTCCTTCTCCGTCCTGGCGCGCTCCCACTCGTGCGGCGTCACCGTGACGGAGTCGCGCTCCTTCTTGCGGACGGACTTCACCTCGTAGAACCGGCCCAGTTCGTCCACCGCGTCCGCGCCCAGACCCCGTTGCGTCCGCAGGTCGCGCAGGCGTGCGTCGTCCCCGGCCAGGATCTTGCGTACGACGGTCATGGCGGCGTCCTCCTGGTCCACCGGCGTGTACGAGACCGGCGCGCTCCGCTGGCGCGGCGGCGCCGTGTTCGCGCGTGGCTCGGAAAGCGTGGGGCGGGCCGGTGCGGTCGTCGGCGGCTGGGCGGGGCGCGGAGCACGGGGCGGGGTGAGCTGCACCCGGTCCCGTACGACCTTCAGTCCGTCCGTGTTGACCAGACGCCCCACGGCGCGGTTCATCGTGCCGGGGGCGGCAGGCGGCCGGCTCGCCGTCGCGCCGCCGGCCTGAGGCGGCTTGGGCTGCTTGTCCGCGGCCGCGGCCGTCTCCTGTCGGAACGCCGCGAGGCGCTGTGCCCGTACCTCCTGGGCGGCCGCCTCCTCCGCGCGGGCCAGATCCTCGGCCCGGACGATCTGCGTCGTGTCCATGCCCGCGGTGGCCTTCTCCCATGCCTCGCACCATGCCTGGGCGACCGCCCTGCGGTGTCCGCGGAAGCCCGCGGCCAGGGCTCGCCCGGTACCCGGCCGTGCGAGGTGGGCGAGGTCACGGGTGTAGAGGGTGGCCGTCTGCCAGTCGACCGCCAGGTCCATGGGCACCTCTGCCGGAGCGGGAACCGCCACTCCGGCCCGCGGTGCGGGGAACGTGACCGTGCAGGTCAGCTCGGGGGCCACCCGTACGGCCAGGCCGGCCAGTTCGTCCCAGGAGCCCAGGATCTCGCGGGCCGCCCCGGGGTCGTTGCGCTGCAGGTCCTCGTGGAGATGGCCGACGGCGGCCGCGACCAGGGCCGCGGCCCGGGGTGCGGGCTCACCGCCGTCCCCCGGCACGAGCGGCCGTACCTCGTCCCTCCCCAGGCAGGCGACGCGCAGGCGGGGCAGCAACTCGCGGAAGTGCTCGAGTTCCGCGCCCGGACGCCAGATGGCGACGTCGTGAGCCAGGACCGCGGCGAGGCCTGCGACCACGGACTCGTCCTCGACCGCGTAGACCGGGCGCTGGGTCACCCACCCCCGGCCGGTCCACAGCGGAAGCCGATCGAGCCGTAGCCCTGCCAGTTGGTTGGGGTCGTGCGCCGCGAGGTTCTGGAGGAACTGAAGTGACTGCAGCAACACGGTCTGATCGGCGGCGGAGGGCTCGACCGACCGTTCGGCGGTCGTTGCGGGAGCCAGTTCCTTGATGACGCCGACGGCGTCGTCGGCGTCGGGCTCCCGCACTCCCACCGCCCTCCAGAGCGCCTCGCCGCACCGAACGGTGGGCGCGAAGGCCCGCAGGCGGCCGAAGAGCGGCGTCCCGCGCAGGCACTGAGCGGGCCTGCGCCAGCCGACGGCGGTGAGGACGAGGCCGTCCCCCGCGGCGAAGGCGGCCACGAGTTCCCGCGGCACGACGCCGTCCGGCGACGCAGGGGTGGTCGTGGTGGCGGAGGCGGTGGACCCGGCCGCGGCCGGCGCGGCCATCCGTTCCGCCAGGGCTTCGTAGAGGATCCGCGCCCCGGCCACGTCCCGCGCACCTCCCGCCCGCTCCGCCTCACGGTTCTTGCGCAGGTGCGCCAGGATGTCGCCGACGGTCGGCTCGCCGCCGATGCCCAGGGCGCGCAGGACGTCCGCGCGGCGCCCGACGGCCTGCTGGACGTCACGGTGGAGAAAGCCCGCGGGGTCGGCGCCGTAGACGGCGGTGGTGCCCGTCGTCCGCAGGCGCAGGCCGTCACCCGGCGCCGTGGCCTCGCCCAGGTCGTTGTCCAGCCAGGGGATCTCCCGCAGCTGCCAGAGCCAGAAGGCCGGAATGCTCGGCTTCAGGTACCACCTGCGGTTGGCGTCTCCGTGCTCCACCCGCTCATGGCCGGCGAACCTGCTTCCCCAGGTCCGGGCCAGGACGCGGATCAGTGCGATCGCCCGCTGCCTGCGCGCGACGGGATCCGGGTCGGCGGCGATGCTGCGGGCGACCGCGGCCAGGTCCGGGCTCGTCAGGTCATCGAGCGTGAACTCGCTCCCGGCCATGGCCCGGGTGCGGCCGGCGGGCGTGCCGAGGACGTTCGGCGCCAGCCCGTTCCGGTGGAGGCGCCAGACCTGTTGCGCATGCTCGCGGAGCCGTGGTGCGCCCTCGGCTCCGAGGAGGCGCAGGAAGGCCTGCGGGCTCAGTCCGCCGGCCGCTCCGCCGGAGCGCAGCACCTGGTGGTAGCGGGGACGGATCCACCACAGGCCCGGGGTGGTTCCCGCCGCATGGGCGAAGCTCTCCAGGCGGTCGGTGCCCTCGATGCCCGTGGGGAGGTAGGCCTGCGCCGGCGGGGCGACGCCCTCCTGCGGGGTGCCGGCGTCGTCGTACTGGCGGGCCTTGAGTAGTACGGCCATACCCACTCCGGGGCCGAGGTTGCGCCGGTCGCCGTCCGGGACCCGGTCGAAGGCGTCCTTGAGCTGGACGAGTTGCTCGTCGGTGAGCGCGAGGGCCGAGCTGCCGAATCGCCTGCGTCCGTACGCGGACAGTCGGCGCAGGACGGCGGCCGGGTCGTCCTCCGTCAGCAGGGCGGCCATTGCTCGCAGCCAGTTGCGGACCGCGGTGGCGGCAGGGGTGTCGGCGAGGAAGACGGGATGCAGGACGTGCGCGAAGCCGAGTCCGGCCGCCAGGCCGCCGCGGCCGGACGTGAACATCCGCAGGTCGGACTGGCCCGGTGGCCGGTGGTACACGCCGACGTCATCGACCAGCCAGGCGTAGGTGGCGAGGCGGTGGGCCGACGCGCCGTCGGCGACGCCCACGGCGGCCAGTTCCACGGCCGCCTCCAGCGGGCGGTCCTGGTCTCGCAGGAGCACCATCGCGTCCCAGACGTCGACCGTCCGCGGTGCGGGAGGACTGCCGTCGGCGCCGGCGCCGTGCGTCTTCCAATCGGCGAGGACCTCGCGGTAGCGGCCGGCGTCGTCACGCGCGGCGACCGGCAGGGCGGGGCGGTCGGCGACCCGTTCGACGTCGGCTTCCGTGAGCACGCCGGTCAGTGCCGCTACCTCGAGAGCCAGCTCCCCCGGGCTCATCGGGCCCCTGCCGGGAACCTCGACAGTCATCCGTGCGCACACCTGCGCGCGCGAGCGAGCCAGCACCGCCTGCTCCAGCGCGGTCACCACGGCCGCGCTTTCGCGGTCGCCGCCCTCCCGCACCTCTCCGGAGGTCGGCAGGGGCAGCACGGGCCACGCCGTGGCCGGGTCCCGGTGGAACCGGTCCACCAGCGCCGCGGCCCAGAGATCGGCGACCCGGGCGACGAGGGCGTCGTTCCAGTCGGTCTGCGACAGGCCCTGGCGGTTGGGCAGCGGATCGAACGGCGCGTGCAGGCGCAGGGGAAGTGCGAGTCCCGTCACGGGGAGACCCACGTGGACGTGCCCGACGGACCCCTTCGCCCCGCCCACCGGCACCGCGACGCCGAGGTCGACGGTCTCGGCCGCGGCCTTGCGCATGGGGGCGACGCCGGGCGGTGTCGCCACGGTGGCGCGGCAGACCTGCCAGTGGAGACCGTCGGGGTCGCGTACCTGCGCCACGTCCACCTCGACGCCCTGGCCGGCTACTTCAGCGGTGAAACCACCGTCCGGGACCCGCTCCAGACCGAGACTCGGACGTACCCGGCCCTTCGGGTCCAGGTGGGTGACCCGGGAGACGCTGCGGAGGAAGAGGAGGGCCGCGTGGCCCCAGGTCCGCAGCCATGCGTCCACATCGGACGGGGCCAGGCGCCGGGTCCGCAGGGGGATCCGGAAGACGGTCCAGGTCCGGTCGGGGCGGTCCGCGCGGTCGCCGTCCCCCTCGACCACCAACGCGCGTGGGAACTCCCTGGGCGGGGCCCAGCTCAGCCCCGATTCCGCGATCCGCAGCCCGTAGTGCCCGCTGTGCACCTCGATCCATGGAGAGAACACGTAGAGCGTCATCAGGCCGATGCCGAAGCGGCCGGTGGCTCGGGCGTCCGCGGCCTTGCTGGTCACCCAGGGCATGGAGAGCGGCATGACGTCGCGCAGGCGCACGGGATCGCCGTCGTGGGCGAGCAGCAGCTCCCCACCGCTGATCATGATCCGGACCTCGCGGGCTCCGAGGTCCTCGGCGTTCTGAACGACCTCGGACAGGCCCTGAAGGGGGTCGCTGGACAGCTGCTTCGCCGCGGCGCGCGCTCCCTCGAGGGATTCCTGGACGACCCCCTCGATGTCGGCGTACAGCTCGCCGAACCGCTCGACGGCCTTGCGCGTGGCCGCCGCCCCTCGCGGCTCGGGCACGTCCAGCTCCGGCTTGACCTTCTTACGGAACAGCCGCTCGGCCCACTGGACCGCGCCCGCCTCTCCGACCTCACGCTGCGCTGCCACGCTCTCCCACCCCTGGTTTGCACGTCATCCGATGGCCCAACGAACCGGCGACGATGCGGCTTCGGGCACGTCCCCACGGGCGCGGGGAGCAGCTCGCCAGGCAGACGCAGCCGGTGACCGGCTGGGGTTCATCCCGCGTGCGCGGGGAGCACTAGCCGTTGACCGGCCCCGTCAGGTTCGCCCCGGGGCCATCCCCGCGCGTACGGGGAAGGAGGCTCTGAGCTGGGACTCTATTCGGGCCACCCACTGCTGTGGAGCACTTTCGCCGAATCCGGCGATCTACCCGCAGCCTCCCTCTCAGGCCGCGAGAGGGGCAGAACACACGCCCTGGCCGTCCGCCGTCGGCCCGGTCACCGCACCGCCGAGAGCCCCGGGCTAGGGACACGTGTTGGACGACGCTCTGAATGAGCACGTACGTGAAGGCTCGCGACGTTCCTGGTGGACATGAGCGTTGATCCCGGTATGCCGTCTGATCCTGCTTCGTGTGCGACGACACGTTGAGCACGAAGGTCGTCGTACTCGTTGAAGTGGTCAGACGTGCTCGGTGACCTGGCTGCAGCTCTTCTGGCTACTGGCGCCGCACCGCAGCCGCGAGAGCGGCCCGGCAGACCGTCGAAGCCGGGATCGTGGCCCGGATACGCAAGGTCCACCAGGACTGCGACGGCACCTACGGAGCCCCCAGGATCACCGCCGAACTCCGCGACCAGGGCGGCCCGGCGGTCAACCACAAGCGCGTCGCCAGGATCATGCGGACCATCGGACTCGAGGGAGTCCGTCTGCGCCGCCGGCACCGCACCACGCTCGCGGACCAGGCCGCAGCGAAGGCGCCGGACCTGATAGGCCGTGACTTCACCGCGGCCGCGGTCAACAGAAAGTACGTCGGCGACATCACATACCTGCCGGTCAGCGGCGCGAAGCCGCTCTACCTCGCGACCGTCATCGACCTCGCCTCACGCAGGCTGGCCGGATGGGCCATCGCCAATCACATGCGAACCGAGCTCGTCATCGAGGCCCTGGCGGCCGCCGAGCGGACCCGCGGAAACTTGACCGGAGCGATCATGCACACGGACCACGGATCGCAATACACGAGCAGGGCCTTCGCGGAAATCTGCAGGTCAGTAGGGGTCCGGCAGAGCATGGGCGCGGTCGGATCCAGCGCCGACAACGCCGCCGCGGAAAGCTTCAACGCCGCCTTCAAACGGGAGACACTCAAAGGCCAGAAGGCCTGGTCGAGCGAGCGCCAGGCGCGGCTCGACGCCTTCCGCTGGCTGACCCGATACAACACCCGCCGCCGGCACTCCCGCCTCGGCCAGCGGTCCCCGATCGCCTACGAGAACGACCTCCAACCAGCAACAACTACCCTGACCCAAGCCGCATAGACGTGTTCAACATCTGGGGTCAAGGCCCGTGGCGGCATGGCCCTGGACACTGCACCCGCACCGGCGGCGGGTCAGACAGCCGGCCTCGCCGCCGAGCTGCGCGTGCCCGGCTGGCGCGCGCTCACCAACCGCGCCAACACGCTGCCCGCGTGGAGCAGGCCAACGGCGGCACCGAGCCGGCGCCCGCCGAGGAGCCGCCCGGCGCGCAGGAGGGCCCGTCCGCGTCCCGTGGCTCGTTCATCGCCCTCACGGCGGAGCGGGTGGAGCTGCTCGTCGCCGCGGTGGCGGACGGAGCGAACCGACCGTAGCGGGAGACCTGGTCATCTGAGATGAAATCAACTGGCATGAACCGGAACGCAGGCCCGCTGAACTGGCCATATAAGCGCAGTCACCGAACCGGTATCGAGATCACCGATCTACCGCCAAATCCCGGTCGAATCCTCCTACCGACGCCAGAGGCCCGCGGGTTCAGGAAAACGGCCAGTACACCGGCCAACACGCAGAAAACCCCAGTTCACAGACACGTTGACGGCATACCGTTGAACCGTCACAACCAACCAGCAACGCAGACCACCCCCGCCGATCCAAGCAGAAGATTGGAACAGGCAGGGGCAGAGCGGGCGGGCAGGGCGCGGGGGCGGGTCAGCCGCAGTACGCCCTCACCACGCGTGTGAGGAAGTCTTCCTCGTCGTACACCAGCGTCAGCCGGGACCGGTCCGTGCCGTCCCCGCCGGGGGGGGGGAGGTCGTCTTCCTCAACGAGCCGATGGCGGCCGGTGAGGCGACCGTCACCGTGCCGACGGGAGCGATCCACCCGAGGCGCACGACGTGGTCCCCGTCGGTGCGGCGCACGCCGAGGCAGCGGGCGGCCTGGTCGGGGCCGAGGGGGACGTGGCGGTCCAGGAGCGGGGGCAGGTCCCGGCGGCGCGCCTTGGCGGCGGCCTGGTCCGGGTGGACGTCGGGGAAGACCGGCTCACCGCCGAGGTAGGCGAACAGGCCGGCGCGGACGAGGTGGCCGACCGCGGAGGGCGGTCACGCGCGGACGGCCGTACGGCAGCGGCTGCCCGAGCGCCTCGGTCAGTCGCTCCGCCGCCCAGGACTCCCCCGCCGGGCCCCGCAGCGCCGCTCGGATCCCTTCCGCGTGGGCGGCCTGGACCACCGCACGCGACCACTCCCCCGGCCGCGCGCCGACCGCGGGGACCAGGCTCGAGGCGAGGGTCCACCGCCAGGCCGCCGCCGACACCTTTAGCCGGCCCGCCCGCCCCGTACTCGTCGCATGACTCACGCATCTCCCGTTCTCGCGCTCCGAAGCAGCGAGGCCGAGAAACGGGGAGCAGGGCCAGGAGTATGAGGAATGAGGCACGCCCGGGGACGCCGCCTGCGCCGTACAGCACGTGGCAGCCGGGGCGTGAACGAAGGTTCGCCGGGTATGCGCGGTCACACGACGAAGCATCACCGCACCATCGAAGAAGTGGGGTCCAACCATGATGATCGCTGGAATCATCGCCGTCTGCGTGGTACTCGCCGTTCTGGCGTTCTTCCTACCCCGCCTCTCCAAGCACCCCGAGCGCGGCACCCAGAAGACCCTCGGCCTGGGCTCCCGCGCGGGAGGCAAGGCGCCCGGCCCGCTGGGCCGCCTCTTCAGCAAGCCGTTCCGCAGCGGTTCGAAGGCGGTCGGCAAGAGTGGCTCCGCTGGCCGCCGCATTCGGGGCCACATGCCCTTCTGACCTCGCGCCCCTATCGGCCCGGCTCCCGACCCCCGTCGGCGGCCGGGCCGCGGTGTGTCTGGGGTGGGCCCGACTCTCCTCACAGATTCGTGGTCCGCCGGCGGAACCGGCCGCGGCTCCTGTCCGACGCTTGGTCGTCCTCCGGCTCCGGCCCCGCGACGGCCTGGAGGCGAGCAGCTTCGGCGGCGGCTTCCTCGCGGGCGACGTCGTCGGCACGGCAGGTGTCGCACAGGGACACGTCCCCGGCGTTCCAGGCCGTCCGGTGCGCGATGGTCTCCTCCCAGCGCTGGTCGGTGAACTTCCTTCCGCACTGCTTACAACGGGGCGCTGTGCCTCCCGCTCAGCAGCGTGCGGGTGTCGCTCCGCAGGGCGGGTGCATGTGAGAGGTGGAGTCCGGCGGCGGCAGCATCGGCCGGACGTTGGCACGCCGCCGGGGAGCCAGTGTCGCCTACTCACGGGCCGAGCCACAGGGGGGAGCATGGGGAAGGTGACCAGGGTTCCGCGGCGGTGTGCGGAGCGCTCAGGACAGGGCCTGTACCGGTGTTCAGGGCACCAGGAGCCAGAAGGCCTCGTCGTGGTAGTTGCCGTCCTGGGCCGTGACGACGGTGAGGGTGTCGTCACGGTCGCCGCGCTGAGAGGTTGCCGCGTAGGCCGCGTAGACGTCGACATGCCAGCCAGAGCCGGAGACGGGCGTCGTCTGCGGCGTGATGTTGGTGACCTTCAGGCGCGGATCGGTGAAGCGGATGCAGTAGATGCCGGTGCCGCCTTTCTCCACCGACTTGATACCGGTTCCACGGTCAACCTGCCCATCGGCGTAGATCAGGCCGGACGCCTGGGCGTGCGGGGCCCTGACAGGGTTGCCGATGCCGTCGGCCACAGCGATGCCGCCGACGGTCACGGCTGCGACGGCAACGGTCGCGATCAGCGCGGTACGGCGGGCCTTCTTGGACTTGAACACAGAGAGCCTCTCTGGAGAGCCGGAGGCCGGCTCAGAAGCCACGCCGCAGGGTGGGGGTAGGGGTGACGCAGCGCTCGGCGGGCGCCTTACGGCAGGCCGGACTGCTACACGACGGCGAGGTTGAACCCGGCGTCGGCGGCGGCACCATTGGAGTCGCGCACGTAGACCAGGATGGTGTTCGCGTCGCTGCCACAGGTCGGGTTCGCAGTCGTGTAGGTGTGGACACTGCCGCCCGCCGGGCCGTTGCTGGACAGCACCAGGCTCTCGCTGAGTCGACGGCGTCCGGGCCCACGGTGACGCAGAACGCGCCGAACCGGCGTTCCAACTCCTGACCACGTTCTTGGTCTTCAGCAGGTCTCCGTTCGAGCCGACCTCGGCAGCCGCCCGAGTGTGGGGCGCGTACAGGGGCACGGGATCCGCGAGAGCCGGAGCTGCGAGGACACCCGTCAGGGCGACGGCCCCGACCACAGGGACGGCGAATCGACGCATGGTGAACTCTCCTTCGATGGGACGCCTCACGACACGGTCCTTCAACGCGAGGACAACACCTCGTCCCCGCCGAGCATGTTCAGAAGCAGGTACTAACCGCCGTCCGGCCCGCGCCCGACCGGCCGGGGCGCCGCTGCTACGGAGAGGCGGTCAGGGCCGCCCCTTCCCGGGCCTGTGTCAGCTCCGCGCAGCGGATGCCCCGTCCGGGGTGCCACTCCATCACCGGCGACGCGCTCGCCCCGTGATCCTCGCACCAGGAAGCGGGGACAATCCCGCCGCACGCGTGCCGCGCACACGGACACCACGACAGCTCGATGTACACCCGCCCGCCGAGGCGGCCCGGTCACTCACCCGCACGTCACCCGTCACCGCCACCGCTCCGGCGCCCGGGACGGCCAGCCGCCGCACGCTCATCCCCCACGCCGCACCTGAGGCACCCGTCAGGGCGTCCGCGTCGGCCGGCTCCACCCACCCGGACACCCGGTCCGTCCCTGCGACGTCGTCGGCCGGCACAACTCCGGGTCGGCCAGGCGGAACTCGGCTCCCGGTCCGGTCACGGACAGGACGGCGGTGGGGAGCGTGTGGGGGATGGTGAGCTTGTGGTGGGCAAGGAGCCAGGCGGCAATCGCGCGCCGGTCGAAGCAGGGGTGCACGTCGGTGCCTGCGACCGGTTCGGGGAAGCCGGGCAGGGTCCGGCGCCAGGCGACGACGACGGCGCGGCCCACCCGAGCGATCCGCGCGACCTCTGCCAGGAACGCCGTGTCGTCAGCGGGCGCGGCCCGCTCCAGCGCGGCAAGTGGGGAGCGGTGGCCGGGGCCGGTCCGGCGGACCTGCCGCCAGTCGACGTGGGGGCGGGTCTGCGGCAGCAGCGCGACGGCGGCCGCCGAGTACAACGGGACCTGCACCACTCCCCCGGCCGCCCGCCCATAGTCGACGGCGGCCATGCCCCACCGACGACACCCACCCGAGACGTACCACGTGGTCGAAGTCGGTGCGGCGGACGCCGAGGCGCACGGCGGCCTGGTCCGGGCCCAGGGGCACGTGGTGGTCTAGGAGGGCGGGCAGGTCCCGGCGGCGGGCCAGTGCCTCCACCTGGTCCGGGTGGACTTCCGGGAACTGGATGTCGCCGCCGAGGCGAACCAAGAGGCCGGCGCGCACGAGGTGGCCGACCGCGGCCGCGGTCACCCGCGGCCTCCGCCACGGGAGCGGTACACCGAGCGCGCCCGTCAGGCGGTCTGCGGCCCATCCCGCGCCGACCGGGCCACGCAGGGCGGCGCATACCGCTTTCGTGCCGGCGGCCTCCACCACCGCCCGCGACCACTCCCCCGGGCCCGCGTCGGCCGGCGGCACCAGCCCGGTCCCGGCAGCCCAGCGCCACGCCGCCAGCGGCACCCGCAGGCGTCCCGCGGCCTGGCTCTCGCCGTACGCTGCACACCCATCACGCTCTCGGGGGTGGCATACGAGCAGAAGCTGGACGGTCGCCGCTCTCCGAGTGCTGGAGTGATCAGGTAAAGACACCCCACCAATCCTGACTCTCAGTCCGCGACGAAGGGTGCGTATCCGACCGGCACCTCGCTCACCTCAAGGTCTGAGAAGACCAAGGTCAGATCATGAGCGTTGGTCTCAATGTGAACCTCATGGAAGTCGATCCCGACAGCCTTCGACCAGCGGAGGGCAGCCTCCAACTTGAGACGAAGCTCGGCTCCGTACAACTCGTGGTGGTTCGCGCCCCAGACATAACCGTCGAGGTCGATGGCGGTTTCGTGGTCGAGGAGCCGCTCGTCCAAGGAATCCCGCCAGGTATCCGTGGACAGGAACGTCTCGCATCGGGTCTCGACGCAGTACCGGAAGAGATACCGCAGGTAGTTACGGCCGCCCCCCATCCCGATCCCGATCCGGAGCCTGCGCCGGAGAACGATTCCTCTGGCTCGCCATGGCCGACCGGCCATCGTTTCGCCGACCGCACCAGGGCTCGGCACGCCCACGTACACGCACTGCTGGAAGCCGGGCACAGTCGTCGCTCGGTCCAGCGGCAGCTCGGCATGACCTGGCGGACCGTCAAGCAGCTCGCCGAGGCCAAGGCTCCGGAGGAGCTGTTCACCGGCCAGTGGCAGAACCGGCCCTCGGTCCTCGATGACTACAAGCCCTACCTGGACGACCGGTGGAACGAGGGCTGCACCAACGCCTGGAAGCTGTGGGAAGAGATCGTGCCGCTCGGCTACAAGGGTCGCTACCAGCGCGTCCGCGCCTACCTGCACAAGAAGCGCACTTCCCCACGACCGGTAGTCGCCCTGCCGCCCTCACCCCGAACGGGTCGCCGGATGGATGCTCCGGCGACCGGAAACCCTTCCCGAGCCCGAACAACTGCTGCTCAAAACCGTGCGCACCCACTGCCCCGAGATCGACGCGCTCACCCGACACGTCCGCGCCTTCGCCGTCATGCTGACCGAGCGCCAGGGCGAACGTCTTCCGGACTGGCTCGTCGCCGTCCGGCAGGACGATCTGCCCAGTCTCCATACCCTTGCCGCCGGCATCGACCGCGACCGCGATGCCGTCATCGCCGGTCTCACCCTGCCCTGGAGCTCGGGCGCAGTCGAAGGCCATGTCAACCACATCAAAATGATCAAGCGGCAGATGTATGGACGCGCTGGCTTCAACCTCCTGCGCAAGCGGGTGCTGCTTGCCTCCTGAGCGCACTGTCAGTGGCCAGTGCGACGATCCCCAGACGACCGCGCGAGGAGAGACATGGGCACCTGGGACATCGGCCCCTTCGACAACGACACCGCCGCCGACTTCGCCGGTGACCTGGACGAGGCAGCACTGGAAGAGCGCGAAGCCATGATCCGGGGCGTGCTCAAGCGTGCCGCCGGGCCCGCGGACTTCCTGGGTATCTACGACGGCGAGCGAGCCGTGGGCGCGGCGGCTCTGGTCGTTGCCCAGCATTCTGACTGCGATCGGCTGTGCTCGAACTATGGCCCTTCAGAGCCGCTACCGGAGTTGCCCGCAGACCTTCGAATGCTCGCCGTCGACGCCCTGGATCAAGTGGTCTCCAACCAGTCTGAACTCGCAGAGCTGTGGGCCGAAGCCGCGAACTGGCCGAAGTGGCGCCAGGACATCACCCGCCTCCGCGACGTCCTTGACCCTCCGATCCCGCCACAAGAGGAAGCCCTGTTTGAGATCTAATCGGTGACCCACAGTCACGGACCACAGAACGAGCCAGAACCGCTGAACATGAACAACGCCAGCCCAGATCGGCCCCTTCGCAAAGTGCCGTCTTCTCTGCACTAATCGAGGTGAGCCGGTCAACGGCACCAGTCACGAGTCGGCGCGCGGAGACCGATCGTGTTCATGAGGAGGAGCTCATGGCCGGTCATGGGGCCAACCGTGCTCCGGCGGCGGCCCGTACTTCTGGTGTTTCCATCGGGTCGTCGCGGAGCTCGGCAATGCGTTGCAGGGTCTGCGGGTTGTGGGTTGCCGAGGCGATGGCCAGGAGCCGCGCCCGTTCCTCGCAGTCCCAGAGCGACTCGAAGTATGCATCGTCCAGGGCGGACGGGTCGATCGCGGCGAGAGCCATCAGGTAGTCGGTGCGCTCGTAGGAGTGCGGGGTGTGCCGCCAATAGCGCCACAGAACGGGCACCGCGTCGGCGGCCTCGGGTCCGAAGCGGGCCAGTCTCCTCGCTGTGGTGTCGGGTCCGCACCAGGTGCGGGCGGTCCACTGTTCGGCGAGTTCGGCCACTAGCCCCGGTAGTGCCTCAGGCCCGGGGTGGTCGGCCAGGACGTCCGCGCCCAACCCGGCCAGCCACTCCCGCCCGTCCACGGCCCACCCGCGCGCCGCCGGCAAGGCGAGGGCTCCGAGTCGGTCGACCGCCCGCCGGAGCGCGGGCAGGGGGCGGCTGCCGTCCCGGGGCCCGAGCGAGGGTACGAGCGGGATCAGCCCCTCGGCCGGCTCGCGCCCGGCCAGTGCACGCAGCGCATCGATCTTCGTGTTGAACTCTGTGCCGGCGGCGGCCAGCAGGGCGAGCAGTTCCTCGTTGCTGAGCCCGCCGAGGGACGGCCGCGGACGGAACGTGCGGCCAGGCGTCTCGATCCCGAACCGGCTCCACGGCTCGGCGGACCATGGAAGCTCTTCCTCCTCGCCGATCCGGGCACGTGCGACGTCGCCCAGGTCCTCCCACCATTCGGTCGGCCAGCTGTCCGCGACCGACTGCAGTACCACCACCCAGTGTTTGCCCATCCGGATGTATGCCCGGAGCCCCTCCCTGGCCTCGTCCGAACCGGCGAGGGCGAGCAGCTCCAGCACATCGGCGGCCCGCGGACACTCCTCCTCATCCCTCGCCAGGTGGTCGACGGCCAGCGCCGACGACAGCTTCAGGTCCCGGATCAGCCGAGCCTGATAGACGCCTCGGTCGTCGCACTGGGAATCCCACGTCCAGTCCTGGCGGATCCCGTCGTACACGAACGGCGCGGCGGCCTTCGGGGCACACCGTGCGCGCTGCGCACCCAGCCCCCGGCCGCGCTGCAGCAGCCCTTCCAGCGTGTCGTGGCGGGCGTAGGACACGGTGCGGGACGTCTCGTCGTAATAACTCATCACGCCACACCTTGCCCGGCCGGGGGCGTAGCCGCCATGCGTTATCGGCCCGCCCCCTGGTGCAGTCAACGCGTCAGCCGTATTGCCGCTACGGCGTCGGAGCGTACTCACTCTGCCAGGAGCAATCCGGGTTCCCGGCAATGAGGGCCGTGGCCGCTAGGTGTATTGACCGACTCGGAACGCGCAGTTCGAACAGGCGCCTGCCGATGATCAGCTCGCCGGGCACCCTCGTGGCCGCCGTCTTTCGGTGTCAGCACGCATCCGGATGGGGAGGCGACACGTAGATCGCGGACAGCACCCCGTCGCCGTCCACCTCAACCGGGACGGGGGCGGTGGCGTCGACCAGTTTCAGGTCGTACGGCAGAGCCCGCAGCGGGAGGTCCTCGCCGAGGTAGGTCACAGAGACCGTGCCACGACAGGCCGAGGGCCCCGGCGGCGCGGTGTCAGGCACCCGGCCGTCCTGCGGGCCAGCCGCGTGCGAGGCGATGCCGATCAGGGTGTACGAGTATTCGTAGCGGGCGCCGCTGATGACGTCGGCCTCACGCGTCTTCTTCAACTCGACCCAGTAGTGAGCGAGCTTCACCGAGACCGCCTCGCACGGGCGTTTGATGTCCTCCGGGGTGAAGTTCAGGCCGGAGGAGTCCAGCGCCAGGCCCTTGGTCTGGTAGTTCCCGCTGGTGCTGCGGAGTTCCTTCAGGTAGCCGGTCAGCTGCTCGACGCTCATTCCGGCGGTCTGCACGCACTCCTTGGGCACGGTGGGCGGCGGGCTCGCCGCCGGGGCGGCGGAGCCGGTGGCGGGCGTGTAGTGCACGAGCCCGGAGGGCGAGGGAGACGGGACCTGCGCGGCGGGCTCGCCGCCCCCTGAACATCCCGAGACGGCCAGCAGCGCGGCCACGAGGGTGGCGGCCAGTGCAGATAACGCACGCGCGTGGTGCATGGATCCCTCCAGGTGCGAATCGAGACGGCTTCCCCGGTCGGATCTTCTCAAGCACGGAAGGACCCGCGCAGGCGTTCGGATCAGGAACCGCATTGGGGCTTGAGGAACATCCGTGTCATCTCCCTCACCCCGACCGAGACCATGCCCGACCAGCAACTGCAGCCCCGACAACCTGCTCGGCGTTACCGGGTAAAACGCCGGGCGGCGAGGAGGCGGGCGGGCACCGGCCGGGGAGTACGTTCGGCCGGCTGGGGTGCGGCCTTAGAGGCACTAACAGAAGCCGGTTGTGGTGTGACTGTCGGCTTGGATGCTCGTTGGTCTCATCGTGGGGAAGAGGGAGTCTCGTCCGTGGATTGTCTCGGATGAACTGTGGTCGTTGATCGAGCCGTTGCTGCCGATTCCGGGGCCGAAACTGAAGCCGGGCCGGCCCAGAGTGCCGGACCGCCAGGCCTTGTGTGGGATCTTGTTCGTGCTGCATACCGGCATCCAGTGGGAGTACCTGCCCCAGGAGCTGGGGTTCGGTTCGGGCATGACCTGCTGGCGCCGCCTCAAGGCCTGGAACGAGGCCGGGGTCTGGGACCGGCTCCACGTGATCCTGCTCGAGAGGCTGCGGGCGGCCAAGCAGCTCGACTGGTCCAGGGCGGTGATCGACTCCAGCCATGTCCGGGCCGCTCGACGAGGCCCAAAAGCGGGCCCAGCCCGGTCGACCGCGCACGTCCGGGCAGCAAGCACCACCTCATCGTCGACGGCCAGGGCATCCCACTCGCCGTCTCGCTGACCGGCGGAAATCGCAACGACGTCACCCAGCTGATACCGCTGCTGAAGAAGATCCCCTCGGTCGCCGGCCTGGTCGGACGGCCACGGAAACGGCCCGACACGCTGTTGGGCGACCACGGCTACGACCACGACAAGTACCGCCGCCTGGTCTGGGCGATGGGCGTCAAACCGGTGATCGCACGCCGCGGTGTCCCGCACGGATCCGGCCTCGGAATCCACCGGTGGGTGGTCGAGCGGACGATCGCCTGGCTCCACGGCTTCCGCCGCCTACGCATCCGATGGGAACGACGGGATGACATCCACGAAGCCTTCCTCGGCCTCGCCACCTGCCTCATCACCCACCGACACGTCCAACGCCTTTGTTAGGACCTCTAAGAAGCGGTCGTACACCTGGCTCGCGTGAGTACGCCCCAGAGGCGCGTGCCGCCGCCGGTGTCCAAGTGGCGGCGCCGCGAACAACGGCCCGCTCGCGAGCGCGACGTGTGCCTGATGCAACAGCTGGCCCGGGTGGGCGTCGTCGTGTCCGTTGCCGTACTGCCGCCGCAGCAGCGGCTGCTCATCACGGTCGTTCACCCGACCAGCCTTACAGCGGCCGCCGACAGCGCGGGTCTGAATGGGCAGCGGACCGGACCTCTGGGCTCGGGTTCTAGCGTTCGCCGGCTCGCCCGGCGCTCCGGATCTTGGCGTGACTGCTGTGGTGGCGTCGCTTTCATGGCTTGAGCAGGCGACGCCCGGAAGGGGATCCGGATCTGGCGGCCAGCCCTTTGGTACGCCTTGTCGCTTCCGCAGCGACGAGCGCGTCGACGATCCATGACTCCGAGCGGCCGCCGCCAGGTCATGGGTGGAGCCCGGCATGGCGGCCGAGGCTGGAGCAGTCGGCCGACGGGCCAGTGAGGACCTGCACATTTTCCCTGAGTAGCACGGCATGTCCGCGGCGATCGGGTCGCCCCGCAGCAGGATGCCGTCCAGGGTCACGGACGCCTTCATCGGGACCGTCTCCATCGCCTCGTCCAGGGCAGGGATGGTGCGAGGACGCGCAGGATTTCGATCGCCCCGCGTACGTACCAGTAGACGGTCGCGATGCTGAACCATGCGGCGAGCTAGGCGTAGGTGTCACCGCACCTCAGAGGACCAGGGCCAGTAAAGCCTGGCGGCCGGTGGGGAGGCATCGCCACCGCGTGCCGTTCTCCCGCCGCCTCGCAGTGAGCTGCCCAGGCAGGTGCTGCAGCGGGCGGCTGGACAGATCGATCAACGACGGGTAGACAAGCATGGAACCGGGTGATCTTGGTCGAGAACCCGTCTACCAGGAGCTCGTCCCGGCGGGCTCTTTCCCGCTCCCGCCGCACCGGCTGACCTGCGCGGTCACGTCCTGCCGAGGTAGCGGCAGGGTACGTACGACCGGGGCATGGTCAGCCGGTCCGGTCACCACGCGGCGATGACCGGCGCGTCCGGTTCGTGCTGCCGCCACCCTTCGTTGAGGCGCGCGAGTCGGCCAGCTGCGCCTATGCCACGCAGGGACGCGACCTTCCCGTCACGGACTTCGAACGCCACGGCGCCCACGACCCGGTGCTCGACCACGGCGAGGACGGCCGGGGAGCCGTTGACCAGTGCGAAATGGAACGTGGGCGAGCCGCCTGCCAGCCGCCGCTTCGCCGGCGTCGGCTTGAAGCCGGCCCGTACGTACGAGGCAACCTGCTTGGGCGTCGTGTACTGCAAGAGCCGCTTGGCCAGCCCGGCGCCGTCCGAGAGTGCCATCACGTCGTCGGTGAGCAGCGCCACGAGCCGTTCAGTGCGCCCCGACGCGGCGGCGGCGAGGAACTCCTCGACGACCCGGCGCGCGGACGCGGGGTCGGTCTCAGCGCCTCGGCGGCGCTCGTCGGCGACCCGGGTCCGGGCCCGGTGGACGTGCTGCTGGCTCGCGGACTCGGTGATGTCGAGGATCTGGGCCGTCTCGGCGTGGCTGTACCTTCCCGCCTTCCCGCAGGTTGTCCAGACGCTCGCGCAGGCGCAGCGCCGAGGGCCGGGCGGCGACATCGAAGGCGTGCTCGGCCACACCGGGGATGCTCCGGTCGTCACCGTGGCTGCCCAGCGCGTAGAGGAGCGTGTCGTAGCCGAGTTCCCCGACGCCGTCGGAGCCGGCCACGGCGACGACCTGGCGTTCGGGGTCGACGGCGCTGGCACGGGCCAGGCACAGCCGTATCGCCGTGCCCGCGAAGATGTCGGCGAGCTTCTGAATTTCGATCTCCTGGCCGGCCGCGACCTGGTGGAGCCGCATCCGCTCGACGAAGTCCGGCACAGCGTTGACCACAGTGATCTCGGTGTCGGCCGGGGACAGTCAGCGGGCCAGGTTCCCCGCCACGTAGGTCCCGGCATAGCCGGCGCCAAGGACGACGATGCGGTGCTTCATGTGATGCTCCTGTCGGTTCGCTCCGCTGGGCTTTCGGTGACTTGAGCGGGACAGGGAGCCGAATCCTGACAGGAACTGGATGTGACGTAGGCCACGGGGGTAGACCGGGGACCGGCGGATGACTTTCCGGGTGCTCGGCCGCCATGCCGTGGTCGGCCTGAGCTCCGGCGCCCCCGGGGAGGCACCTATGACGCGCTCGCCCGTACCCAGGCCGGGGCAGGCACCGCCGTGCTCCGGCGGCGCCTGATCGTGCTGCCCTGCCGGCTATACGGCCATCCGTACCGGGCGGCGCCGGGCGGCTCCCGGGCGGGCAGGGCGGAGCTGTGCCAGCAGGTTCGCACCGGGTGATCGCCTGCTCCAGGCGAGGGGCAGCTCGACGCCATCGAAAGCGTGACGGTGCCGCTGGACGGCAGTGCGCAGCGGTGGACAAGGTGGTCGAACCCGCTGTTGGCGGCTCCGATATATCCCGATCAAGGGACACCCCACGCCTCTCACCTGCGGTGGGGAGAAATGGGTCTGATGCAGGTTCGGGTGACAGGCTTGGTCGCGCCGGTTTGGCCGCGACGGATCGCGTCCAGGAGGAACGAGAGCGCGCCGGTTCCGAACATGGCAGCGAACCACAGCGGGTCGTTGCCGATGTAGATCGCGAGGGCGATCAGGAGGCAGCCGGCGGTTATTTCAGCGGCGAGGGGCCGCCTTGCTGGCGGTCACAGAAGCAGGCGTATTTACCATCCTCCTCGGGGCCAGACGATCGGTGCGGCGACGTGCGGATGGGGGAAGTGGCTGTAGTGGGTGAAGATGACGACTTCCTTACCTCGCTTCCAGGCGTATGTGCTCACGTCTGCGATGTACCACCTGCAGTGCCTCAGCGCCTTGATGAGGAGCTTGAGCTTGCCAGGCAGTTGGTTCTCGAGCACGTGCTCGCATGCGCCGCAGTGGAGCACTTGGACGTACCGGGGCCTGCGTGGGCCTGTGTCGTGTTGCCTTCTGCGTTGCCGGAGGTCTTCCGCTACGCCAATGCGACCACGGGCCCCTGCCCAGCCCTGGCGTGCTGCATCCGTCAGTTTACGAACGAAGAGGACGACGAGGACAGCGGCCACGAGATCGAGGACGTCACCGACGAGCATCGTCGTGGCTGCGTCACGCCCCGCGTCGGCGCTCTCGGCACGGGTGTAGGACATACCTCCGTACCAGCCCAGGAGTCGGGCCAGCACGAAGGTGCCCCACCACAGGTTGACCAGGGTCAATGGGAACCGGCTGTAGCCTCCGCCAGCTGCGAGGGGCGTGCTCGACCCCCAGGTGGTCACGGCAATCCGGTACGGCAGAAAGGGGTTGGCCAACGGTACGAACCAGGCACCGATCGCCCAGCCGCACCCGAGCCTTTTCGCACCCCGCGCGAAGACCTCGGCGTTCGTGCGCACGCGGTGGAACCCGATGCCCAGCGCCGGAACCGGCGTCTGCCCCTGGGAATCGGTGCAGGTCAAGCAGGTCAGAACGCTGGCCTGCGGGCCGTGTGGTGGGCGCTCGCGGTCGCTGCAGTCAGTTTCGGTGGGCGCGTGTTGGCGGGTCTGAGTCGCGACACCGAGCCCTAGCTCTTCGTCGGAGTCAGGCAGAGCCGACGTGCTGGCAGGCACCGGGGCCGTTCGCTCGGGAGCAGGCCGAAGGAACACCCTGTACGCCTCAGCGGATTCGCGGACAGAAGCATCCGGGTCCTGCTGGCGGCCGCGGGCCTTGACTTCCAGCTCGTACCACCCTGGGCCAGGTGAGTCCGACCGGCTGCAACCACCGGCTGACCGCGCTCTGCCTCGCCGCCACTGCCGGCTTCGGCCAGGCACTGGGCGAACGAACGCTGGGATCCGCCGGTCACCCCGGGGGCGCCTGGTCAGTGTGCTGGCCGACGGCTCCAGCACGCGTCGGCCAGGCCGTCTGCTTGAGGGGCCTGCGGGAGCGGAGGGTCTCCTAGTCGGCCGACCGGTCCTCGGCGAGGGCCTGCCTCAGCCGGTCGAGGTAGGTGCGCACTTCGGGGAGCTTGGGGTGCGCGGGGCCGCCGATGCGCAGCAGGTCGGTGATCAACCGCTGGGTGGCCGCGATCGCCTCGTCGATCCGCCTGGCCTGGTCGTAGCCCGAGATGAGGCCGATCAGCGCGTCCAGCGTCCCCGCGTGGTCCGGTCCCAGGGCGTGCTCGCGTGCGGCGAGGGCAGCTTTCAGGTACGGCAGGGCCCGCTCCGGACGGCCGGCTTCCAGGTGGGCGATGGCGAGGTTGTGGTAGCGGTAGGCGATCTCTTCGCTGTGGGGGCCGTGGATGTTCTCGAAGCCGTCGATGGCCCGTTCGTAGCAGGTGACGGCCGCGTCGAGATCCCTGGCGTCGTGGTGGACGTGTGCCAGGTTGTCCAGCCAGATGCAGGTGTCGAGGTGGCCGGGGCCGTAGAACCGCTCCTTGTCGGCGACGATCTCCCGGCCCAGTGCGATGGCCTCGGGCAGCCGGCCCGCCGCACGGTAGGCCATGAACAGTTTCTGCTTGCGGGCCTCCAGCCGCTCCCCGCCCGGCGGCAGGAGGCGCCTGCTGCCGGCCACGGTCTCCTCCAGCAGGGCGATCGCGCGGTCGGCGCTGCCTGCCCGCGCGTAGGCGTCCGATAGCTTCTCGCGCCAGGTGAGGCTCTCCTCCGTGTCGCGGTCGGGGCTCAGTCCGGTGCCCTCCAGGGCTTGTGCGAGGTACGGGACGGCCTCGGCGGGACGGCCCGCCGACAGGTGGGCGGATCCGATGCCGTGGAGGGTGAGCAGGGTGTCGCGGGCGTGCGGGCCCAGGGTCGCCGACTGGTGGGTCAGGTTCTCCAGCAGCAGGGGGATCGCCCGGTCCAGCATGTACGTGTTCCCGGGCGGGGCCGCGGCGGACCAGATGCACAGGAGGAACGCGTAGTTGTGGCGCAGCCGCAGGACGTCCTCGTGGGCCGGCCCCAACCGCCGCTCCGCCTGCGCGAGTTCCTCACCCATCCGCAGGGTGGCGTCCATGCTGAGGTGGACCGGTGCGTCGTCGGGCTCGTGCAGCCGCAGGTCGAGCGGATCCGCGGGAGCCGCGGGTTCCGGCGGGGGGTTCTCCGGGTGCTGCGGGATCTCCGCCTTCTCCGGATTCTCGGGGGTGCCCTTGGCCCGCTTCCGTCGGAACATCGCGGTCACTCTCCTCGGTCGGTGGCGGTCACATGGAGGACCCGAGGTCCCGTACGAGCTCGAGCAGTTCCCGGATCGCGGCGTACGGCGCCCGCCCGTTGTCGAGGTAGGCGCTCAGGGCCGCCCGGTCGGCCGCGGTCAGCGAGGCGAGCGGGCGGGCGGCGAAGGACAGCGGGGCGCCCACGTCGTGCACGGCGGAGCCGTGGACGACGTAGCGGCCGCCGGGTGAGGCGGTCACCACGTGCGGGGCGCCGCGGGACGGCCCGGCGAGCGGGCGGGGCGGCGGGACCGGGGAGAGGTCCACGGCATCGTGGAAGTACGGCGTCTCCTCGCCCCGGGCCCACCCGCCGACGACGCGCCACCCCGGGACCGCGAACAGGTGCTTCAGGCGGCGTCCGGAGGAGTTCCAGGCGGTCACCATGGTCTGGTCGGACTCCTGCTGGAAGAAGTAGACGCCGTCGGTCGACGCGGCGGTCACGAACTCGTCGGGCGAGAGGAAGGCGGCGGCCTCCACCGTGCCGTGCTGCTCGGGCACCTTCCACCAGCCGCGGGCGGTCAGCGGTTTCAGGCCCGCGTCGGTGAGGATCACGCGGCGGTCGCCGGCCAGCAGGAGGCGCTCCCCGGAGGGGTCGACTGCGTGGACGGTGCAGCGTTCCAGCCCCAGGTCCCGCAGGTCGATCCGCTCCAGCGGTCGCCCCAGCGCGCCGAGCAGGGCGACGGGCTCGCTCCGCAGGAGGACGACGAACCCGCGGGCGGTGGCGAAGGTCCGGGCTCCCAGAAGGAGCTCCGGGCCGCCGGCCAGGACCTCCGCCCGGCCCGGCCGGTACATGACGAGCTCGGGAGCCGGCCACAGCTCCGTGCGGAGGGCGAGGACCGCGTCGGGCCCCAGGCAGGTCACGGCTTCGGTGCCGACCCTGACGTGTTCGGCGGACCAGAGGCGGGAGCGGGAGACGAGGTCGTACACGTCGATGCGGGTGGCGCATGTGTAGCGGGACCGCCCCCGGCTCGGCGGCAGGTACGTCTCCCTCGTCATGACCGGCGCGCCGGGAGCGAAGGAGACCCGGTCCGGTGCCACGGGGTCGCCGCGGCGGGGCAGTTGCCACACCGCCCGCCCGGCGGCGGCCCGGGCGGCGCGCTCGGCGGCCTGCGGCCGGTGGCGCCGCGAGGCCATCCGGGCGGCCAGGCGGTGGCCGGGGTCGCCGTCGGGCGGGGCCCAGTACTCGGGCGGGTGGCGGTGGGCGATCCGGATCGCGTCGGTGACCGGGATGCTGCGCATGAGGTCCCACAGCCTCGCGGGGTCGGCTGCCTGGACGAGCTGTGCGGCCGCCTCGTCGATTTCCGCCGGTGTGCCCCAGGGCAGGCGGTCGGCGCCGCGCCGCTCCCGCAGGTAGAGCAGCGCACGGCCGATGGCACGGCCTTCGGCTTCGGCGGTTGCGGCGGTGTCCGGATCGAGGGCGAGACGCTCCCGGTGCAGGGCGAGGCTCTCCTCGACGATCGCGACGGCCTCGGTGTGCCGGCCCAGCGCGATGAGCTTGGCCGCCGCGTCGTCGAGCCGGGCGGCGAGGACGTCCCGGTAGTCGGCGCGGACGTCGGCGAGCTGGCGGTAGAGGTGGAGCGCCTGCAGGAGCGCGTCGACGGATTCGGCGTGCCGCCCCGCATTCCACAGGTGCACGCTGTGGATGCCCAGGCCGGCGGCCAGGTCGTCGCCGAACCGCGCGGGATCGAGGTCCGCCATCTGGCGTACGTGCGCCACCACCGCCCCGGCGCCCTCGGCCGCCTCCTCCGGGCGTCCGGACTTCGCCAGCAGGAAGCCGTTCACCATCTCCAGGCGGTTCACCTCCGAGGAGAGGGACCACCAGAGGAGGGAGTCGCGGTCCAGTACCTCATCGAAGAGGCGTTCCGCCTCTGCCACGGCCGCGTGCGCCTGCTCCGGGGCCCCGGTCTCCCAGAGCGCGAAGGCCAGCCGGGTGTGCGCCTGGGCCAGCGCGGCGAGGGCGGTCGGCTCGGGGCCGCCGTTGTCGCCCCGCGCTGTGCCGTCCCTCTTCAGCCCGATCACCTCCTGAAGGAGGTCGATCCGGTCCTCGGCGGCGATCTCCTCCATGAAGAGGCCGCCGAGGTTGAGGAGGGCGTCGCCGTACGCGGACCGGTGCGCCGGATCCTCCTCGGCGGCTTCCCGGGTGAGTCGTACGGCCTCCTCCATGTGGGCGAGCGCCTCGCTGCGGCGGCCCGTCGTGAGATGGGCGAACACGAGCTTCATGGAGAGCCGGGCCCGTTCCATGCCGTCCACCGTGTGTCCGAGGTGGTGGGTGGTGAGCCGCAGGGCCAGCTCCGCGGCCCCGCCCTCCACCCGTACGTCGCCCGCGGGCAGCAGGGGTTCGATGGCCTCCAGCACGTCGAGGTCCACGGAGTCGAGGGTGGCGATCGAGGTCAGCACCGCGTCGCCGCCCCGGACGGCGAGGGCGGGGTCGCGGCGCAGCAGCGGGAAGAGCACGGCGGGGCCGATGTGCGGCCAGCGTTCGGCCGCGGCGATGAGGAAGGTCAGGGCGCGCGGGGTCCAGGCGGGTGCGGCCCCTCCGTCGCGCCGCAGGATGCGGGTGGTCGCGGTGACGGACCACAGGTCGGTCGGGTAGCCGGTGACGGGGCTGCCGGGGAGGGTGAGGGCCAGGTAGTCCTCGGCCAGACGGTCGGGGAGCAGCGGTTCGAGTACGTGGGCGGCCGCGGGGTCGGTGGGCGGGTAGTGGACGGCGTGGGCAGTCAGGGCCCGGTCCGCGGGGGTGCGCAGCAGGAGCCGGTCCAAGAGCGGGCGGGCGGTGTCACGGCGCATCGGGCCGGTGAGGACGGCGGTGAAGACGGTGCGCGCGAGGTCGAGGGTGCGGCGGTCGTCGCCCGCGGCGCCCGCGCCGCCGTCGTTCCCGGTGCCGCCGCCGTCGTGCTCGCCCGCCCGGCGCCAGTTCTCGTGTTCGCGGTCCAGCAGGTACGCGGTCATCCCGACGAGGTCGCCGGGCGGCTCCCGGCCGCCGGCCCGGGCGTCGACGGCGGTGAGCGCGGCCATGTGGACGGCGAGGGTGAGCCCGAAGTCGGGCCGGGCCAGGTCCCCGTACGGCGGGCGCAGGTCGTCGAGGGCGGCGGGGTCCTGGTAGTGGGCGGCGAAGCCGCGGCGGGCGGCCTCGAACATCGCGCTGCGCTCGCCCTGTTGGCCGGAGAGCGGTTCCACCGGCTGGTCGGACAGGTCGGTGGCGCGCCGCAGGCGGCTCAGCTGTGCCCGCAGGGCGGGCCAGGGCCGCACCGAGCGGGCGATGAGGAGGATCCGCGCGGGGAGGTCTCCGAGGAGCAGGCCGTTGTGGAACAGCCATCGCAGGTGGGCGTCCGGCCAGCGGTCGGCGTAGTCGACGAGTACCAGCACCCCGGCGCGGTGGTCGGTGCGCAGGTCCTGGCTGCCCCGGGCGGGCGGGTAGGTGTCGGTGCCGTGTACGGCGTCGACCACGAGCCAGCCGGCGTCGGCGCATTCGGCGGCGAAGCGGGCGGTGAGGCGGGACTTGCCCGCGCCGCCGGGTCCGTGCAGCCAGCGTGCGGCCGACCGTGCGGGCTGCTCGCGCCACTCCCGCAGCCGGGCCAGCTCGGCTTCGCGACCGGTGAACTCCACGACCTCGCTGCGGGCGTCGAGCATCCGGCTGGGCTGGGCGCGCAGCCAGGCGGAGTCCCGGCGCAGGGCGTCCGCGGCGCCGTGGGTGTCGCGCGCGTACAGCAGGTAGACGGGGGTGCCGTTGCCGAAGACGTGAATGTCCGCGCCGACCGCGCCGTAGGCGAAACCGGCGACGGCGCGCACTTCTTGGTGGACCTCGTCGGGGAGGTCCACGGTCAGCCGGTCCCGTCCGCGCCGTCCTCGTCGGGGGGTGGTGGCACCTGCCCTCCGGTCGCCTGGTGGTAGTGGAGGCTGCCGCCCTGGACGGCGAAGAGGGTGCCGTGGTCGCGGGCGGTGTTCGACTGCGTCCACACCTGCCGCCCGGTCGGCATGCCGTTCTGCACGCGGGCGACCAGTTCGCGCAGTTCGCCCTCGGAGTCGGGGTGTTCTTCCAGCAGCAGGAGCAGCCGCCGGCGCCACACCGGCAGCAGCTCCGCCCGGATCTCGTCCGCCCCGGCCGGTTCGGCGCGGACGACGAGGTCGGCGTCCTCGTCGAGCTGCGCGCCGATCGCCGTCCCGCGGGCCTCGCCGCCCCGCCCGAAGAGCTGGACGACCCCGCCGCGGGCCCCCTGCCACACGTCGGTGGCCATGGCTCCGATCAGCGCGGTGGCGCCCGCGCCGGCGAGCGCCGTCAGTGACTCGGCCAGCATCCGTCCTCCTCAGTCCCGTGCTCAGTCCCGTGCCGCGGGCGGCCCCCGTGATGCCGAACTACCCTGTCCTGTAACCAGGTTAGCCGGGCGGGCAGTGCACGTGCTCAGCCGTGGAAGGCCGCCGGGCGTTCCGGGGAGGCCTCGGTCAGGGCCTTCGTGACGCCGTCGCCCGCGTTCCTGTCGATGTGCTCCGGACGTCGATGTGTTCCGGACTGGGGAACGGCTCCTTCGCGCCGGGCGTCAACGGCGGCGGGAATGAGACGTTCCCGGGGCAGCAGACCCTGCCGGTGGCGACTGGACTGGACGAGAGACGGCTACGACGACCTCGTCGCCTTCGGCGACGACTGGAACTCTGTGCTTTCCCGCCGACGTGCCGAGAGCAGCCTGCCGTGGCTTTCAGTGGCGGGCTGCCTCGTGCAGGTGCCGGCGCAGGTGTGTGCGCAGTTGCGGCAGAGGGGCGCTCGCACCGAGCCGCCGCAGGAAGTCGGCGGCGTCCCAGGTGATCAGGCCGCCCTGGCGGGAGAGGTACAGGCCCACCTGGTCGATGCCGAACTGGTCGCCGTAGTCCAGCAGGAGATATCCGGCGAGCTGGTAGATCTCCTCGCGGCCCAGGCGGCGGGGGTCCTTGGTGGCCTTGCAGTCCAGCAGCAGGCCGCCGAGGATGTAGTCGGCGTCCGCGCCGCCGATGTCGCCGCTGCCGGCGAAGACCGGACCGCACACGCGGGCCCTTTGCGGTAGAGCCCGGAAAGCATCGAACGGACCGTCGGCGAGCCGCATCTGCTGGTCGATGTCGCACGCGACGTACTCGGGGACCGCCGCGGTGAGGTCGTCCAGGACCGTGGCGGGGGTGGCAGAGCTGAGCATGCTGAAGCGGCGGATCTCACCGGTGCGGGCGATGTCCTCGAAAAAGCCGGCAACGAAGCACAGCCGGATGAGTGCGTTCTCGTCCAGGCTGCCGGGGTCGGCGAGGTAGGTGTCGACGGTGGCCAGCAGCTCCCGGCCCGCCGTGTGCAGGGCCGTGCGGGCTCCACGCGCCGGTGCGCCGCGCAGCGGTCCGGTCTCGTCAAGGAGCATCACGCCCCCGGCGACGGCCGGTCCGAGCCGCCCGCCGAGGCTGAGGCGGAGACGGTAGTCGACGGCGTGCCCGAGGGCCGACCAGTTCGGGTACTGCACGTCGATCGGCTGCACCGGGTGCGGGAGGCCGGCAATGCGCGCCTGATAGTCGCGGACCAGGTTGTGGCTGTAGGGGAGGTGGGCGGCCATGAACTGCGAGATCGGTGAGGAGTCGTACTTCAGCTGCCCCGTCAGGCTCAGCTCGATCATCGGCCGCCCGGCCACTGTGCCGTCCCGGCCGGCGCCGGCCATGGTTTTCTCGTACGCGTCGATCCAGGTGATGCCCTCGGTGTCCAGCAGATGACGGGCGCGGGTGACCGCAACGTAGATCAGGCGGGCCTCGCTCGCATTCAGTGCGCGCTGTAGACCGTGGTCGTCGACCGACGGGGCCATGAAGCCTTTGCCGATGCGTACCGACGGCCACTCCCGTCCCTTGGCCTTGTGCGCGGTGGAGACGGTGACCTGTGCCTTCTCCTCCGGGGAGAGGCGGTCCACCGCGGCGATGATCTGGTCGGGGCCGTAGGTGTCGACCAGTTGCACGATCGCTTTGAGGTCCTGGCCTGCCTTGTCCTGCTCGGCGTACTCCTGTACCTCGCCCCAGGAGGAGAACAGGAACAGCTCGGGGTGGCTGGTGCGCTGCCCCGCCTTGAGTTCGACCGCGGCCTTGGCGATGCGCTGCAGCGCGCTGCCTCCGCCGGTCAGCGCCACCGGGGTGCCGAGCTCCAGGTAGGACAGGACTTCGCTCATCGCGTCCACGTTGCCCCGGCACAGCACTGCCTCGGGCTGCGCCACCGCGCCGACGCGGGAGCCGGGACCGTGGCCGGTCAGCTGCATCTCCGACTCGGCGTGTCCCAGCCACCGGTTGGCCACTTCCGCAATC
Organism: Streptomyces sp. NPDC058701; assembly: GCF_042715295.1. NCBI lineage: Bacteria > Bacillati > Actinomycetota > Actinomycetes > Kitasatosporales > Streptomycetaceae > Streptomyces > Streptomyces sp. NPDC058701. The sequence continues at coordinate 12,507 of NZ_JBHXSY010000028.1, read as the reverse complement.
GCCGGGCCGAAGCGGAAGGACTGGGTCAGGCGCAGCTGCCGGGCGGGGAAGCCGGTCATCACGTCGCGCGCGTTGCGCCAGCCGTAGATCTGTTGGGCCGGGTCCCCGACACACACCCGCTGCGCGTCCTGGGCGAGGAAGACCTCCTCCAGCACCGGGTTGGTGTCCTGGGCCTCGTCCAGCAGTACGAAGTCCGCCCCGAGCTGCGGGGAGGTCATCGCCCACAGCTTCATGTAGTGGTCGTGCTCGAACCGCAGCCGGCCCGCGGGCGAGCAGATGTCCTCCCACGCGCGGTGTGCGTAGGGCAGCAGGGTGCGGGCGAGATAGTCCTGGCCGTGGCCGTCGAGGCCGTTGACCGGCTCCATGTGGCGGGCCATGACCTGGCGGTCGGTGGTGTAGCAGAACTTGCGGACCATGCCCATCACGAGACGTGCGGCATGAGTGACCTTGATCTGGCGGGAGTTGACGTCAAGGTTGCGGGTGATGCCGAGCAGGTGGGCGGTGTGCTTGGCGGGGATTCTTGCCGAGGCGTCCAGACGCCCACGGTAGTGGTGGCCGACCGCGCGAAAGGCCAGGGAGTGCGCGGTACGGCACTCCACATGGGAGCCGAAGCGCCCGCGGGCGTCATCGGCGATCGCCCGGTTGAACGCCACGTACAGCCCGCGTTTGCGGGTCGCGGCGCCCATCAGGATCAGTGTGGAGGTCTTGCCCGTCCCGGCACCTGCGACCAGGGCCAAGTCCCGGCCGGAGGCGAACACCTCACGGGCAGCCTGCTGTTCCTTCGTCGGCTCCATGGCCATGGATTCCTCTCTGGGAAGCGCGGCTTCATGTACCGCAACCCCAGAGACTGAGCCAGTTGGTGACGAACCGTCAAGAGTGTCATGCGTTCGGTAGTCAGTTCCGGCCGCATCGCCGGCGGGGGACGCAAGGAAGCGCCACGGACCTGTGCGCTGTCGGTTCTCCCTCCCCATCCCGTGGGCGGTGCACCTCCGTCGCCCCTCGATGCCGGGATCGCCGCCCTCGACTGGTGACCGCAGCGGGACGCATCCGCGGGGCCTCGACCGGGCCGGCATCCAACACTGGTCCAACCGCCCTTGAGCAGAACGAATACACCCACACGTCACTGACATACAGCGCCGAACATCCCAGCGGCATCATGGCCGAACCCCACACTGGCGCCCGTCGGGGCGGCCTGCGCTGCGCTCCAGGCGGGCCCGGTCCGCTGCGGTCCCCGGACCTGAGCCCGCTTCGCGGGCGGCCGGCTACGGAGAAGGGCTTGGGGTGCGGGGTGTGCGGGGGCCGGCCAGGGGTGGGGGTCAGACGAAGAAACCGACTACTCCCACCAGTGCGATGAGGCAGCCGATCCCGATGACAGTCCGCCGGCTCATGTCCCTCAACGGGATACCCCCTGCGGCCATGCCCCAGGGCTCGCCTTGGTAGGAGTCCTTGTAGCGGGACCCCACCACGGCGAAGAACAACCCGAACACGATGAACAGCACGCTCACTACCACCGGCATCGAACGCTCCTCCTTCGATGGGCCTCCAGACGGCCGCTCCCCGGTCTGTGCCATGCAGGCTCTGACCCCGTTGGCATGGCACAGCACCGCGGAGTGGCTCGCGGGAAGGTCATGCTTCCTGCGGGTGGCCGCCGTCTCCTTCGACCACCAGGCGGTCGCTTCCGGGCTCTTCATCGCGTTCGGCGATGGTGACGTCAATCCGGCCGTCACCGGTGGTGTCGAACTGGTAGAGGTCGGCCTTTCCGTCACCAGTGGTGTCGATCATCCACACGTCGGGCTTCCCGTCACCATTCGCGTCAGCACTGAGGACGACATGATGCTCATCGCCTTGAGTCTCGATCACTTCTTCACCGATGCCTGTTGTGGTGTCCATGACGGCCGGATGCCCCAGGACGAGAAGGCGAAACGAGCAGGGTCCGGACCGGGTGAGAAGGCTCCGCGCTCGGTTGAGCCGAAAGGCGGAGCGGCTGGAGGCTGATCGATACTGCACTCCCTGAGCAGACCGGCTGAAAGCATCGTCATCACGCTCACCCGGCTCGATCCCGACCGGGAACGGCCCCAGCGATGTACACCGGTGGACGACGGCGCGTTCATGGCGAACGGTCCGTCACTCCTCGCCGGAGAAGCGCTCCCACGCGGACTGGCGAGTGATGCCGAAGGTCTCGCCGATCCGGGTCCAGGTCACTCCGCGTCGCCGCAGTTCCTGAACCCAAAGCCGCAGGTCAGCCTCAGCTCGGTCAATATGCGCGGCAACTTGAGGGAGATGGCTCAGGAGCTCCTCGTCCGTCATGGAGGCCCATGCGTGGGCGCGCGGCGTGGAGGGCTGCCCCATCGCCTCGGCGACGATCCGTTCCGCCAGTGCGACGCACTCGTCGCAGATGTAGACACCCGGTCCCGCGACCAGCTTGCCGACCTGGGAACTCGGCTTCCCGCAGAAGGAACACTGCGTGGGGTCGGTGGACTGAGCCGTGGCCGCCATAGCTACTACCTCTCGGAGCGTGTCAGGGTTACCCTGACACGCTATGCCGTCAGGAGAGCCCTGACAAGCGGTCTGCACGGCGCACGGCAGCCCCTCCGGGCTGACTGAGTGCAAGGAAGACGTGGCCCCCGATTCGACGAAACCAGGAGCGGGACGTCCACGGCTGTGGGGTGATGAGCGGTGGCAGGGCGGACGGGACGAGCTGCGGGCGGAACGGTGGCTGTCCGCGGGCCCCGGCCGGCCGATCCGGGCGGCAGCCACTCGGGCCGGGATGTGGCCCGTCGGGGTCCTGGGGCAGCTCGCCGAGCGGGTCGTGGTGGGCGAGGCAGCCCTGACCCGCCGTCGGCTTGCCGATGCCGAAGGGCACGAACTCCTCGAAACCCGGCCGCGCCTCGCAGGCGCCCTCACCGCCCGGGAACGGCTGGCGCCTGCTCAGACGCCGAGAGTTCGGACAGTCGCCTTCACCAGGCGTTTGCCCTTGGGCGCGTACCACGAGGTGTACGACGACAGCGCGGTGACCGCCGAGCCCAGCCATTGGGGATCGCCGAGCCTGTCCAGCGCCTTCGCGTCGCTGAGCTGGTCGAACAGTGCCTCGAGGACGATGACGTGGCCGACACCGTACCGGCGTTCGTGATGCGTGTACCGCGCGGACCAGTGCTCGTACGGGCGACGCAGGTTGCCCTGCAAGGAGCAACCGTCACGGCCCCAGTAGTGGCCGCTCTGGTTGGCGACGGCCGCTGCGGGACTGGCATGCCAGCTTCGGTAGGCGGCACGCACCCCGAGGTTCACGCATTGCCCCCACTCCACGGTGACCAGGGGCGCCGCCTCCCCGCGCCGGCGGTGCTCCAGGCCCTCAGGCGTGAGCGCGATGGACAGGCCCGACTTCCGTGTCGGGTCCCCGATCACCCACAGGCCCCCCACCACCTCCAGCGGCCCCAAGTGCTGCGTTATGACAGTCCCCCTCGTTCCGACGGTGATCCACCAGGAACGTATCCAATCCGGGAAAGGGACCTACGGGCAGAAGGGGCATGGCCTGCTCAGGAGCTCCTTCACGGGAAGGGTTGCCACCCACGTCACTCCCCCGGCGCCGCACTTGGCCCGTACATGGTGGTCTTCTTGGTCGACGCCGTCGGTATCGGTGCCGCCCTCATATCCGCCGAGGCCGCCAAGCACCGGCTCTGAAGGCCAGGAGGTACGGCTGTCCGGCCAACAGGTCGTCACAGCCCTCGTGGTGGGACTGGCTGTGACCGTGGGCGGATGGCTCGTGTCACGGAAGGATCAGCTGGTCGAACGGCTGCGCCGGGTCGGCTGACGTGGACGGGCCGGCCGGCGAGAGCGCGCTCCTCGCTAGCAGACCCGGTCGAAGCCGCGGGCGGCTCCGGCGGTGTAGCCGTTCCAGTAGGCGGCGCTGTGGTCCGAGCTCTTGTCGACCTGCGGTCGCACGTCGCAGTTGGCCCGGCCCGCTTCCTGACCCGCGCGGAAGCCGGCTTGGAAGCCCTGCTGGTAGTCGCGCCTGTTGTTCTGCGGGGTGGCGTTCGGCGTGGGTTGGGGTGTGGTGGTGCCGGGCGCGGCCACGCGCTTGCAGTTGACGAAGACGAACGGCTGGTCCTCGTTGACCGCGAGGACGGTGTAGTCGACGTTCTTCTGGAAGCGGGTCAGCTTGAAGTTGCCGCTCGCGTCGACGTTCAGGTCTTGCGTGCTCTCACCGTCGTTGAGCTTGCGCGGGGCGGTGAAACCCTCGCCGGTGATGGTGACGGACATGCCGTTGGCCGCGGGTGTGACGGTGCAGCTGGCGGCGGGCACCGCGGCGGCGGCCGTCGGCGCGAGGAAAGCCGCCCCGCCGAGGGCGACGGAGGACGCGAGGAGCGAGGTGATCAGGGTGCGTCGCGTGCGTTGCGTGCGTCGGTGCATGAGGTGACTCCCGTGAGACTGGGGGCAGCCGTGCGGCCGCCGGTCCCCCTTTTTTCATCCTGCGCCGACCGCCGCGGGGTGTCGACCGGGCGGGTCACGGTGCGGTGCGGGCGGGCGCACCCGGGAGGTCTCGGGCCTGCTGTGGACGTGCTGGTCACAGCCACTCTTCGTTCGGCAGGCCGTGGGGGTGCCGACGGCGGGTTGTGACGGGAAGCGTGTGAGCGAGGGCCGGTGGTTTAGCTCGCGGGCCGGACAGGCTAGTCCAGGTTTCGGACATATCGCTTTCGGGTCACACGTGTAGGGCCCGGGGGCCGCCGTTTGCGTCTGGAGATGAGATGTCCGAGAAGAACCCGGTGAAGGCTGTCGCCGAGAAGGTCGCCGACGTCATGCATGCCGGTCCGGCAGAGGGTCCGGAAGAGGGGGTCCCGGGCAAGCCGGCTCCCGTCTCACCGCAGGTCGTCGAACCGACGACGCCGGTCGAGCCGCTTCCGCCGAAGGCGGATCAGAGCGGTCCGGAGACGGTCGGTCCGACCGGGCAGCCGACCGGGGCGGAGCAGGCCAGGATGGCGCAGAGCGGCGCGTATCTGACCACCGCGCAGGGCGTTCGCCTGCCGGATACGGATCACTCGCTGAAGGCGGGTCCGCGGGGGCCGGTGCTGTTGCAGGACCATCACCTGCGCGAGAAGATCATGCACTTCGACCACGAGCGGATCCCGGAGCGCGTGGTCCACGCCCGCGGCTCGGCCGCCCACGGCGTCTTCCAGTCGTACGGTACGGCGCAGACGGTCTCGAAGGCGGCGTTCCTGGCCCGGGACGTGGAGACGCCGGTGTTCGTGCGGTTCTCGACCGTCCTCGGCTCGCGGGGCTCGGCGGACACCGTGCGCGACACCCGCGGGTTCGCGACGAAGTTCTACACCGAGGAGGGCGTGTTCGACCTGGTCGGGAACAACATCCCGGTGTTCTTCATCCAGGACGCCATCAAGTTCCCCGACGTCATCCACGCCGCCAAGCCGCACCCCGACCGGGAGATCCCCCAGGCGCAGTCCGCGCACGACACCTTCTGGGACTTCGTCTCCCTCCACACCGAGGCCACCCACCACACCCTGTGGAACATGTCCGACCGCGGGATCCCCCGGTCCTACCGGATGATGGAGGGCTTCGGCGTCCACACGTTCCGCCTCGTGAACGCCGAAGGCGCAACGACGCTGGTGAAGTTCCACTGGAAGCCCAAGCTCGGTGTCCACTCCCTCGTCTGGGAGGAGGCGCAGATCCTGGCCGGGGTGGACCCCGACTTCCACCGCCGGGACCTCTTCGACGCCATCGAATCCGGTGCCTTCCCGCAGTGGGAGCTCGGCATCCAGACCTTCCCCGACACCGACGACCAGATGTTCGAGGGCATCGACCTGCTCGACTCCACGAAGATCGTGCCGGAGGAGCTCGCGCCGGTGAAGCCGGTGGGGCTGCTGACGCTGAACGCGAACCCGTCGAACTTCTTCGCCGAGGTCGAGCAGGTCGCCTTCCACACCGGCCACCTGGTCCCCGGCATCGACGCCACCGACGACCCGCTCCTGGCAGGACGGAACTTCTCGTACCTGGACACCCAGCTGACCCGGCTGGGCGGCCCCAACTTCCCGCAGATTCCGATCAACCGCACGCACGCGCCCGTCAACGACATGCTCCGCGACGGCTTCCACCAGACGGCCGTGCACCGCGGGGTGGCCCCCTACAAGCCCAACAGCCTCGATGGCGGCTGCCCCTTCTTCGCCGGCGCCGACATGGGCGCGTTCATCGAGGTGCCGGTCGAGGAACCGGCCGGGCGCAAGGTCCGCGAGGCACCCGCCTCCTACAGCGACCACTTCTCGCAGCCCCGCCTGTTCTGGCTCAGCATGAGCCCGGTCGAGCGCGAGCACATCATCGCCGCCTACACCTTCGAGCTGAACAAGTGCTACGAGCAGGCCATCAAGGAACGCGCCCTGGCCGTACTCGCCAACATCGACGGCGAACTGTGCGCGCAGGTGGCGGTGGGTCTCGGGCTGCCGGTGCCGGCCGCCACCGAACCCCTCACCGACGCCCGGCCCAGCCCGGCTCTGTCGCAGGTCGGCGCGACCTGGCCGCTGGACGGGCGGGTCATCGGCATCGTCACCGACCAGGCCATCGACACGGCCGGCGTGCGCGCGGCCCGCGAGGCCGTTCTGGATGCCGGTATGGTGCCCCTGATCGTCGCCCCGGCCGGTGGGGTCCTGGGCACAGGCGGAGACCCGATCACCGTCCAGCGCACCTTCGCCACCGCCCGTTCCGTCGAATTCGACGCCCTGGTCTTCGCCGGCGCTCCGCAAGCAGGAGCCGACGCCTATGGCGCCCGCGACGCCAAGGCCGGCTCCCCCGGCCCCGCCGTCGGTGACCCGCGCGTTCTCACACTGCTGACCGAGGCATACCGGCACGGCAAGGCCCTCGCCGGCTGGGGCGGCGCCGAAGCCCTCTTCGAAGCCGCGGGCATCTCCGCCGGCGAACCCGGCGTCATCCTGTCGGACGGAGCGCAGGCACTGCCCCAGCTGCTGGAACTCCTCGCGGCCCACCGCGTCTGGGAACGCTTCCCCGCCGCCGTGTGACCCGACCGTACGCATCCCCCCGGGGGGTCCCTGCGGGCCGCGGCGAGCCTCGGACCACCACGGTCCGGGGCTCGCCGCGTGTCGCGCGGCGTCGTCGTTCTTCTGGACCGGCTCGTTCTGTACGGCAGCCGATGCAGTGCCCGGCGCGGAGCCCACGGCGCAGCGGCGCGCGATCCCGGATGACCCCGGAGAATGATCCGCGTGGAGGAGTTCCCCGTCCGTGCGTCGGCGGCCGTATGCGGTCCTGGCGCGAGCCGTCCCGGGTGGGCTCGGCGAGATGATCGCTCGGGCACCGGATGAGCGGCTCGGCGGAGGGCAGTGGCAGGAAACGGCCGACGGCCGCCGGCCCGCGAGCGGGTCCCACCCATCACGGAGGTACCAGCGTGGCCAGTACGGCTTCGACGTCGGGCACCCTGCCCACCGGGCTGATGGCCCTGCCGGGCGTGTACCGGCCACAGGGCGACACCCGCCTCGTGGCGGAAGTACTCGCTGAGGAAGCCCTGACACCCGGAGCGCGTGTTCTGGAGATCGGGACAGGGACCGGTGCGCTGGCCCTCCAGGCCGCACGCCGGGGCGCCAGGGTCACGGCGGTCGACGTCTCCTGGCGCGCCGTGGCCACCGCCCGGCTCAACGCCATCCGGCACCGGTTGCCCCTGCGCGTCGTCCACGGCGACTTCGCCTCCGCGGTCACGGGCAGCCGGTACGACCTGGTCATCACCAATCCGCCCTATGTCCCCGCCCCGGGGGCAGAACTTCCCGTGCGGGGGCCGGCACGCGCGTGGGACGCCGGCCGCGACGGCCGGGCGGTCATCGACCGGATCTGCGCCAACGCCCCCTCCCTGCTGCGTCCGGGCGGCGTACTGCTCATGGTGCACTCCGGCATGTGCGGGGCCTCCGAAACCGTCGACAGGCTCGCTGCGACAGGGATGGCCGCTGAGGTCACCGCCCGCGCTGTCGTGCCCTGGGGGCCCGTGCTGCGCTCCCGCCGAGCCTGGCTGGAGCAGCAGGGCCTGACCAGCCAAGCCGACGAGCTCGAAGAACTGGTGGTGATCCGTGCCCGGTACTGACTCCTGGTGCGGGGCCGGCCGCGTTCTTGCTGTGGAATCCGCTGCGGGCATCGTCCGGCCCGCCGCTCCGGTACTCGGTTTCGGCGGGGTCGGCTGTCGCTTCTGAGGGGGCGGGTCGGCCTCGGTCCCGCTCGGCCGTCGCCCCGTCGCACGTGTGCGGCGTGGTCCGCACGACGCCGGGTAGGTGCTGGACAACCCGTGCGCCACAGAGCCACTGGCGGGTGTCGCCAAGGTCAGGAGGGCACGTCATGTCCGCACAGGATTCGGAACCGGGTCCGCGCCGTACGCCTTCACCCGGCGCAGGGACCGGGGTCCCGCCAGGCGAGACTCCGCCCGGTGAATCGAGCACTGGCACAGGAACCGGCCCGTACCGGCCCCTCACCCGCGGCTGGGGAAAGGGACCTCTGGTGCTGATCTGCCTCCTCGCCTTCGTCACCGCCCTGTTCTTCCTGGCCTACGCCATCACGCTGGACCTCTGAGGTGGGTTGATCGCGCCCACCGGCTGCTGGTGAAGGGGATGGTCCGCAGTTCCGCGTTCCCCCGTCTTCAAACGCCGGCCCCACAGGCTTCGCGCCGCGTCAGGGGGTCCGCCGCCCGGTGGCAGCGCATGCTGGGAGGGAACATCCACGGCTTGGGAGGATGAGGACGTGGACCGGCAACCGGACATGCTGGAGATGCTCACCCGGATCCTGGACGACGGGCACCTGTGCTCGTTCGATCAGTTGCCGGGTCTGGTCGCCGGCCATGCCGGTCTGGCCGGCATGGGCAACGTGCGGCTCTTCCTGGCCGACCTGCGCGAGCAGGTCCTGCGGGAAGCCACCGGCCGAGGACTCAACGCCGCCGAGGGCGGTGAGACGCTCCCCATCGAGGGCACACTGCCCGGCCGCGTATTCACCACCATCCGTCACCTGCCCGGCCCTGAAGCCACCCCCCGCAGATGGTGGGTGCCCATCCTCGACGGGACGGAACGCATCGGCGTCCTGGGCGCCGACCTCGCCGACGGGGTCGAGGTGGACCAGCTGAACACCCTGGCCTCCCTGGTCGGTCTGCTGGTGGTCGGCAAACGGCCCCACAGCGACGCCCACCCCCGCCTGGTACGCACCGAGGCGATGAACCTCGCCGCCGAGCTGCAGTGGAATCTGATGCCGCCCCGCTCGTTCGCCAACCCGAACGTGGTCGTCGCCGCGGCGATGGAACCCGCGTACGAGGTGGGCGGCGACGCTTTCGACTACGCGATCGCCGGCGATCAGGTGCATCTGGGCATCTTCGACGCCATGGGTCACGACAGCCACGCCGGACTGGCCGCCAACGTGGCCGTGACCGCGTGCCGCAACCAGCGTCGCCAGGACACCGGCCTCGTCACCACCAGTGAACGCATCGAGGAAAGCCTGATCGAACACTTCGGGCACACCACCTACGTCACCGCCGTACTCGGAGACGTCAACGCCGACACCGGACTCTTCAGCTGGATCAACCGCGGCCACCACCCGCCCGTCCTCATCCGCGCCGGCCGCTGGACCACCGCTCTGTCCTGCCCGCCTGCCCACCCGCTCGGCACCGACCTGGGACTCCCCGTCACCCTGCGCCGTGAGCAGTTGGAACCCGGTGACCGCATCCTGCTCTACACCGACGGCATCACCGAAGCCCGCGACCGCAACGGCCGTCCCTTCGGCATGGACCAGTTCACCGACTTCGTCATCCGCCACCACACCGACGGCCTGCCCGTCCCCGAAACACTGCGCCGGCTCATGCGGGCCGTCATGGACCACCACGACGGACGCCTGGCCGACGACGCCACCGTCCTGTGCCTGGAATGGCACGGCCCCAGCCGCAACAAACAACTGCGCCCCACCAACCTGGAACCCCCCGCGTGACAGACAGCGGGAAGGGGGCGGCCCGCTGTGCGGTGCGGGTGCCGCCCCGTGCACCTGCCGGCCGGTGCTAGGAGCCGTCGTAGTGGTCGCGGCTGCCGGACTTGGCCAGGCCTCGGCTGATCATGTAGCCGAAGGTGAGGATCACGATGTACAGCCAGGCCTTGTCGGCGCGGAAGTAGTCGAGGTGGCCGTCGCCGGTTCCCACCACCATGGAGGCGATCAGGACCGCGATCACGCAGGCGATGTAGACGAAGAACTCCGTCGTCTTCAGAGCGGACTTCGTCTCGGTCGACAGGCGGCGTGTTCCGTGTCCGGAAACGTCGCTACCGGCGGTGCGGCGGCTTGCGGGGGTGCCGCCCGGGTTCGCTGTGGTCATGGCAGTCGTCCAATCCGTCAGTGGGGCACGGAGTGCTCCACGGTTCGGGATCACGCCCGAGATCGACGCCTCCCACCCAGCGACTACCCGAAAATCCGGGAGTAAGCCCCACATAAGGTACAGATGGATCAATAGCGGCTCCGCGGCCCTCGGCGCCCTGCCCGGGTTGCCGCGGTCATGCCGCCGCGCGCGGGGGCTGTCGGGGGGCGCTCGTACCGCGGTGCCCCCCTGGCCGTGCGGCGGTGGCAGGCCGTGTCCTGGTTGCTGCTCACACAGCGGGGCATGTGCGACATAGAGCCGTGAAACGGAAAGGAGGACCGGGTGAACACAACCGTCCTGGATCACCCCCTGTCCCGCACCGCCCAGCCCTCTGCTTCAGCACGTGACGCCACGCGCGCCTTCCTGGCCCGCGCAGCCCGCCTGCGGGCCCCCGCCGGGGACGAGAGTCCCGACAACGTGCTCCTGGTGATGGCCGAGCTCGTCGCCAACGCGCTCCGGCACACCATCGGCCCCTGCGCTCTGCACCTGGAACTGCTGGAGCACTCCATCGACGTGTGCGTAGCCGACCGCAGCCCCCATCACCCCCGGCCCCGGACCCCCAGCACCGAGGGAGCGGGCGGGTGGGGATGGTTCCTGGTCAAGCGCCTCGCCACCCGCATCCGCATCCGGCCGGAGCCGGGAGGCGGCAAGACCATCTGCGCCGAGCTCCCCTGGTAGCGGCGTCCCCGCCCGCCGTCGGCAGCGAGGTGGGGGAAAGTGGCCAGCCTCGGACGGCAGGGTGCCGGTGAGGGCGGTGCCGTCGGGGCGCGGGGTCGGCCCGTGGATGCGGTTCAGGAACGGTGTGCCGCCTCGGCGTGTTCTGCTCGGCGGTCGGCCCGCATGATCAGCAACGAGATCAGCGAGGCTGCCACGAGCACGGAGCCGACGGCGATATCAAGAACCCGGCTGCCGTTGTCGACGGCTGTCTCCTGCAGCCCCAGAACATAAGGAGAGGCAATCAGCCACAGGCCCGCCAGGCCGACGATTGCGTCAGAGCGCCGGCTGCCGCCCCGATAGATCCTCAAGCCGACAACGAACATCAAAAACCCCCCGACCAGCGCCTCGTTGACCTGCGCGTCTTTCGCCCCGTCCTGGGTCGCCATCGGCACGATCCACAGGGCGGCTGAGGCGACGAGCATGACGAGCCCGATCACCTGGTCGTGAATGCCCTTCCGGTACGCGTGGGCTTGGGTCGACGGGACCGCGTGGTGGGAATGGTAGACAGCCATGGCGTCCTCCTGGCAGGCGCCTACCCGATCGCCGGACGAACACCCCCGTGGAGAGTCCCGTCCGCCGCTTTCGGCACATCGCGGTGCGTGACGCAGGCGGCTACGTCGCGTAAGCCAACCGGGTCACCTCAGGGTCTTCATATAGCTCATGGTCACTTTCCGTAGTACATGTGTAGGCCGCGCGTAAGTCTCGCCGTGTGGCGGGTACCGGCGTGCCCCCGTGTGACCGACCCTGTGATCTGACATAAGGAATCGCCCATGGCGACGTCGACCGAGCCCGTTACGCCCATCCCGGTACCGGGCCGCTCGTTCGGGAGCGTGCTGGTCTCCTGGCTGACCACCACCGATCACAAGAAGATCGGGCATCTGTACCTGATCGCGTCGTTCGGCTTCTTCGTCATCGGCGGAGTACTGGCGCTGCTGCTGCGGGCGGAGCTGGCCCGGCCCGGCATGCAAATCGTGTCCAACGAGCAGTACAACCAGATCTTCACCCTGCACGGCACGGTCATGCTGCTGTTCTTCGCGACCCCCACCTTCGCCGGTTTCGCCAACGCCATCATGCCGCTGCAGATCGGGGCCCCCGACGTGGCGTTCCCGCGGCTGAACATGCTGTCGTTCTGGCTGTTCCTCTTCGGCGGCCTCATCGTCGTGGGCAGTCTGCTCACTCCGAACGGCACCGCGGACTTCGGCTGGACCGCCTACACGCCACTCAGCAGCTCGACACGCACTCCGTCCATCGGCGGCGACATGTGGATCATGGGCCTGGCGCTCTCCGGGTTCGGCACGATCCTCGGCTCGGTCAACTTCGTCACGACGATCATCTGCATGCGGATGCCCGGCATGACCATGTTCCGGATGCCGATCTTCACCTGGAACATCCTGCTGACCTCGGTACTGGTGCTCTTC